>NZ_CP047984.1:332916-665833 GCF_009931655.1 Pontibacter russatus | reverse complement strand
GGAACGATGTGGAAAGCTCCTGGGATTGCCCCTGCCACGGCTCCCGTTTCGACCCGCTCGGCAAAGTAATCACCGGGCCCGCCACCTCTGATTTAGATAAAGTAGATGAAAGTCCTGGCATGAATAGCCCGAAGGGCATGCCGTAGCGACACAAAATTTTGTGTCGCTATAAGGTTGAGGATCATCGGGTCCATATAGCCCTGTATGTAAAAGCGGAAGCCATCGCCGTAGATCAGGGCGATGGCTTCCGCTTTTATATATGGCTTCTTCGCCTCCGGCTGCTTGGTGCGCATGGCATTTATATGGCGCGAGAATCCTCGTAATAATGTTTCCGGAACGGAGTGGACAGTTAATGCTTACTGGTAGGCTTCCAGCTGCTTCAGCCGCTGCGCAATGTCTGCGGCCCATGCGCGCTCTCTTGCCGCGTTCAGTCCGTGTTTGCAGTCGTCGTCAAAGGCGCTCTGCTCGGCCTTCCAATGCGCGAATGCGTTGGTTACGGTTACGCTGAGCTTGTCCTTCAGATCAGCGCAGCCCAGCGCCTCCAGCTCACGGCGCAGCAGGCGGGCATGCACCTCCGTCAGGTCGAAGTGCAGCTGCTCGTGCTTCAGCAATTTCTCCGATTCAACGTTTTTCGTCCATGACTGGCTAGGCAGGAACACGCAGCTCACTTGGTAAGAAAAACCGTTCTGCTGGCACTGCGCGTTTACGGCCAGGTTGGCCGCCGTCAGGGCGTGGTGAGGGTTCTCGGCATCCGGGTCTGCCTTAAAATCCTCCCAGGACAGGCGCCGGTCCGGCGACCAGCGCACCTGCTCAGTATATACTTTCTCTTCAGGGGCGGCGATCATTTCCTTTTTTGCAGCGGCAGCGTCCGGAAAGAGGAGGGGAAGCAATATTCTTGCCCACAACGACAGGAATACGGTAAAGGTGTACATTCTTCTCGGCTAAAAGTTAAAAATACAATTCTTTTACGGCAACAGGAGCGGATGGATTTTAATTCCGGAAAGACGCCGCTATCACATATTTTTGCTGTGGAGCAGGTGGCTGCTTAGCGCGCGGAACCGCAATGTAAGCAGCAACGCGGCCACTGTCAACCCAGCCAGCAGCCCCGTCCATATACCGTCTACCCCAAAGCCTGCTTTAAAGCACAGGAAATAGCCAATGGGCAGGCCAATTCCCCAGTAGGCCAGCAGCGATATCAGGCCCGGCACTTTTACATCCTCTATCCCGCGCAGGGCACCAAGCCCCACCACCTGCACTCCGTCCGAAATCTGGAACAGCGCGGCGATCACCAGCAGCGAGGAAGCGATGCGGATCACCTCTGGGTCATCAATGTACAACATTGGGATAATCCTGTTTCCCAGCATGATCAGCAGACCGCTGCCGATCATGAAAAGTGCTCCCATCACCAGGTTGCTGATGCCCGCCATGCGCATGGCCCTGAAATTTCCGAGTCCCTTTTGGTTACCCACCCGGATGGTGGCCGCAGCCGCAATACCGCTTGCCATCATGTAAGTGACAGCGGCCACGTTGATGGCAATCTGGTGCGCGGCCAGTTCTTTAGCTCCCAGCCACCCGATCATCACGGCAGAGAAACTAAAGGCGCCCATCTCGCAGATCATCTGCACCGATATGGGCAGGCCCAGCCGGAAAATGCGGTACATGTGCAGGAAGGACAGGTGGCGCAGCCGCAGGAAATGGTGGAAAACCTCAAAGCGCTTTGCACGCAGCACGTATCCTGCCATCATCATGGCCATCACCACTCGCGAAATCAGCGTTGCCCAACCGGCGCCCACCAGCCCCATTGGCTCGAACCCTAACTTACCGAAAATTAAGATATAATTCAGAATAATATTCAGAGAATTTGCCACGATGGAGATCCACATCGCCTGCTTGGTGAGCGAGAGCCCCTCGGCGAACTGCCGGAAAGCCTGGAACACCATCAGCGGCACCATCGACAGGAACAGGATATTGATATAGGGTATGGCGAGGGCCACCACCTGCTGCGGCTGCCCCAGCAGGGTGATGTAAGGCGAGAGGAGGTAGCCCATAAGGAAGAGCACGACGCCGAGCAGCACATTGGACACCAACCCGTTGAGCAGCAGCAGCGAGATGCGTGTGTGGTTCCGGCGGCCGTCGGCAGCGGCAATCAGCGGTGTGATGCTGTACGACACGCCCAGCCCGAACACCATCGCCAGCGTAAAAATGCTGTTGCCCAGCGAGGCCCCCGCCAGCGGCAGTGTGCCCGCCTGCCCCACCATCAGGCTGTCAAACACGCTCACCATGATATGGCCCAGCTGGCTGAGCATCACTGGATAGGCGAGCGTGAAGTTTTTGGAGAAATGTTGTTTATAGGTGAAGCTGTCCATGCACGCGGTCTCTTGATTCGGCCCTCAAAAGTAGCGCTTTTTCTGCGGACGCGGTGTGGGTATTCAGAAGGATGCTCGGTGGAGGGAGCGAAAAGCTGAAGACTTATGCGGGTACTGGGGCCAAAGTGGCTTTGCCTATATAGCAGCAGCCTCTACACCTATGGAGCTGCAGAGGCTGTCATGCTTTTATATACAAATTCTTACGTCGTGACGGGGCGGGCGTAGGCCTGGGCGTCCTCCAGTGAAATTTCGGGGCCGCTCATGATCACGAGGCGCTCCACCACGTTGCGGAGTTCGCGCACGTTGCCGCGCCAGTCCAACTCCTGCAGAAAACGGATGGCTTCCGGGGAGATAGTCTTTGGTTTGTTGCCGTAGTCGTTGGCGATGTCGTTGAGGAACTTCTGCACCAGGTCCGGGATGTCCTCGCGGCGGTCGTTGAGCGGGGGCACGTGGATGAGGATGACACCGAGGCGGTGGTACAAATCCTCGCGGAAGTTGCGGGCCTCGATCTCCTGCAGCAGGTTTTTGTTAGTGGCCGCCACCACGCGCACATCCACCTGAATGTCCTTGTCGCCGCCCACGCGCGTAATCTTGTGCTCCTGCAGGGCGCGCAGCACCTTGGCCTGTGCAGAGAGGCTCATGTCGCCCACCTCGTCGAGGAACAGCGTGCCGCCGTTGGCCTGCTCAAACTTGCCGATGCGCTGCTTCACCGCCGAGGTAAAGGAGCCTTTTTCGTGGCCGAAAAGCTCACTCTCGATGAGTTCGCTCGGGATGGCGGCGCAGTTCACCTCTATCAGCGGGCCGTTGCTGCGGTTGCTGTACTCGTGTATGGCACGGGCCACCAGTTCCTTGCCGGAGCCGTTGGGCCCGGTTATGAGCACGCGCGCATCGGTGGGCGCCACTTTCTCGATGGCGCTCTTCACGCGGGAGAGGGCGGGGGAACTGCCTACCATCTCATAGGTTTTGGAGATTTTCTTCTTCAGTATCTTTGTCTCCGTCACCAGGCTCGATTTGTCGAGGGCGTTGCGCACGCTCACCAGCAGGCGGTTGAGGTCCGGCGGCTTCTGCAGGAAATCGTAGGCACCCTTTTTAGTGGCCTCCACGGCCGTGTCGATGGTGCCGTGGGCGGAGATCATGATGAAGGGGGTGTCGGGCGAGATTTCCATGGCTTTCTCCAGCACCTCAATGCCGTCCATGCCGGGCATCTTGATGTCGCAGAGCACCACATCGTACTTCGAGCGGCCGAGCAGCTGCAGGGCTTTCTCGCCGTCCTCGGCCTCGTCTACGGTGTAGCTCTCAAACTCCAGGATTTCTTTTAACGTGTACCGGATAGCCCGCTCATCATCTACAATTAATATTTTGGGCATAGTTTTATGTGGTGTTGTCAGGATAAGTTAGCGATTCGTGGGCCGCGCGTCAAGTCGGTCAGTGGTTTTACGCAAAAACAGCCACACCGATACCGCCGCCGGGCAGCTGCTCTAAGCGAGCGGCGCCTCCGGCTCGGCCTGCGCCGGCACCCGCACCTGCAGCAGCGGCTCCTCTTTCTCGTAGAGCAGCACGTAGTCGCATTCCATGCCGTTGATGGCATTTAGATAGTCGAGTGCGGTGCGCAGAGAGGCTTTGGCTGTGTCGCACTGCGCGTCCGGGTTTTGGGTGGTATAATTGGTGAACAGTTCCCTGCCTTCAATTTGTACTGGTTTCACGAAGCTGGCGGCGTCGCTTTCTGTCATTTCCCCGTAGTCAAGGGCGCTGGCAACGCGGATTCCCCGTAACTCGCTCAGGGCCTTTGCCCGCTCCACTTCCTTCTGGCTTCTGAAAGCCAGCAGCATATAGCCGGTTCGAAGATCAATGCATTCCATAATATTTAGACTTAATGTGTTTTGTCGGTAAGCTAATGTTCTGATAGCCGAGAGCATATAACTCTCAACGCGCTCTGTTTGTTGTGGTTAGTCCCTGATTTATGGTTAGTGGCGGGATATAAGGCCCGGGCGGCCCCCCAGCCCGAACGAATACCTTTCAGATCTTGTACACCCCCTGCAGCATCTGTTGCAGGAGTTCCGGCCACTGCCAGAACAGGACTCGTACCCATAACGAAACGAAGCGTTCTTTCCTGAGGCAAAGCTAAGGTTAATACATTATATAACAGAAAGAAATTCACTACAGCGCTATATAAATTTAAAAAGCTGACAATAAGGGCCTTGTGCAGTGGTGTGGCATGATAATTTAATATTTCTCAGACGGCCTACATGGCGCGGCCACATGCGCGTATAGTACCCGGGCAGTATTCGGTGCGCAGTGCGCCCGGGAGCCGCGGGATAGCAGGTCACGAGCGTGGACGTTCGCGTCCTGTCAATTATCAAGTTGACGCGAACTCGGGAATTATTTTGCTTATTCCTCTAGCTGCTGTACATCCCAATAGACGCAATCAACACGGTATTTACGAAGAAACCAATAGGGAATAAATATAAACTATCCATATTTTTAAGCCGGGAAATGCTTTGTGTTCCGGATGAATTTATATATTTACCATTGCTGACATACTGCTCAGGAGCAGACGGGGGAGCAGGCGTAAGGGATCGGCAGCCATTGTGCGTATATTGAAACTACTATATAACCCTTAACCAACTGTACTACTATGGGAATGCTGTCTGAGTTTAAAGAGTTTGCCATGCGCGGCAACGTCATGGATCTGGCGGTGGGCGTTATCATCGGCGCGGCCTTCGCCCGCATCGTCGACTCCATCGTCAACGACCTGATCATGCCGCTGGTGGGCACCCTCATCGGCGACGTCGATTTTTCGAGTTACTACATACCGCTTTCGGCCGATGTGCCCAAAGGCCTTGCGCTGGAGGAGGCCCGCAAGCTCGGGGCGGTGTTTGCCTGGGGAAATTTTGTGACGGTGCTCATTTACTTCCTCATCCTGGCGTTCATCATCTTCCTGCTCGTGAAAGCCATGAACCAGCTGATGCGCAAGAAGGCTGCTGCCCCGGAGGTGCCGCCAGCTCCCACCAAAGAGGAGATCCTGCTCACCGAGATGCGCGACTCGCTCCGCCAAATCGCATCCAGGTAGCTTATATATAGCCCGGGACCACGAGCCCGGGCTTTTTCATATCCCATCAGCCTCTGTTTCGTGTCCTCGCCCGTGCCAGCGTCTATATGGATATGCCGCCATTCTTTACTCTAGCCTGCTAAAACGAAGCCCTGTATGCCACCAGAAAAGCCCATCGCCTATGCCACGCCCATCCGGCGGCTCGAGTACCTGATGGGCGTGCATTATGTGGAGGTGCCGGAAGCGGTGGTGCTGCAACTGGGCGGCAAGCTGAACGTGCGGCTCCTGTGTACCGTCAACGGGGCTTGCACGTTTCAGTGTGGCCTGGTGGCGCTGGGGCAGGGCAGCGGCTATATCAGCCTGAACGCCGCGCGCATGAAGCAGGCAAAGGTGCGCCACGGCGACACGGTGACGGTGGCGCTAACGAAAGACAACAGCGCCTACGGGGTGGAGATGCCGCCAGAGCTAACCGAACTGCTGGAGCAGGACGAGGAGGGAAACCGCCGCTTCCATCTGCTGCCGCCGGGCAAGCAGCGGTACATCATCCAGCACGTCGGCGGCGTCAAAAGCAGCCAGCTGCGCATCGACCGTGCCATCCTGCTGATCGAAAACCTGAAGCGGCTGCCCCATGGCAAAGAGCCGTTTCGGGAAATACTGGGCAAAAAGAGCTGAGTGCGGCAGCAGGTCTACGCAAACTCCACCCGCAACTGCACGCGCGCTGCGTCCGGGTTAGTCATGGGTGTCACGGTCACCTCCTCGGCCTCGTTGAAATAGGCGGCGATGCCCTTCACAATGCCTATGCCGACGTAGGATAGGCGGCGCTCGGAGTGATAGTCGATGACCAGCAGCTTCGGCGACACCTTGCTCACCGACAGCCGGGGCGGGCTGGTGCGCGTGTCGTTTTTGCGGACAGCCCCGTGCATGTGGTCCTCGGCGTGCAGCAGCATGTCGTAGGTGTTCCAATCGGGCTTCACGTACTTTTTGTAGATCATGAGCAGATCAGGTACCAGGAACATGCCGAACTGCTCCTGCACCTGGTGCGGCGTTTTGCCCGAGAGGGCGGCTACGGCGCCCACAATTTTCACCAATTCCTGCGTAGGGTACATCTCCTGCATCTGGTAGCCCGTGCGCCTGATGCCGGTAATGTCCATGATCTTGACCCAGGTGCTGTAATCGAACGTGCTTTCCACAAATCTTTTCAGGAAAGCGAAAATAGAGCCATGCATGACGTCCTCCCGCCTGTTTATGCCCGTTGTGTCGCTGCTATCCATAAATAAAGAATTTCGCAATTTCCGCATGTCGTAAACTTACATAAAAAATGTAAAAGGCAAACCCCCAGTGAGCTGGCTTGGCTTCTTTAGTAGGATATTAACGGATTTAAGTATAAATTAGACAGGTTAAAAGTTGAAGGCCCGGAGGGAGGCGCGGCTGCGCTTTCCTGACAATTAGAAGCAGACCCCTTTATGACAGCAGGCGCATATGACACAGCTCGGCAGGGCAAAACCTCGCTGGAGGAAAAAATGGCACAGAGAATCAGTGAGATAGCGGCAGTGGCCGACGAACTGCCCGGGGTGGTGATCATCCACAACCTGCAGAAGCAGATGACGGTGGAGTATATATCGCCGCGCGGCGAGCGCGAACTGGGCGTTAGCCTGCAGCACCTGAAGCAAATCGGCACAGCATATTACACCAACTATTTCAACCCCGAAGACGCCAAAGATTACGTGCCGAAGGTGATGGACATGCTGGAGCGGAACGATGACGACGAGATCGTCTCATTTTTCCAGCAAGTGCGCACCAACCAGGGCCAGCCCTGGGCCTGGCACCTCAGCACCACCAAAATTTTTATGCGCGACGAGGCAGGAGCACCGCTGCTCACCATTACCGTAGCCATGCCGATAGACCCGCTGCACCACGTCACCGCGAAAGTGACGAGGCTGTTGGACGAGAACAACTTCCTGCGGGGGCACTACCACAAATTCAGCCAGCTTTCGGGGCGCGAGCAGGAGGTGCTGCGGCTGATGTCGCTGGGGCAGAGCGCCGCCGAGACGGCCGAGGAACTCTATATATCCGTCACCACCGTAGAAACGCACCGGCGCAACATCAAGCAGAAGCTGGAGACAAAGTCCTTCTTCGAGCTGACGCAGTACGCCCGCGCCTTCGACCTGATATAGCACCAACAAACTTTTATGCGCGGCAAAACCATGATGGCGAGGTCGTCCTCGCAATTAGTGCCGTGAGTTTGGCGACAGTACAAAAGGGGCTGCACAGGAGGAGAGTTTGTAAAGGCATTCTCTCCCAGCCACTCTCGCAAGTTGAAAGCCTGCTGCCATAGAGCACCACCGGTTTCCGCGCCGCTAAAACTGGCGGCATAATATGATGCGCATATATGGTGCGAGCGTCTATGCTCATAACTTGCTACCCCGCGGCCTCTGGCCGCTTACATATAGCGCAGGCTGCTATACTGCAAATCCCCTCCTTATCCAACGCACGCAGAGGCCATATATAAAACAGGTCACGGCGAAATAGCCGAGCACCTGACCAGCGCTTTTATCCTATGCGAATGGCTTTATGCGGCTACCCCCAACTATTTGGCCTCAACAAAGTATACGTAGGAGGCTTGCCTGCGCTGTGCTGTTACAGCCTCCGGAAAGCAATGGCTTATCTCACAAACCCCTGCCAGCTGCTGTAGCTGGCGGCCAAAGCAAAACCAAAGAATTATATGCAGATAAATGTTTACCCCGGCAGCCCATATCCCTTGGGCGCTACCTGGGACGGAAAAGGAGTTAATTTCGCACTGTACGCCGGAAACGCGACCGGAGTCGATCTCTGCCTCTACGACGCCAAAGACCCCAGAAAAGAAATCGCGGAAGTCAAGCTCGGCGAGCACACCCACCAGATATGGCACGCCTACCTCCCTGGATTAAAGCCCGGCCAGCTCTACGGATACCGTGTACACGGGCCTTACGAGCCGGAGCAGGGCAATCGCTACAACGCCAACAAACTCCTTATCGACCCCTATGCAAAAGCCATTTCCGGAACCGTGGAGTGGCACGACTCGCTGTTTGGGTACGAGGTGGGGCATGAGGACGAGGATCTTAGCCTGAGTGAGAGCGACAGCGCACCCTACCTTCCCAAATCTGTTGTGGTGAATCAGCAGTACGACTGGGAAGACGACAAAGCACCCAAGATTCCTTACCACAGGTCCATCATATATGAGGCGCATGTAAAGGGCTTCACCATGCTGCACCCTGACATCCCGGACAAGATAAGGGGCACCTATAAGGGCATGGCTCACCCTGAGTCGATCAAGTACCTGAAAGAGCTGGGCATCACAGCGGTGGAGTTCATGCCCGTACACCATTTCATAACGGACCGCTACCTGAAGGAGAAGGGCCTGACGAATTACTGGGGCTATAACTCTATTGGTTTTTTCGCCCCGGATGTGCGCTACTGCAGCAACGGCACCCACGGAGAGCAGGTGGTGGAGTTCAAGGACATGGTGAAGGCGCTGCACAAGGCCGGTATTGAGGTGATCCTGGACGTGGTGTACAACCACACGGGCGAAGGCAACCACATGGGCCCCACTCTCTCATTCAAGGGGATAGACAACGCCTCTTACTACCGCCTGGTGGAGGACAACAAGCGGTTCTATATGGATTATACCGGCACAGGCAACACTTTGAACTCCAGCCTCCCCAGCGCGCTCCGCCTGATTATGGACAGCCTGCGCTACTGGATTCTGGAAATGCACGTGGACGGCTTCCGGTTTGACCTGGCCTCCGCGCTTGCCCGCGAACTGCACGGGGTGGACAAGCTGGGCTCTTTTTTCGACATCATCCACCAGGACCCGATAATATCGCAGGTGAAGCTGATTGCCGAGCCCTGGGACGTGGGCGAGGGCGGCTACCAGGTAGGCAACTTCCCGGCTGGCTGGACAGAGTGGAACGGCAAGTACCGCGACTGCATGCGCGACTACTGGCGCGGCGAGCACAGCATGCTGGCCGAGTTTGCCGAGCGTTTCACGGGCAGTTCCGACCTGTACCAGGACGACTACCGCCGCCCTACCGCCAGCATCAACTTCATCACGGCGCACGATGGCTTCACGCTGCACGACCTGGTCTCGTATAACGAGAAGCACAACCTGGAGAACGGCGAGGATAACAATGACGGCGAAAGCCACAACCGGTCGTGGAACTGCGGCGTGGAAGGCCCCTCAGACGACCCCGCGGTGCTGGCGCTGCGCCAGAAGCAGAAGCGCAACCTGCTGACTACGCTCCTCCTGTCGCAGGGGGTGCCGATGCTGGTGGCAGGCGATGAGATCAGCCGCACGCAGAAAGGCAACAACAACGCCTATTGCCAGGACAACGAGATTTCGTGGCTGAACTGGGAGGAAGCGGATACAAAGATGCTTCGGTTTACCAGGAAGCTCATTAAGTTCAAGAAAGACCACCCCGCCTTCGGTCGCAGGCGCTGGTTTCAGGGCCAGCCCATCAAAGGCACCGGGGTATATGACATTGCCTGGTTCCTGCCCGAGGGCACCGAAATGGACGAAGAGCACTGGAGCCACGACTACGCCAAATCGCTGGCGGTGTTCCTCAACGGCCACGGAATCCACTTCCTGGGTCCGAAAGGGGAGCAGGTGAAGGACGACAGCTTTTACCTTATTTTCAACGCCCACCACGAGCCCATTACCTATAGGCTGCCCTCCAAAAGATATGGCGACAAGTGGATCAAAATTCTGGACACCTCCAGCGAGGGAGGATTTGAAAAGGAGCCTGAAACCTACGCACCACGCAAAACAATTGAAGTAGAGGGCCGCTCAATGGTGCTGCTGCTGTGCCCGCTCGATAAGAGCTGAGTTGGAGGATATATGAAGCATAGACACGGGGATTGGTTTATATATGGATCGCTGTAAGTCAATCGGTTATCCTTATTTACAAAGGGCCGGAAGGAGGGACAAGCAAGCAGTTTAGAGTCCAGGCCTAATAATTCCCGAGAGCCGTCAGTTTGATAGCTTGCCACATGAGCCATATATAAGCCGGGCCCCACTCTGTAACAGAGTGGGGCCCGGCTTATATATGATTTCAGATGTAATGCTGCTGAACACTGATTATGAGGTGGTCTAAACCTAAGCTTGTTCCACCCGGAACTCAGTAAATCCAGTTACGCTGCCGCTTACACATGCGATTGCTTCTTCAGCGCGGCGATCTGCTGGTTCAGCTCATCGATCCGGTTCATCTCGGTCTGCAGCTCGCGCTTCACCTTCAGCTCTTTCTCCCGGGCGTTTTTCTTGTACTCGTTGTATTCCTGGTCTATCTCCTCAAAGGCCCGTTGTTTCTCAACGGCCACCAGCTTGCTGCTCCTGTACTGCATCAGGAAAATGCCCGACAGCACGAGCAGGATAATGATGACGGCGAAGCTGAGTATCACGTAATTCTGCTTTTCCATATCTATCCCCAGCACCGAGAGGTTGGCCACGTTGTAGGCGCTCTGCTCCACTTCCTTCTCCTTGGCGGCATACTGCTCTTTCAGGGCCTGCAGCTGGCTGTTCTGCTGCTGGATATTCTCCTTGGCCTGCGCCAGTTCCTCGTCCCTTTCTTTACCTGCCTCCAGCAGCGCTTTCTCACGCGCCTCCATCGAGTCCTGCACACTTTTCCAGAACGCATCCAGGGCCTTTACATTGACAACTTTGTAAGTCCTGTTGTTTTCCACGTAGGAGTTGGCGTCGTCCTTCAGATTTTTGAACTGCCTGGCGAGCGAGTTATTGGCAGGAGCTCCCTCTTTAGCTGTTCCCTGTGCGCTGGCAACGGTGAAAGACGACGCAAAGATTAAGAGTAAAAAGAATGACTTCATGGTTTTGAGAATGATGTCCGGGCGAAGTAGCCAGGGTGAAACAAAATATTTATGCGTTAGAGCGTTATTTTAAGTGTTTTGCTGATGCGGTGAAGTACAAGACTACTAAAGTTAACTTTAAAAATGCACTTTTTATTGTTAAAGCCCCAAAAGTACCTCCCGAAGCGGCTCTTTTTCAGGTAAGAGGCACTGCCTGCGCAATGCGTTTATATATCTTGCGGTCCTTTTAGTGTACGAAAAGGGCCAGGATGCAGAAAGCGTCAATCACCAGCAGCGCCAGGGTGATATCCTGCGTCTTCCCGCTCACCAGTTTCATGGCCGTCCAGCTCAGAAAGCCCCATATGATGCCCTGCGTGATGGAGTAGGAAAACGGAATCAGCACCATTGCCAGAAATGCCGGAATCGCCTCGTCCAGTTGCTGCCAGTCTACCTTCGTGACAGGGCGCACCATAAACACGCCCACCAGCACCAGCGCCGGGGCGGTGGCGATGGCCGGAATAACGGAAAGCAGCGGTGCCAGGAACAGGAACGGCAGAAACAGCAGCGCGCCCACCACCGCCGTGAGCCCGGTGCGCCCGCCTGCCTCTATCCCCACCGCCGACTCTATATAGGCCGTGCCGGGGCTAGACCCGACCAGTCCGGCTAGGGTAGTGGCAAAGGCGTCCGTCATCAGGGAGCGTTTGATGTTCCGGGGCTGGCCCTGCGCGTCCGTCAGGTTGGCGGCCTCGGCCAGGCCCACGAAGGTAGAGATGCTGTCGAACATATCCGTAAACACAAACGCGAAGATAACCGGCACCACCGCCCACTGTAATGAGTTTATATAGTCCAGCTGCAGCAGCAGGCTGAAATCGGGCGCGGCGAAAACACCCTGCCAGTTCACCTGCGGGTCCGCACCCAGGCCCCACCAGCGGCCCAGCGGGTAGGCGGCCAGCGTGGTGAAGAGGATACCGAACAGGATGCCGCCCTTCACCTGCTTCGTCAGCAGAACGGCCGTCAGGAGCAGACCGGCCAGGAAGGTGAG
Source organism: Pontibacter russatus (assembly GCF_009931655.1). Lineage (NCBI taxonomy): Bacteria > Pseudomonadati > Bacteroidota > Cytophagia > Cytophagales > Hymenobacteraceae > Pontibacter > Pontibacter russatus. The sequence continues at coordinate 653,541 of NZ_CP047984.1, read as the reverse complement.
CACGGAGGGCGTTATGTCGCCGATGCTGAGGATGGTAGCCGGGTTGGCCACGATGAATTTGGCATTGGCAAAACCTATCAGCGTGATGAACAGGCCGATGCCCGCCGCGATGGCATAGCGGAGGGGCCGCGGAATGGCCAGCAGGATAAGCGTGCGGATGTTGAAGGCCGACAGCAGCAGAAACACAATGCCCGACCAGAACACCGCCCCCAGCGCGACCTGCCACGTAACCCCCAGCCCCAGCACCGCTGAGTAAGTAAAGAAGGCGTTCAGGCCCATGCCGGGCGCTACAATGATGGGGTTCTTCGCGTACAGCCCCATCATCAGGCTGCTGAAGAAACAGACGATGACCGTGGCTGTCAGCACCCCGGCAAAGGGCATCCCGGCCTGGCTGAGGACGCTGGGGTTGACGACAATGATATAGGAGGTGGCCAGAAAAGAAGCGACTCCGGCAATAATCTCGGTTTGCACCGTAGTGTTGTTCTTCTTCAGTTCAAAAAAGTCCTGCATGTTGTATCTGCGTTATGACACGGGCGCTTTTACCGGCCTTGAACCGGCAAAGAAAGCCAAAATTAAGAAAAAGCAGGTTAACAGGATTATAAAAGGTGGGTACAGCTGTTAGAAACGGGCAGGTTGCATGCCGACATGCTTTCATAGGGACAGGTCGCGGCCTGCACGAAACTTCCTCGCACTAATCTGAATCTTCTCAAGGGCCCCTACCCCCAGGATTTCAGGATTTAAGGATGGTCAGGATGAACTTCTAAATTACATCAGCCGCCTTCGATTCATGTATCGGCCATTTTCGTCTCAGGCCATGATCCCCGCCCCCGGAGCTTTAGGACTGGGCTATATATTGTTATTCGCCCTGATAACTGTTAATTTCAGGCCAGCAGGTGCTGCGGCACCTGCTTGTTTCTAAACCTATATATAAACTAAAACGAAAGACATGTTTGTACACCACGTATTTTTCTGGCTTAAGAATGCCGGTTCGGAAGAAGATAAAGCGAAACTGCTGGAAGGCCTGCGCGAAATGACGTCTATCAAGGAAATCCGGACCTTACACATCGGAGAGCCGGCCAGCACCAACAGGGATGTAATCGAGAAAGGCTACGACGTGTCGTGGCTGCTGATTTTCGACAACCTGGAGGACCAGGAGGTTTACCAGGTACACCCGGTACACAAAGCCTTTGTAGAGAAGTGCTCCTCGCTCTGGGCTAAGGTGGTGGTGTATGATGCCACAGATGTAAAATAAAGTGTAGCCGGAGCCGCTGCCACAAGCGTGGCGGCTCCGGCTATATATAACCGACACAACGGCGGCACAGGACATGGACAACTCCGCCACCTTCACTTTCTACGGCAGCCTGAACGACTTCCTGCCCAGGGCGAAACGGGAAATGCAGCTGCTATATAGGTTTGCCGGTGCCCCGGCCGTGAAAGATGCCATCGAAGCGCTGGGTGTGCCCCACCCGGAAGTAGCGGTGATTTTAATAAATGAAAAGCCTGTAGGTTTTTACCACTCCCTGCAGCCGGGCGATACTGTAGCCGTTTATCCGGCGGGCTGGAGGGAGTTCTTTCCTGCTGATTTTTCGCTGCGCTCCGGCGAGGCCGCCCCGGAGAAGTTTGTGTTGGATGTGCATCTGGGCAGGTTGGCCAGGGCGCTGCGGATGCTGGGCTTCGACAGCTGCTATCGCAACGACTACACCGATCAGGACATCGCTCATATAGCTCAATCCGAAAACCGCACCGTCCTGACGCGGGACGTCGGGCTGCTAAAACAGAAGTCTATACAATGGGGCTACTGGCTGCGCTCCCAGCACCTGGAGGCGCAACTGCAGGAGGTCATCACCTACTTCAACCTGCAGGACCGGCTACAGCCTTTCTCCCGCTGCATCGCCTGCAACGGCACCATCACCGAAGTGCCGAAGGAAAGCGTAATAGCGCAGCTTCCTCCCAAAACCAGGCTATATTTCCACGAGTTCTACCAATGCACTGGCTGTAACCGCGTTTACTGGAAAGGCTCACATTACGACCGGATGCAACGGATTATAGAACACTGGATCTGATTGTAAGTGTTTATAAGTAAGCCATATATAGCTTAGCTGTTGAAGTGGTACAGGAAGGTGATGATGCCGGTGAAGGCGGGTTTTTTGCTGTCCTGAATCTCCATCGTTACCTCCAGCCTCGCCTTGGCGATGCCGCGCAGGTCTTTCACCGAAAGCAGTTTTGCCCGCAGGCGCACGGCGCTGTTCACCGTCACGGCCTGGTTAAAGCGCAGGCTCTCGATCTCGTAGTTCACCTGCATCTTCAGGTTTTCAATCAAGGCAATCTGCGACCACAGGTAGGGCAGGAGCGACACGGTGAGGTAGCCGTGGGCGATGGTGCTTCCGAAGGGTGTCTCCGTTCTGGCCCGCTCCGCGTCGAGGTGTATCCACTGGTGGTCCAGGGTGGCGTCGGCAAACTTGTTTATTTGCTCCTGCGTAATGGTATGGTAATCTGACACACCCATTTCAGCCCCTTCGTGCTGCTCGAGCTCTTTCAGGCTCCCGATAGTTAGCTTGCTCATTAAAGTTTATATATAACAAAGGTTAAATTTCCTGTCAATACCCTGCTCCCGCACCGCCTGCGGAAACAGCGTGGCTACCTCCTATATGGGCTTCGGGTGCGAAAGGTTAACTTAAGTTTGTGCGGCCGGGGGCGGCCTGGTTGGGGAGCACCGGCGCCTGTGCGGCAGCGCGTGCTCGAACACCGGCTCAATATAGGTAATTTCGGTATATGCCGCTATATGCGCGACGCCTCAAAATAAGGCAGGCTCTAACGTGGCTGGTACGGAAACAGCGCAACGCGCACCATATATAGGACATAGGCCTGACTATAGACAAAAGCAGGCGTCGGAATAGATTTTCAGAAAGTGGCTGTCGCTAAGGATGGGGAGCTTCCGGAATTAGCATATACAGGAAAGCAGCCAATCAAGGGTACCATCTAATGTCTCATGTCTAAAATCTAATGTCTAAAGTCTTGTGTCCTGATACTTTTGTCTTAAATTAAAGAAAGTCGATGATAGGAATAGTCATACTGGCGGCGGGGGCCTCCGCCCGGATGGGGGAGCCGAAGCAGGAGCTTCTATACAAGGGGGAAACCCTGCTGCAGCACGCCGTCAACGCCGCGCTCGCCACCAACTGCCAGCCGGTAATCGTAGTGCTGGGAGCGAACACTAATTTATATATGCCGGAAGAGGCGAGTAAATCCGTCGCCACGGTCCACAACCCGGATTGGCAGGAGGGGATGAGTTCCTCCATACGCTGCGGCCTTTCTGCCCTGCTGACTGCCGCGCCGCATACGGAGGGCGTTATCCTGATGGTGTGCGATCAACCTTTTGTGAAAGCATCCCTGCTCAACAGCCTGATACACACAAAGGAGTCGAGTGGTAAGGGCATTGTCGCCTGCCAGTACAAGGACACCCTGGGCACGCCCGTGCTTTTCAGCAAGGATTATTTTGATGAACTGCTTTACCTGCGGGGGAAAGAGGGAGCCAAGAAACTGCTGTTCCGGCACAACGAAGATGTGGCCGACATGCCATTTGCCCTGGGTGCCATAGACATCGACACACCGGAAGATTATGCCTTGTTAAGAAGAACGGAGTCAAAGGGTTAAGTTGATAATTTTGAACATTTTTTCTTGATTTGCTATTATATGCTTACCTTACTTTAAAAATCATATCTACTATTTCCTATGGCCATATATAAGCTGAAAATCAACGGCCGAAGCTACGAGGCCGACGTTGAATCAGACACCCCTTTGCTGTGGGTGCTGCGCGACAACCTGGGGCTGGTCGGAACCAAGTATGGTTGCGGAATTGCGCAGTGCGGTGCCTGCACGGTGCATGTCAATGGCAACGCCACCCGTTCCTGCGTGCTGCCGGTTTCCTCCGTCGGCGACGCCAGCGTCACCACCATCGAAGGGCTGTCCGCCAACGGCGACCACCCGGTGCAGCAGGCCTGGGACGAAGTGGACGTGGCTCAGTGCGGCTACTGCCAGGCAGGCCAGATTATGACGGCCGTGGCCTTGCTCAACAAGAACCCGAACCCGAGCACAGCGGATATAGAAAACACCATGAACGGCAACATCTGCCGCTGCGGCACCTACCACCGCATCCGCGAAGCCGTTGCCTTAGCCGCCACTAAAACCAAATAGCCATGTCGACTCTATCCAAACCAAGCAGACGCAATTTTATGAAGCTGGCTGCCACTGCGGGTGGCGGGCTTTTCCTGGGCTTTAGCTGGACCGGCTCCCTGGCGTCGGCCCTCGAGGTGGTGAGCGACACCGCCATTGCCGCAGGCGAAATTAATTTTAACAGCTATTTAGCGCTTTCCCCGGATGGCATCTTGACCATTCTCTCCCCGAACCCTGAGCTGGGCCAGAACATCAAGACTTCCTTCCCGATGATTGTGGCCGAGGAGTTGGATGCTGACTGGACGAAGGTGAAAGTGGTGCAGGCGCCGCTCGACACGAAAAAATTTGAGCGCCAGGTAACGGGTGGCAGCGGGGCTGTGCCGCACTCGTGGGAGCGCCTGCGCAAAGCGGGAGCCACTGCGCGCCACATGCTCGTTGAGGCTGCCGCCAAACGCTGGAAAGTACCTGCAAGCGCGCTCAAAACAGAAAATGGCTTTGTGCTGAACCCTGCCAACGGCAAGAAACTGAGCTACGGCGAGCTGGCTACTGAGGCTTCCAAAGTGCCGGTGCCGGAGAATGTGAAGCTGAAAGACCCGAAGGATTTTAAGCTGATTGGTACGGCAGTCCGCAACGTGGACAACCACGAGATGGTAACGGGCAAACCACTTTACGGGCTTGATTTCTACAAAGAGGGGATGCTGTTTGCGATGATTCAGCGCCCGACGGCCTTTGGTTTGAAACTGAAATCAGTAGATGCCGCAGCAGCAAAAGCCATGCCCGGCATTGTGGACGTGGTGACGTTCAAAAACAACGTGGCCGTGGTGGGCAAATCGACATGGCAGGTGAACAAAGCCCGCAAAGCCCTGAAAGTAGAGTATGAGCCAGAGGCGGCGCTGGAAAGCAGCGCGGACCATGACCGCATATTTAAAGAGCTCCTCAACAGCCCGAACGCAGAAGTGCGCCGAAAAGACGGGGATGTGGAGGCTGCTTTCAAATCGGCTGCCAAAGTCATCAAGAGCGAATACCAGTGCCCGTTCCTGTCGCACAGCCCGATGGAGCCAATGAACTTTTTTGCGCATGTGCGCCCGGACGGGGTGGAACTGGTGGGCCCGACACAAACACCGGAACGGGCCCGCGACCAGGTGGCCGAACTGCTGAAAATAGCCCCGAAGAAAGTGACGGTGCAGCTGACCCGCCTCGGCGGCGGATTCGGTCGCCGGCTAAGTGCTGATTTTGCCCTGGAGGCTGCCGAACTCTCCAGCATCATCAAAGCACCCGTTAAGGTTATCTGGACCCGCGAAGACGATATGACCGGCGGCACCTACCGTCCGGCGGTGCGTTACCGTTTTGAGGCGGCTCTCGATGCCAATGGCAACATGATTGGCTACAAGCTGCGGGGCGTAGGCATGAACTCCGGCAACCCGACCCGTGAGGACAACTTCCCCTCAGGTGCCGTAGACAACCTGCTGATCGATTCGGTGGAGCACAAGTCTCCTATCACCACCGGCCCCTGGCGCGCGCCTATCACCAACTTCCTGGCTTTTGCCGAGCAGTCGTTTCTTGATGAAGTAGCGCATGCCGCTGGCAAAGACCCGGTGCAGTTTCGGCTGGAGCTGCTGGACAAAGCCAAGAAAACGCCAGTTGGGGAAATCAAATACGACATAAACCGCATGAAAGGCGTGATAGAACTGGCCGCCGAGAAATCGGGCTGGGGCAAGAAGAAAGGCGTGGCGCAGGGGTTCAGCGTTTACTTTTCGCACCGCTCCTACGTGGCGCAGGTGGGAGAGGTAGTGATGGAAAATAAAAAGCCGGTGCTCACGAAGATATATGCGGCCTCAGACTGTGGCATGGTGGTGAACCTGAGCGGTGCGAAACAGCAGGTGTGCGGTGGTATCGTGGATGGTTTGAGCCATGCTATGTACAGCAACCTGACGTTTAAAAATGGTGCGCCAGAGCAGCAGAACTTCAACTCGTACCGCCTGATCCGGATGAAGGAAATACCGGAAGTAGAGGTGCACTTTGTAAATAACGGCATTGACCCGACAGGTCTGGGTGAACCGGCGCTTCCACCGACAGGCGGTGCCGTGGCAAATGCCATCTTCAAGGCTACCGGCAAGCGCCTCCGCAGCCAGCCGTTCGTGGAACAGGAAGAGTTGAAAACGGTTTAGGTAGAGAACCTGTCAATCCCAGTTTCGCTGACTATATATAAACATGCCGTCGGGTGAGGGTTGATGCCATTGACCGGGCGGCATGTTTAAGTTTCTGGGTAGAGCTAAGCATGTATTATATATAGCTGCTAAATGTTAGGCCGTGCTATTTTAGGGACATATATAAGCCGTAATTAGCTGCACTTTAAAACTGACAAACTTTTTATAACCAAATATTATGAGCTTATTAAAATATGAGTATATGGAAGCCCCGATTGGCTCTTATAATCATCAACTTGGACAACTTATCAAGAAAGTTCGACATTACAGAGAAAATGTTTCTATAGATGAGTTTAAAGCTGCAATACCAGAATTAAAATCGGTAGAAGAAAAATTACAGCGTTTTGATGAGGAAATTGGTGAAGATAGGAGAGATTATCTTGAAGAGATAATGGATGAACTTGAGAAGGAGTCTGAAATTGAGAACCAACTATTAGAGGAAATTGAATGGTCTTCTCAAGCGATTGTCTCTGCTCTATATAATACCGATTTTTCTATTGATGAGTATTCTTTTGAATTCAGAGGTAGTGGAGCTACATTTTGGATTGAGTTTTATGGATATAGAGGGCAAGAAATTAATAATGCCTTGAATGTTGTCAAAGAATCTTTCCGGGCCGCGTGCTACAAATTTGGTATTGTATTTATAGACAAATCTGCAGAAGATAATTAAAAGATAGCAGCTTTCGACACCTAAACGTCAGATGGATTTCAACATTGTTAACGTTGCTTCTTTTCTATTATGCTGGACTTCGGGAGACATGTCTTTCGGTCGTCGTTTAGCCAAGTACAGTGTCGATAGCCAATTCTATGCAAAATACCTGTGGCTGCTGCCAACAAAGCAAAGCCATATATAGCCACATCGGCTCGAAGAGAATTTTATATGCTAAAGGACAAACACGGAAGAACGATAAACTACCTGAGGCTGGCCGTAACGGATAGGTGCAATCTGCGGTGCTTTTACTGCATGCCGGAGGAGGGAATCGACTGGCTGGGCCGGGAAGAGCTGATGAGCTACGAGGAAATGCTGCATCTTTGTTCGGTGTTTGTGAAAACGGGCATTGAGAAAATTCGCATCACGGGCGGTGAGCCCTTTGTGCGGAAAGGCTTTATGCCCTTTCTCACAAAACTCTCTCAGCTGGATGGGCTGCAGCAACTGACTATTACCACGAACGGCGTGCTGACAGCTCCTTTCGTGCCGGAACTCAAGAAAATCGGCGTCCGATCCGTCAACCTCAGCCTCGATACCTTAGACCGCAACCGTTTTTTCGCCATCACGCGCCGCGACGAACTGCCAAGCGTGCTGGAAACCCTTGAGCAACTGCTGCACCATGAAATCGACGTTAAGCTGAACGCCGTGGTGATGGAAGGCAAAAACACCGACGACATCCTGCCGCTGGTGGCGCTCACCAAAGACCTGCCTATCAGTGTGCGTTTTATCGAGGAAATGCCCTTTAACGGCGACGAAGCTCACGCTAAAAGTTTGGGCTGGGACCATGTGCAAATTCTGGAAACGATAAAGGAAAAATATCCGGCTATATATAAACTGGTCGACCCGCCTTTCTCCACTTCCTTCAATTACCAGATTCCGGGGCACAAAGGAAACGTGGGCATCATAGCCGCCTACACGCGCTCCTTCTGCGGCACCTGCAACCGCATCCGGCTCACGCCGCTGGGCGATCTGAAAACCTGCCTTTACGGGGGCAGCGTGCTCAATTTTAAAGACCTGCTTCGCAGCGGGGCAACTGAAGAAGAAATCCAGGCTGCGCTCTATAAAGCTGTAAACCAGAAGGACTTAAACGGATGGGTGGCCGAGAAGAACAACACAGGCCGTTCCTCTTTAAGCGCTTCGATGGCCACGATTGGTGGGTAGCTTCAGTGTAGAGTCAAGAGCAGCCAACCCCCTTTTACTACTGACTTATCAGCATCAAACTATCTTTCTGCGTCAGCCAATTCAGATCAATTACTTATTGAAGCATATATGGTTAAAGTGGAAGAGGCGGAAGCCATCATTCAGGCGGAGGTTCGGGGTTTTGGAACAGAGGCCGTGGCGTTTGATCAGGCGCTGGGCCGGGTGCTGGCCGAAGACCTGAAAACGGACCGCGACCTTCCTCCCTTCAACCGCGTAGCCATGGATGGCATCGCCATCGCTTATGCTGCTTTTGCCGAGGGCAGACGTTCTTTCACCATTCGGGCCACACAGGCCGCCGGAGACGCGCCGGTAGACATAAAGACGGCGGCAGAATGCATCGAAATCATGACCGGGGCAGCCCTGCCTCCCTCCACAGACACGATCATCCGCTACGAAGATCTCTCGATAGAGAACGGCATAGCGACCATTCTAACAGCCGAAATCAGCAAGGGACAGAACATACACCCGCAGGGAAAGGACAAAAAGCGGCACGAGGTGGTGGCTTCAGCCGGACAAGTTATATCTCCCGCGCTGGTGGGCATGGCCGCTGCCGTGGGCGCGACAGAATTACAGGTGAAAAAGCTGCCGAAGGTGGTGGTCATCTCAACGGGAGATGAACTGGTGGGAGTGGAGGAAACGCCGCTGCCTTTCCAGATCAGGCGCTCCAACAGCTATATGGTACAGGCCGCCCTGCAGAAATACCAACTGCACGCCCACCTCCTGCACATACCCGACGATGCCGCCGCCATAGATAATCAGATAGCCAAGTGCCTGCAGCAGTACGAGGTAATCATCCTGAGTGGCGGCATCTCCATGGGCAAGTTCGATTATGTGCCGCAGGTGCTGGAAGCGCTGTCGGTGCAGCAACTGTTTCATAAAGTGCAGCAGCGGCCGGGTAAGCCTTTGTGGTTTGGGAAGCACGACAGCGGAGCCGTGGTACTTGCGCTGCCCGGCAATCCGGCATCCACGTTCATGTGCCTGCACCGTTACTTCCTGCCTTGGCTTGAGGCATCGTTGGGTATATATAAACCGGACAGGTACGCTGTTCTGAACGGGGACATCACCTTCAAGCCACCGCTGCAATACTTTTTGCAGGTGACCCTGCACATGAATGCGCAGGGTCAGATGCTGGCCACGCCGCTGGAGGGAAACGGCTCCGGCGACTTTGCCAATCTGGTAGAAGCGGACGCTTTTCTGGAACTCCCGCAGGATAAAGTTAACTTTACAAAAGGAGACGTTTTCAGAATATGGCCGTTTAAGTAGAGGCAAGGCATTAATTTGCCTGGCTTGGCTTGAGAGATAAGCAGTAATATAAAGGACTTATACTTAGAGAAATAGAGGAAATGAACTTAGTCCTCGTGTAAGTCAATTCCTAAAAGTAAAATCAGAAAAATAACCCTAACATGAGTGAATTTTCGCACCTGGATGAGAAGGGGAAAGCCATGATGGTGGATGTGGGCGGCAAGCAGGTAACGCAGCGCACCGCCACCGCCCGATGCACGGTGGTGCTGCCGCGCGAGGTACTGGAGAAACTGAACGAAGGCGATATCCAGACCAAAAAGGGATCGGTGTTCCAGATTGCCACGATCGCCGGCATCATGGGCGCGAAGAAAACAGGCGACCTGATTCCGCTTTGCCACCCGCTGGGCCTCGACAACTGCCAGATAGAACTCCACCTGAACGAACAGCAGGAACTGGTGATTGACTGCACCGCCAGCATCACGGCAAAAACAGGCGTGGAGATGGAGGCGCTGGTAGGAGCCTCGGTGGCCGCCCTGACGGTATATGACATGTGCAAGGCCCTGAGCCACGACATCGTTATCAAGGAAACGAAGCTGCTAGCAAAAACAGGAGGGAAGCGTGACTTTAAAAGAGCATAAAAAGCACAGCGCTATAGCCAGGCCCGCCCACGGCAACTTTGCCCGCAACGAGTGGGCCATCGTGGGCGCTCCCTGCGGGGAGATAAAAGCATTGGCCGATAAAGTGATCGCTGCCCTTTCGCCCCAATATACCTGTGGGTATGTAGATGCCTCCCATGCGCAGGCAGATGCGGGAGCCGCCCAGCCTGGCCGACTGGCAGCAGGTGCCGCAGCGGTATATACCGACCAAATCAGCCACCACCAGTTCGAGTATAAAGAGCAGCCGAATTCGTTTCAGTTCCGGCAGCTTTTCTCGGAGATGGATTTAGTGCTGGTAAACGGCAACCACCAGCATGCGAAAGCGCAGGTAGTCGTGATGGATGAAAGCAAAAAAGCCTCGCTGCAAAAAAGGCTCTCGCAACTCACCAATGTGTCGCTGTTTCTGCTGGCCGACAATGCAGCGGAAGTGTTTGAATTTGTGCGGGAGGCGGTGCCGGGGTGGCAGGAGTTGCCCATATATAAGCTGAGCGATTCGAAGAAGATCATCGCATTTTTGGAGCAGGAAATGCGGCGGGCAAAGCCGGTGTTGCAGGGCTTGGTGCTGGCAGGCGGGAAGAGCCAGCGCATGGGCCGCGACAAAGGAGCCATTGCGTGGCATGGCAAGGCGCAGCGCTACCATATGGCCGACCTGCTCGGCGAGGTTTGCGGGGAGGTTTATATATCCTGCCGCGCCGAACAGCAGCCCGACCTGAACAGGAGCTATAAAACCTTGCCTGACACTTTCACCGGCCTTGGACCGTACGGGGCGATCCTTTCGGCTTTCCGGGAGCAGCCGGACGCTGCGTGGCTGGTGGTGGCCTGCGACCTGCCGCTGCTGGACCGGCAGACGCTGCAGCAGCTAACGGCGCAACGGAACACCGCTGCCATTGCCACTACCATTGAGAGTCCGCATGACGGTTTTCCGGAGCCACTGATTGCGATATGGGAACCGAAAAGTTACGCTGTGCTGCTTTCGTTTCTGGCCCAGGGCTACACCTGCCCCCGCAAAGTTTTAATTAACAGCCATATCAGGCTGCTAAAGCCACTGAACCCGAATACCCTGCTGAACGTGAACACGCCGGAGGAGTTGGAGCAGGTAAGGCAGATGATGCCGTAGTTGGTGATGCAGCAAAGTGTCAGCTTCAGGCAAAGGAATGGGAGCGTTCCATGAGGCTTTCCTACATAAACAGCGAAGGCCCCTGTATCAGGGGCCTTCGCTGTTTATGTAGGAAAGCTATCTTATTATCATCGTACAAAGCGCAGCTCAACTGTATTTATTGTAACACCTTGAAACTCGACCGGCTCCATCCCTAAGTCTTCAACATTCAGTTCCAAATTAAGATTGGACTCTGTTAAGCTGTTGACTTTAAAAGTGGTTTCCTGGTTGTCAGCGTTGGTGATGACGATCTTCTGCTCATTATCTGTGAACTTCCACTTACCGGAATCCATCACGCCATTCGACGTTCCGGTAAAGGTGCCGTCCTTCTCAAATTTAATTTTAGTAGAACTGATGTTAAACTGTTCGGCTAAATCTTCCTCTCCGGCCAGTTGCAGCAGAAGTGCCAGTGAGGTACCCTGCACATAAATTCCCTCCCCGGTCCACTCTTTCTCGGTCAAAAGGGCGGTTTTGGGAGACATATCCTCGCTGTCATCATCGTCTTTACAGCTTGAAAGGGACAGGCTGAACAGTGTCACCAGCAGCAGGGCGATCAGTCTCAAATTTCTCATAGGTCAGATTATATAGGTAAAGCGTTTTAAAGAGCTAACGTAAAGAATAGATAAATAGATAAAAGGAGTCTTTATACTTTTGGTAAGTGTTATATATGTAGCTAGCAGGTTTATGCCTTGGCCGGTTGGGTGCCACTGCTTCGCGCCTGTTATATGCTCCCAGGAAGAAACGCTTCTCTGGTAAAGCCTATGGCTTCACGAGCCTTATTTCCACCTTAATCGGGGTTCCGTCTGGTAAATTCCTGATTGGGCCCAGATCCACGTTCAGGAGGTCGGCAAGCAGTTCTACCTGCCCCTTAGACACGCTGGTGCCGAGGTGCAGGTTTTCTTCCGTCAGTTCGTTCACATCCGCCTCGCTGAGGCCCAGGAAATCGAAATAGATTTTCGTCTCGTCTTCGTTGAAGCGCCAGTCTCCGTCAAAAGTCAGGCCCTCGCTTTCAGCTATATAAGTGTTGTCTTCGTGAAACGTGAGCCGCAGTGTCCGCACGTCCGGCGCATCCGGCGGAATGGCCCCCGTCTGCGTCACGTCAATGCCCATCATCAGGACTTTATCGCCCTGCCACGGGTGCGCCGTAAGAAGCTCTGTTTTAGAAGGGCCTACCTCCTTGTCCTCCTCGTGGCGGTCGCAGGCAACAAAAAGGGGAAGGGTGAGAAGCGCCAGCAGGAGCGGGCGTAGTTGTTTTGTCATCTTTCAAAAAAGCTATAGTGTATCTTGAGTATATTGTAAGAACGATATTTATAGCGGAAAGATGCTTTTGCCACACAGTTATGGGGATTATTTTTTAAATGATATTAACCTCCGGGTGCAGCCGGATGCCGAACTTTTCTTCCACCGACGTGATGATGTCGTAAGCCAGTTGCCGCACCTGCCCGCCGTTAGCCCCGCCGTAATTTACCAGCACCAGCGCCTGGTTTTTATGCACGCCATAATTGCCGATTACTTTGCCTTTCCAGCCGCATTGCTCTATCAGCCAGCCAGCGGGCACTTTCACCGCGCCGGGGCTAACGGGGTAGGAGGGGAGGTGCGGGTACTGCGCTTTCAGTTGCTCGAATTGCTGCAGCGGAATCTCCGGGTTTTTGAAGAAGCTGCCCGCGTTGCCGATCTGCTTGGGGTCGGGGAGTTTGCTTTGGCGGATATGGCACACGGCGGCGCTGACGTCCTGGATGCTGGGCTGCTGCACCTGCATTTCCTGCAGCGTGGTGGTGATGGCGCCATAGGAGGTGTTGAGGATATGTTTTTTAGACAGTCTGAACACAACTGCCGTCACCACAAACTGCCCTTTCAGCTCATTTTTGAACACGCTCTCGCGGTAGCCAAACCGGCAGGTGGCATTGTCGAACAGATGCACCCTGCCGGTTTGCAGGTGTACGGCCTCCAACTCATGGAAAACATCTTTCAACTCCACGCCATATGCCCCGATGTTCTGAAGCGGCGCGGCGCCCACCGTGCCCGGTATGAGTGACAGGTTCTCGACGCCGCCGTAGTTGTGCCGCAGGGCATATAGCACGAAGTCGTGCCACACTTCGCCGCCGCCCGACTTTATATATACCTCGTCCTCGTTTTCGTGCAGTAGTTCTATGCCCCGGATGCCGTTCTGCAGTACCACCCCCTCAAAATCTTTGGTGAAGAGCAGGTTACTGCCGCCTCCCAGCACCAGTTTTTCAAGGGACTGAACCTCTGGTAAAGTCAACAGCTGCTGCAGTTCCTCCACATTTTCGAAGCGGGCAAAGAAGCGTGCTTTCACGTCGATGCCAAAGGTGTTGAGTTCTTTCAGTGGGAAGTCGGGCTGCAGGTTCATAAGCTGTTTTTTGCAAAGATAGGGCTGGGAGTTAAGAGTTGAAAGTTATGAGTTTTGAGTTAAAAGTTTAAGACTGTGTGTAGCTGAGGTGGCGCGGGGATGAGTTATATATAGATTATATGCTGCCGCACCAAAGCACCAGGTAAGCCAATGCATTTACAAGCTATATAACCTCTAACTCATAACTTTCAACTCTTAACTCTCAAGCCTATCTTTGTGGTTTATATATAGACTATGGCGAAGCCGAAACAGAACGGGAATTTTAACATGACGGTCACCACGCTGGCCGGGCTGGAGGAGGTGCTGGCCGAGGAACTGCGTGCCCTGGACATGGAGTACATCAAGGTGGGCACCCGGGCCGTGACCTGCTCCGGCAACCTGCGCCAGCTCTACGAAGCCAACCTGTGGTGCCGCACGGCTATCCGCATCCTCAAGCCGTTCCGCAGCTTTAAGGCCCGCGACGAGCAGGATTTATATGCCCAGGTGCAGAAGACAGACTGGTCGGAGTACCTGGACCTGAAGCAGACGTTTGCCATCAGCGCCGCCGTGAGCCACTCTACCTTCGAGCACTCGCTGTTTGTGGCGCAGCTCACCAAAGACGCCATTGTGGACCAGTTCCGGAAAGCTACCGGCGAGCGCCCCTCCGTGGATTTGGTACACCCGGATATACGCCTGAACCTGCACATGCACGAGAACATGGTCACGCTCTCGCTCGACTCGTCCGGCGACTCACTGCACCGCCGGGGCTACCGCCTACAAACCAACGTGGCCCCGCTGAACGAGGTGCTGGCGGCAGGCATCATCGGGCTGAGCGGCTGGGACAGGAAATCTCCCTTCATCGACCCGATGTGCGGCTCGGGCACCTTGCTGATTGAGGCCGCTATGATGGCGCAGAACATCGCGCCGGGCCTGTACCGCCGCGACCCCTATGGGTTTGAGAACTGGAAAGACTACGATGCCAGCCTGCTGGAGATGGTCTGGAAAACCGCCGAGGCCAAAGCCTCTTTTACCCCCAAAGCCCGAATCATCGGCTACGACATTGACCCGGATTACGTGCAGGCTGCCCGCAACAACATCGACAATGCGGGGCTACAGGATATAATTAAAGTGGAGGAGGCCGACTTCTTCAAAACGGAGGCGCCTGCGCAATCGGGGGTGGTGGTGATGAACCCGCCCTACAACGAGCGCATCCTCTCCGACGACATCAACGAACTTTACAAGAACATCGGCGATACGCTGAAGCACAACTACCAGGGCTACGATGCTTTTGTGTTCACCGGAAACCTGGAAGCCGCCAAGCGTGTGGGCCTGAAGGCTTCACGCCGCATCCCGCTGTACAATGGCCCCATCGAGTGCCGCCTGCTGAAATACGAGCTGTACCGGGGCAGCCGCAGGAGCGGAGTGGAAGAAAATGAGTAACTCCCTTCTCTTGCTATATAAATCGTATATGAACTAAGTTGACTGTTCTACAGCCGCCTATATATAAAAAGCATCGGGAGCACCTGTTACAGGTGCTCCCGATGCTTTTTATATATAAACTTAGCTTTTATATCCTTCTGATCTGCGCGCCGATGGCGTTCAGGCGACCGTCGATGTTCTGGTAGCCGCGGTCTATCTGCTCCACGTTGTCGATGATGCTGGTACCTTCGGCAGACAGGGCGGCAATCAGCAACGCAACTCCGGCCCGGATGTCAGGCGAGGTCATCCGGATGCCGCGCAGGGGTATCTGGTTGTTCTGCCCGATGATGGTGGCGCGGTGCGGATCGCAGAGGATGATTTGGGCACCCATATCTATGAGCTTGTCGACGAAGAACAGGCGGCTCTCGAACATTTTCTGGTGAATGAGCACCGTACCCTTCGCCTGCGTCGCCACCACCAGCGCCACGCTCAGCAGGTCCGGCGTCAGGCCCGGCCAGGTGTGGTCCGACACGTTCAGGATGCTGCCGTCTATATAGGTGTCCACCTCGTAATGGTCCTGCGCGGGTATATAAATGTCATCGCCCCGGAACTCCATTTTGATGCCCAGGCGCTGGAATGTCTCCGGTATCAACCCTAACTCAGGGATCTTGCAGTTCTTGATGGTGATCTCGGAGCCCGTCATGCCAGCAAGGCCGATAAAAGAACCAATCTCGATCATGTCCGGCAGCATGGCGTGTTCGGTGCCGTGCAGTTTCTCCACCCCCTCAATCGTCAGCAGGTTAGAGCCTACGCCGGTGATTTTCGCGCCCATGCGGTTGAGCATGCGGCAGAGTTGCTGCACGTACGGCTCGCAGGCGGCGTTGTAGATGGTGGTGGTGCCCTCGGCCAGCACGGCGGCCATCACGATGTTGGCGGTGCCGGTGACGGAGGCCTCGTCCAGCAGCATATAGGCGCCCTTCAGGCCTTCAGTTGTGACATCGAAGAAGCTCTCCTCCGAGTCATATTCAAAGCGTGCGCCCAACTTCTCGAATGCGAGGAAATGTGTGTCGAGGCGGCGGCGGCCAATCTTGTCGCCGCCCGGCTTGGGCATTTTCGCCTGCCCGAAGCGGGCCAGCATCGGACCCACAATCATCACGGAGCCCCGGATGGCACGGCCCTGCTCCACAAACTGCTCGGTTTCGAGGTAGTCAAGGTTCACATGGTCTGCCTGGAAAACATAGGTGTCGGGGGCAGTTTGCTCCACCGCCACGCCCAGGTCGCGCAGCAGCTCGATCAGTTTATTTACATCCCGGATGTCGGGCACGTTGGAGACGGTAACGGGTTCGGAGGTCAGCAGCACCGCGCACAGTATCTGGAGCGCCTCGTTTTTTGCCCCCTGCGGGTATATATCGCCTTTAAGTTTGTTTCCGCCTATTACTTCGAATGAAGCCATGCAGTATTATTTGTTTCTTTGGTTAGAAGAAGAGGTTCTCACGTTTTTGCGGGGCCGGTTGTCGCCGCTGCCGCGGTTTTGCTGGGGCTGGTTGCTGCGCTGGCTCTGGCCCTGGTTCTGGTTGTCCTGCTGTGGCTTCACATTCGACTCAAACAGGTTGTTGCGCTCAATATAAGCCAGGTCCATGTTCAGCTTGCCCTTCGACAGTTGCCGGATATCATCCAGAATCACCCCGTCGGTGATGCTGTCTTTGTTATAGGAGCGGTACAGCGTTTTCATCAGCTTGCCCAGCGAGACAATGGCCGCCTCGCGCTCCTGCTCGTCCTCCAGCTCCGTGGCCCGCTCTATCAGCAGCTCCACGTTTTTGCCGTAGTGCTTGTAGCGGGGCGTGTCCAGGGGGTACTCTATTTTCTGGGGCTTGTCGTTGAGGTACTCCATGGCGCTCAGCTTGTAGGGCGCATCCACGTCCAGGGTAGAGCCGGACATCACGTACAGGTGGTTCCAGAGCTTCTGCTGGTAATCCTGTGTGTCGCGCAAGGTTGGGTTCAGCTTGGCCATCAGGTTGATGAGCAGCTGCGAGAGCCGGGTGCGCTCGGCACGGTCCTCCACCTTGGTTATATAGTTCACCAGGTCCTGCACGTTGCGGCCGTATTCGCGCAGCAGCAGGTCTTGTTTAAAAGTGGTACTCGCTTCCATTATTTCTTTTATATGGATTCAAAATTAGAAATTTGAGCGCAGAATGGCCCAAGGCTTTACTAAAAACTTTCTGGGCCGTGCCGGGGTGTACACAAAGCACAGGCTATGCGATCAGGTATACGGCGCCACACCAGCAAGGTAGAGGCGGGGGCTATTTTAGCTTGGCCCCGTTCGGCACCGGCGCGCCGGGCTGCGCCAGCACGATATGGCCATGCTCGTCCTCAAAGCCGGTCACCAGCACCTCCGACATAAATTTACCGATCTGCTTATTGCCCAGGTTTGTGACGCAAAGCACCTGCCGGCCCACCAGATCCTCCGGCGTGTACCTGTTCGTAATCTGCGCACTCGACTTTTTCAGCCCCAGCGGCCCCAGGTCCACCAGCAGTTGGTAGGCCGGCTGTCGCGCCCCCGGGAAGGGCCGGGCCTCTACAATGGTGCCCACCCGGATGTCTGTCTGCTCAAAGTGCTGCCAGGTAATCAGGGCTGGCTCATCAGGAAGTGTATGCATAAGGCCTGAAGCGCTCCGGTAGCGCCTGGTCACAATTTGCCTACAAGATAGGGTTTTCTTCTGAATATACGGCTATATATAAAGCCAAGCCCGGCCTCAGCTAGGAGCAGGCTTCGCTATATATATAGCTTAACATAGAAGGTCTTACTCACTCTTCAGCGATACGACCGGGTTAGCCATGGCGGCTTTCACGGCCTGTGTGCCCATCGTAAGCAGCGCTATCACCAGTGTGGCAACCCCAGCCATTAGAAAGGGACCATACCCCAGGTTGATGCGGTACGTGAAGTCCTGCAGCCAGAGCGTGATCAGGTAATAGGCAATAGGCACGGAAATGACGAAGGCAATCAACACCAGTTTGATGAACTCCTTTGAGAACAGGTAGGTGATATTGAGGATGGAGGCGCCGAGCACTTTACGGATACCTACTTCCTTGGTGCGCTGCGCCGCCATAAAGGCAACCAAGCCATACAGACCCAGGCAGCCAATGAAGATGGCGATAAAGGAGAAAATCTTGAACAGCTTGTTTTGCCGCGCCTCGTCCTGGTAAAAGTTGGCGATGGTTTCGTCCAGGAACTCGTAGCTGAACACATCATCCGGGTAAACCATGTTCCAGACTTTTTCCAGGTGCTGCAAAGCCTCCTGCTTTTTGCTCAGGTCTATTTTGGCGGAGAGAAAATGATAATTGCCAGGGCTGGTCATTAAGATGGAAGGGTCGATGGGTTGCTGGAGCGGGTTCTGGTGAAAGTCTCCCACTACCCCGATGATGGTAACTTTGTAGTCTCTGCCAAGCTGAATAGTCTTGCCGACAGCTGCTTCCGCACTGGCAATGCCCAGCTTGCGGCGCATGGTCTCGTTTATGAGCGCTGCGGTTGAGTCGCCATCGGAGTAAGGGCGCCCGGCCACCAGCTCTATATCATAGAGGTCCAGGTAGTGCTCATCGGCGAATTTCATGTTTGCCTGGAAGTTGGCAGGCTCGCTGGAATTGTTGTAGGCGAAGCCGGAGCCCCAGGTCATGTTGGCAGAGGGCGGCGCAGCGGCAAGGCTCACCTTTCGGATGGCCGGGCTGTTCAGCAGTTCCTCGCGCAACGGCATAATCTTTTTCCCCGCCTGGTTGGGTAGCTGCACCGTGACCACGGCCTCCTTGTCAAAACCCAGCGATTTGGTCCGGAAGAAATCCATTTGCTCGTTTACCAGAATGGTGCAGATGATGAGCACCTGGCATATGGTGAACTGCAGCACCACCAGCCCCTGCCGGATTGGCAGCCCCGCCACCTGCTGCGTGGAAATCCGGCTCTTGAGGGCCGTAATCGGTTGAAAATTCGACAAAATCAAGGCCGGGTACAGGCCCGCAAAAAGCGTGACCAGCAGCACCTCTGCCACCAGGAACAGCAGCAGCACCGGGTCCTGCAGCAGGATGAAGGACATCTGCAACTCCAGCAGGCTGTTGAGATAAGGCAGGGCCAGCTCCACCAGCATCACAGACACAAAGGTGGCCAGCAGCGTGATCAGGAGTGTTTCGCCGATAAACTGCATGACCAGCTGGCGCTTGCTGCTGCCCATAACTTTGCGTACGCCCACTTCCTTGGCCCGCTTCACGGCCTGCGCTGTAGCCAGGTTCACAAAGTTGATGCAGGCCACCAGCACCAGAAAAACCCCTATCAGGGCCATCGACCATATAATCTCTCGCGGGATAGTGCGCTGGCTGTAGTTGCCATAGTCGGGGTTGAAGTGGATATCGCTCAGGGGCTGCAGCGAAGAGCTTTCTTCTCCCTTCCTGTCCTCAGGCTTGTGCCGCTCTACGAACGCTGTGATTTCCGCTGCCTTGGCTTCCGGGTCTGCGCCTTCCGGCAGCAGCACATACAGTTGCTGGTTACTGGACAGGACGTCATACCCGTCGAGCGGCAGCGAAGAGTAGCTCTTGAAGGAAGGGTAGGATATCAACATCACGAACGGAAAATCGGTATTGGAAGGAAAGTCCGGGATGACGGAGGTGACCTTCAGGGTGAGGCTGTTGTTAAATTTGATCACTTTTCCGACGGCCTTGCCCCCGGGGAAATATTTGTCGGCCGTGGCCTGTGTGAGTATCACGTTGTTGGGCTCCGCCATGGCCGGGGCGGGGGCTGCGGGACCTGTGTCAAAATCAAACATCTCAAAAAAGGCGGGCTCCACAAAACCAATGGCTCCCTCTTCCAGAAAGCGCTTCGGGGCGGCGCCGTTGTCACTGACGATATTAATCTGGGCGCCCTCCTCGCTGTAGATCTGGGTGAGGTTCTCCATGCCCAGCTTGCCGTTGCTGCGCAACAGCTCCGGTACGGGGAAACGGGCGCCGGTGTGCTGCACCAAACCGTCAGCATACACCTGCTCAGTATTGACACGGTAGATGCGGTCGGCTTTGCTATGAAAGGCATCGTAACTCAGCTCGTACTTGATGACCAGGAAGAGCAGAATGCTGCAGGTGATGCCCAGCGCCAGCCCGGCAATGTTCAGCAGGCTGTAACTCTTGTTGCGCAGCAGCGAGCGGAAGGCAGTGAGGAAATACAACTTCAACATAGTTTTAGGTTTGAGTGTGTGCTGGCCGGAATCAGGATTTGCAGGATTTAAGGATGCACAGGATGAATGAAATATAAATTTCAGGGATCTCTATATGCCTGAATTAAAAGCCATATATTCATCTGGATTTTAATCCTGTAAATCTCTACTCATCCTGAAAATCCTGATCCCGACCAGAACACATTGCCAAGGGCTGTGCCAAAGTGTAAAATAGCATTCCCAGCCGCTTCCTGCCACTATATTCCTTACACCGCTGTCCAACCATGGACACTTTTTGTTCGGGAGTGGACACTGCGGGCGCACACAATTACCCTAAATTCGCTTAAATTAGACAAGTAATCCTGTGGCACCATATTTTATATATAGGAAGCGGACTCACTTGCAGAACGGATGTGTATGATTCCAAAATGACATTCTCTCAAACACTCATTTAAAATTGACTGTGGAAGAAAAAAAATTAGGGCGCATTCTCGTTATTGATGACAACGAAGACGTGCTTTTCTCCGCTAAGATGCTCCTGCGCCACCACGCCCGGGAAGTCGTGATGGAGAAGAACCCGAAGAAGATCCCGTTCCTGGTCTCCAACGAAGATTTTGACCTGATACTGCTGGACATGAACTTCAGCCAGGACATCACGAGCGGGCAGGAAGGATTTTACTGGCTGAAGGAGATTCTCCGGTACGACCCGTCGGCGGTGGTGGTGATGATTACCGCCTATGGCGATGTGGAGATGGCGGTAAAGGCACTGAAAGAGGGCGCCACGGATTTTGTGCTGAAACCCTGGCAAAATGAGAAGCTGCTGGCTACCTTGTCTGCGGCCTCCAAACTGCGCCATTCCTACAAGGAGGTAAGCCAACTGAAGGAAGTGAACCGCACCCTCACCACGCAACTGAATGCTTCCCAGGACATTATTCAGGGCAATAGCCCTGCCATGCGGCAGCTGTTCTCTATCATCGACAAGGTGGCCCGAACCGATGCGGACATCCTGCTGCTAGGCGAGAACGGCACCGGGAAAGAGGTGATAGCCCGCGCCATCCACCAACGCTCGTCCCGCGCCGACAAGGTGTTTGTGACCGTGGACATGGGCGCCGTGACCGAGTCGCTGTTCGAGAGTGAGCTGTTTGGCCATAAGAAGGGCGCTTTCACCGACGCCAAAGAAGATCGCATCGGGAGGATAGAGGCGGCCGACGGCGGCACGCTTTTCCTGGACGAGATCGGGAACCTGTCGCTGGCGATGCAGGCCAAACTGCTGACGGTGCTGCAGCGCCGCGAGGTGATCCGGGTGGGAACAAACAAGCCTATACCGGTGAACGTGCGCCTCATCAGCGCCACCAACATGCCGCTGAAAGAAATGGTGCAGCGAAACGAATTCCGGCAGGACCTGCTCTACCGCATCAACACCGTGGAGCTGAACCTGCCGCCCCTGCGGGCCCGCCCCGACGACATCCCGGTTTTTGCGGAACACTTCCTGGCCATATATGCAAAGAAATACAGGCAGCACCTCAAGCGGCTGTCAGATTCCGGCCTGGCCCGGCTGCGCCGCTACCACTGGCCCGGCAACGTGCGGGAGTTGCAGCATGCCCTGGAGCGCGCCTCCATCATGAGCGACAACCGGGAACTGCAGGCCGGCGACTTTTTCTTCCTGGCGGAAGCGGAACCCGCGCAACCGGAAGCTTCTACGCTGGACCTGGACGACCTGGAGCGGGAGGCTGTGCAGCGGGCCATGCAAAAGCATGACGGCAACATCTCGAAAGCCGCAAAAGAGCTGGGCCTGTCGCGCGGGGCGCTTTACCGAAGGCTGGAGAAATATGCGCTCTAAACCAATCCACTTCAGGCACTACCGGCTGCAACTGGTGCTGCGCCTCCTGCTGCTCTCGGCTTCCCTATATGGCCTGGCCTGGACTGGCTTTAACCCTGCCTACCGGGGCACCTTCATCGGCCTGGCTGCTTTCATCGTGCTGCAGATAGGGCTGCTGGTGCATTTTCATGAGCGCACCAACCGGCTTTTCCTCCGCTTCCTCCAAGCTATTCAGTATGATGATTTCACGGAGCAGTTCCATAGCAGCGGCGAAGGGAAAACCATGCGCGAGCTGTCGCTGCGGCTGAACGAGGTGATGAAGAAGTTCCGGGAGGTGCGGGCCGAGAAGGAGGCGCACCTGCAGTATTTCGAAGTGATTGTGCAGCACATCGGCATCGGCATCGTCACGTTCAGGCCCGACGGAAGTATCCTGCTGCTGAACAATGCCGCCAAAAAGCTGCTGAAGGTGGGGCAGTTGCACCAGGTGCGGGAACTGGAGGCGGTGAGTCCGGAGCTAGCGCTGGGGCTTCAGCAGCTTGGGAATGGCGAAAAGGTGCTGGTGCCGGTGCGGCAGGGGGCGGCGGAGCAGGCCAACCTGTCGGTGCACGTGATGGAACTCTCGCTGCTGGGCGACCGCATCCGGCTGGCCTCGATCCAGAACATCCAGAGCGAGCTGGAGGAGAAGGAGATGGAGGCCTGGCACAACCTGATAAAAGTGCTGACCCATGAAATCATGAACTCTGTGACACCGATTGCCTCGCTGTCGGCCAGCGCTTACGAGGAGGTGAGCAGTTATACAGACACGGGCGCCGAGGAAGTGACGCTGCTGCGCGAAGAACTGGCAGACATCGGGCAGTGCCTGCAAACCATCAGCCAGCGCTCCGACGGCCTGATCTACTTTGTGAACGACTTCCGCAACCTTACTACCCTATCGGAGCCGCAACTCAGCCGGTTTAATGTCA
The DNA here is from genome assembly GCF_009931655.1 of Pontibacter russatus. Classification (NCBI taxonomy): domain Bacteria; kingdom Pseudomonadati; phylum Bacteroidota; class Cytophagia; order Cytophagales; family Hymenobacteraceae; genus Pontibacter; species Pontibacter russatus. The sequence goes on along the minus strand of NZ_CP047984.1, from coordinate 630,465 downwards.
CGGAGCTGTTGCAGGAAATCAAGCTGTTGCTGCGCGGGCAATTCGCCGCGCGCCATATCGCCCTGCAACTGGAGGCGCCGCCCGAGGCGCTGCTGCTCTCTGCCGACAGGGCCATGATAGAGCAGGTCTTGATTAACCTGGTGAAAAATGCGATGGAGGCCGTGCAGGATCAGCCGGAGGGCCAGGTGACGGTGCGCGCCTACCTCGACGAGCGCAGCCGCATCAGCATTGAGGTGAACGACAACGGGCACGGCATGACCACCGAGGCAATGGCGAAAATTTTCATCCCGTTCTTCACCACCAAGAAATCAGGTTCCGGCATCGGCCTGAGCCTGTCGCGCCAGATCATGCGCCTGCACAAAGGCACGGTCTCGGTGCAGTCAGAGCTTGGGAAGGGCACCTCCTTCATCCTGACATTTTAAAGCTGCGGTGCCGCACACAGTTGAGAAGTAAGGGGGGCTATATATAAGCCGGGCCGGAGAAGAGTGCTGCCATAACCTTTACAACTGAACTTACTTATAAGGGAGAGCACAGAAAGGAAATATAGCATGAGCAGGAAAGAGCAGGAAGTGGTCGTGCGGGTGAGCGCGGACAGCAGCGCGCCGCTGGTCGCCAACATCAGGATGGGCACCGAAACGGCGACGGTGGATGAAACAGGCATTCTGGAGGGCAATAAAACCGGCCCGGACCCCTACGACTACATCCTGAGCGCCCTGGGCTCCTGCACCGTCATCACGCTGCACATGTACGCGCAGCGCAAAGGCTGGCCGCTGGAGCGGGCCGAGGTAAGTCTCCGTCACACCCGCGTACACCCCGATGACTGCGCGCACTGCGAGGACGAGGCGGCGAAGCTGTCCCGGATAACCAAGCACCTGCACCTTACCGGCGACCTGACAGAAGAGCAGCGGAAGCGCCTTAAAATTATCTCCTCCAAGTGCCCGGTGCAGAAAACGCTGGAGGCGGGCATAACCATCGTTACAGAGCTGGAGGATATATAGACTGGGACGGGAGTTTATGTATGGCTGCGTTTTCTGTAGCACCACTATTTCTTCTCCACACACTTTGCATTACGCTCGCTTCGCCGGAAGCCATATATAACCTTCTGTTTTAGTGCCTCCAGTGGCCGCAGCAGGTGAAATAATTCAAATTCGCTACCTTCGTTCAGACGAAGCTGGCTAACTGCTACAAAAGCGGCCCTACCTAATTTCTGATGTTGAGAAAATTGACTTACACCTACCTGATTGCCGCGCTGCTGGCATACGGTCTTGTCTCCTGCGTGCCCATCGAGCAGCAGGGGCAAAGCGGCGGCACGGGCAGTACTGCCTCCGCGCTGCGCTACGAGGATTATATATATGACGAGAGCATCGCCTCGGTGCAGGCGTACCTGGCTACCGGCCAGGAGGATGAAGTGCTGAACCCGGCGGTGGTATCGCTTAGCCAGGAGCGGCCCATTGTGCTGGAGTTCGACCGCCTGAACGCCCAGCAGCAGCGCCTGCTGGTGAAAATCCGCCACTGCAACGCCGACTGGACGCCCTCCTCCCTGAACGACACGCAGTTCCTGTACGACTTCAACGAGTTTATCATCACCGACGCGCAGATTTCGGTGAACACCCGCATCCCCTATGTACACTACACCTTTGCCATGCCGCGCGTGCGCCTCAGCGGCAACTATCTGCTGGTGGTGCAGGAGGAGGGCGGCAACACTTTGCTGACGCAACGCGCCATGGTGTACCAGGACGGCGTGGCGGTGACGGCGAAACTGGGCGCGCCGCTTGGCCCCGGAGGCCGTGAGACGCGGCAGCCCATAGAGTTTAACGTGATGCACCCCGACTACGAACTGGTGAACCCGGCGATGGAGGTGAAGGCGGTGCTGCGGCAAAACTACCGCTGGGACAATGCCAAAGTTATCCCGAAGCCCACTTTTGTGCATGGCGCGCAACGGCGGCTGGAGTACGTGTTTTTCGAGCCGAAAGAGCTGTTTAAAGGGTTGAGCGAGTTCAGGGCCTTTGACACGCGCAGCCTCACCTTCCGCAGCATCGGGGTGCAGAACATCAACCTGGAGGCTAGTCCCGTGGAGGTGAACCTGATACCGGATAAAAGCCGACAGGCGGTAGCATACACGCAGGACCCGGACGTAAATGGCATGCGGATTTTCGGTAACAAGCAGTATGGCAGCGGCGATATAAACGGCGACTATACCTGGGTGGACTTTGAGCTGTACACGGGCAGCAAAGCCCCGGGCGAGGTATATATCATGGGTGAGCTGACGGACTGGACGAGGCAGGACGAGGCCCGCCTGCAGTTTGATACAGAGCGCGGCGTGTACTCCGGGCGCCTGCTGCTGAAGCAGGGCTACTACAACTATTATTATGCCCTGAAGCCTGACGCCGCCGCCGCGCCGGATGCCAGTTATTTTGAAGGCAGCCACTTCGAAACCGACAACATCTACGACATCCTGATTTACTACCGCCCTCCCGGCGCCAGGGCCGACCTGCTGATAGGTTACGAAAGGCTGTTCTTTAACCGTAACTAGGCGAAAGCGTAGCAGGTATAGCGGTGGCTTCCCTATATAAGGGAGAGGCCTGCAGTTATATATGCTGCAGGCCCCTTTTTAGATATAGCTGGCCGCGTTTCTACACGTTAAAGCGGAAGTGCATGATGTCACCGTCCTTCACCACGTAGTCTTTTCCTTCCACGGCCATCTTTCCGGCTTCCTTTATTTTGGCTTCCGTCTTGTATTCCTGGTAATCGGGCAGTTTGATGACCTCGGCCCGGATAAAGCCTTTCTCAAAGTCGGAGTGGATGACGCCAGCCGCCTGCGGGGCTTTCCAGCCGCGGCCGATTGTCCAGGCGCGCACTTCCTTTACGCCGGCGGTAAAGTACGTAATGAGGTTCAGCAGCTCGTAAGAGGCCCTGATCAGCTTGTTCAGCCCGGACTCCTTCAGCCCGTACTCCGCCAGGAACATTTCTTTCTCCTCCGGATCCGTCAGCTCCGCGATCTGCGCTTCGATGGAGGCCGAGATGAGCACCACCTGCGCGTTCTCGTTCTTCACGTGCTCGCGCAGCGCCTCTGAGAATTTGTTGCCGTTCAGCATCGAGTCCTCGTCTACGTTGGCGGCATATATAACCGGCTTGTAGGTCAGCAGCTTCAGGTCGTCCACGGCCTCTTTGTCCTCTTCGGTGGCATCCAGGCTGCGGGCGTTCAGGCCGGCCTCCAGGTGCGCCTTGTATTTCTCCAGGCTGGCCAGCTCTTTCTTCGCTTTCGCGTCGCCGGACTTGGCGGCGCGCACCACCTTCTGTATCTTCTTGTCAACAGAGTCCAGGTCTTTCAGCTGCAGTTCGGCGTCGATGATCTCTTTGTCGGAGACAGGGTCCACTTTCCCGTCAACGTGCACAATGTTGGGGTCTTCGAAGCAGCGCACCACATGGATGATGGCGTCCACCTCGCGGATGTTGGCCAGGAACTTGTTGCCCAGCCCCTCGCCCTTGCTGGCACCTTTCACCAGACCGGCAATGTCCACGAACTCAATCACGGTGGGCAGCACGCGTTCGGGATGCACCAGTTCCTCCAGTATCTGCAGGCGCTCGTCCGGCACGGTGATCACCCCCACGTTGGGCTCAATCGTACAGAAAGGATAGTTGGCAGATTCTGCCTTGGCATTAGAAATAGCGTTGAACAAAGTAGACTTGCCCACATTCGGCAGTCCGACAATTCCGCATCTGAGTCCCATTAGAATTATTGTTTTAAATCAGGGCGCAAATATACGAAAATTTAGCGGCCCTGCAGGCGCGGGGGGGAGGGGAGGCGATAAAAATGAGGAAACCCATGGCAGCGCCATGGGTTCGGTTGTTTTATTGCGGGTGTGGGTGGGATGTTACTCCCACTTCAGGTCGTTCTCGAAAGAAGGAGCGGTGTCGGCGGTTTCCACCGTTTCGGCAACAGGGGCCTCCAGGGCAGCCAGGGCTTCTTCTGTCAAAAGCTCGGATTTAACGTGGTCAATTGTTCCCTGCAGCGCTTCCATGAACTTCACGAAATCCTCTTTGTACAGGAAAATCTTATGTTTCTCGTATGAAAAATTGTCCTCGTTAAACTTGCGCTTACTTTCCGTAATGGTCACGTAATAGTCATTTGAACGAGTCGACTTCACATCAAAGAAATACGTTCTTTTCCCGGCTCTCACTCTCTGGGAATAAATTTCTGCTTTTTCGTTGTTCTCTTCCACCGTTTTAAACGTTAAATTCAACTTTGTGAACCTAAAAGTAACATATATATCCGATATATAAAAATCCTCGAATTTAAAATTTAAGATAATTTTTTCCCGTTATATTTGCAGTTGCACCAACTTGATTCCTGTGAATATATGTTCTATCCTATTCCTGGCCCTGTTTTCCTTCTTTAACAACACCGCACCCTACACTGCAGAGGGACAGGCTACTTACTATGCCGACCGTATGGAGGGGCGCGCCACCGCCAGCGGCGAGCGCTACGACAAGAGCCTGTATACAGCGGCGCATGCCACCCTTCCCTTCGGCACCCGGCTGTTGGTGCGCAACCTGAAGAACAATAAAACGGTGGAGGTGCGGGTGAACGACCGCCAAGCCCGCCACCGCCTCCACATCATTGATCTGTCGCGGGCCGCCGCCGAAACCATCGATATGGTCCGGGCCGGCAAGGCCTCCGTGCGGCTTGAGGAGGTGAAAAACGAAGAGACGGAGCAACAAGCGCAGCCAAATCCCGTTTCAGAAACGGGATCTGCCAACTAATCACACCCGCCCGCTACATGAAAACACCCCTCACCCTAGCCGATGTTCAGAAGTTCAGGAACATGGAGTTTCTGGCAAAGCAGCTGGTAGAGGGGTTCATCACGGGGCTGCACCAGTCGCCCTACCACGGCTTTTCGGTAGAGTTTTCGGAGCACCGGCTCTACAACAGCGGCGAGAGCACCCGCCACATCGACTGGAAAGTGTTTGCCCGCACTGATAAGCTGTTCGTGAAGCGCTACGAGGAGGAGACCAACCTGCGCTGCCATATGCTGCTGGACGTATCGCCGTCGATGTATTACCCTACCGATAACCTCGGCAAAATCACCTTTTCCGCCCTCTGTGCGGCGGCACTTGCCACGCTGCTCCGCAAGCAGCGCGACGCGGTGGGACTGGTCACATTCTCTGATAAAATCGAGCTGCAGACGCCGGTCCGCTCCACGGGCTCGCATCTGCACACGCTGCTGCTGCTGCTGCAAAGGCAACTGGAGCAGCAGCCCACTTCCCGCGACACGAACGTGGCCGGGGTGGTGCACCAGATCGCGCAGCAGATCCCAAAGCGCTCGCTCGTTATCATCTTCAGCGACATGCTGAGCCGGCAGGACGACCTGGAGGAGATTTTCGCCTCGCTCCAGCACCTGAGGCACCAGAACCACGAGGTGCTCATTTTTCATGTGATGGACAAAAAAACGGAGGAGGAGTTTGACTTCGCTGAGCGGCCTTACGTGTTCGTGGACATGGAAACGGGGCAGGAGCTGAAGCTGCAGCCTTCGCAGGTGCGGGAGCACTACCGCGCCGCCGTCGAAAGCTACAAACGCGAGCTGGAGCTGAAATGCGGGCAGTACCGGATAGATTTCGTGCCGGTGGACATCAGCGAGCCATTCGACAAGGTGCTGTACGCCTACCTCGTAAAGCGGGGCAAGGTGCGCTAAGAACTGTTATTTTTCCGGATGCGCTGCAATGCCCGGACTGCCCAGTTACAAACCCCAATGCTATATATGGATTATGTGTAGGCGGGCATCTCACGTGATGCTGGGCGCAACACCTGCATTATGTACCGGGTACTCTCAGCCACTCCACACCTTTTCTCCTTCGGGTTGTGACGCTTTCCGCAAATACTCAACATTAATACCTCTCTTGGGACTACGCTGAGTCGGATTAATCAAAAGTCGTTTAACGGGCCTGAGTTGCTGGGTCTGATGGATAGCAGGCTTTTCAGGCAGGAAAGCGTAGGCAACGAGAACGGCCATTAGATTAGTCGGCCAAGTTTGCAAAGGGCCGGAAGAATAAAAGTGAGGCCGGTGCAGGGGCATAAAAAAACCATTCCTGGTGATGCCCCATGGGAGGGCGCCGGAAATGGCTTGTACTTTGGCTAAAGTGACGGGTTGTTGTTATAGAATAAAAAAGAAAAATTATTCAATCCATCTGGTGCGGCGCTGCCGGGCCGGGGCTTCTGCCTGGGCCATCTGCTGGAGGCGGATGCTGTCTTTCGGGTGCCGCACAAGCTGCTGCGCGTAACCATTCATATGCTCCAGGATAGCTCCTTTTAGTTTCCAGCCCTGTGGTATATATCCTGCTACTTCTGATGCAAGCCCCTCTAATGTGGGGGCGGTAATGATGTTGTATTCCATACTGTTAATCTTAACGAATAACCAAATATATGGAATTACAACATAAAGTGTATGCCGCAGGTACGATAAAATTTATATTTAGGTTACATATGATGATAATTTTATATATAAGGCTATTACATTGAAAATATTGCAACTAGTTAGTGTAAAATGAATTGATTTATTAATTTATACCTCAATAAAATTTAAACTTGATTTTATATCACCTTCACAATAGGCCCTATATTAAAATATGTTCTGAAAGAAATGCAAAAGCACTGGAAAGGTGCTGTATCACACTGCTTATTTTTTAGGCTGCAGCTTAATCAAGAAATCGGTATGATTGTCGCCGGAAGTTAGGGAGAAATCAAAACCGTGGTTCACCAGTATGTCGCGCACCATCGTCAGGCCGATGCCCTGGCCGTTGCTCTTGGTGGTGTAGAAGGGCGTGAACAGGTGGGGCAGCACATCAGAAGGTATGCCGGTGCCGTTATCGGATATGGTAAGGTGAGGCGGGTGCAGCGAGGTAGCTATTGTTATGGCTCCGGCTGAGCCGATGGCCTCCATCGCGTTTTTCAGAATGTTCAGCAGCACCTGCTCCATCTGTTGTGCATCCAGTGGCACTACCAGCGGTTGCGGGGCCAGTTGCCACTGCAGGCATATATGGCGGCGCTGCAGTTCGGGCTGCAGCAGGCGGTGGAGGCGGTGAAGCAGTTCATGCAGGTCGGTTGGTTCTTTCTGTGGCTGCGGCAGGCGCACCACGTCGGCAAAATTCGCCATAAAGCGGCTCAGGCTGATGTTTCGTTCTGTCGCTACCTGCAGCACATGCTCGAAGTCCTCCCGGTCGTCAGGGCGCAGCTGCGGCGTGTAGTGCTGCAGCGAGCCAAGTATCGAGTTAATGGCCCCCGTTGTGTTGTTCACCTCGTGCGACATCACCCGGATGACCTTTTCATATGCCTGCCGCTCGTTCTTCAGAATCGCCTCCGTCAGTTCCTCAATCAACAGAAAATAGTGCTGAAAGCCACGGTCCAGGAAGTGGGCGCGGTGGCAGCGGTAGGTCCAGGTGCCGTGGATGCGAAACGTGGTGGATTGCCCGGTGGCAAGATTTTCCAAAGGCCTGGCCCATGCCTCCGGTAACTGGCTGATGTGCTTGCCCGCCAGCGCTGTCGTGCTTTGCCCCAGAAACCGCTCAGCCGCCGGGTTCACGCTCTCCACCTGGTTGTCGAAACCCAGCAGAATAATGCCGGCAGGGGAGGCCTGAATCAGTTTCTCGAGCAGGAAGTGCTTCTCCGCCTGCCCCACGCGCTCGCGCCGCAGCTGGTCTATCATGCGGTTATATACATTCACGAGCTCATCCAGGTCCTGCTGGCCCACGGCCATGAACTTGGTGGAGAAGTCCTTGTCGCGGATGGATTCGATGCCCGCCCGGATAAGCGCGAGCGGCTTGAAAAAGGAACGGTAAAGTTGGAAGGTGACGTATACCGAGCCGAGAATGAGCAGCTCCATCCCCAGGAAAAAATATTTGTTCTGCTGCAGCAGGAACCACGCCAGCACCACCAGCAGGCCGTGTATGCCCACGGCGAAGAAGACGAACTTAGTCCGCAGGGTCATAAGGGATGCTGAATTTGTCGAGGCGGCGGTAAAGGGCGGCACGGCTTAGCCCCAGTGCCTTGGCTACCTTGCTGATGTTGTTGTGGTAAAAGCCCATCGACTTCCGGATCATGGAAGCCTCCATCTCATCCAGCGTCATGGTACCCACCGCAGGCAGCGCTTTGTCGCCCGGTTTGACAGGCCCCTGCTGCGCCTGCGCCTGGAAGTCTTCCGCCGCCAGCACTTCGCTTTCAGCTACCAGCACCGTGCGCTCCACCAGGTTCTTCAACTCCCGGATATTGCCCGGCAGCGCGAGCTCTTTCAGCCACTGCAGTGCCCGCTGGCTTACCCGCAGTTCCGGGCGGTGGTAAACTTTTTTCAGGTTGTCCACGAAGTACTGCACCAGCAGCGGAATGTCGTCCGGGCGCTCCCGCAGCGAAGGCAGCTTCACTTTAATCAGGTTGATGCGGTAAAACAGGTCTTCCCTGAATTTGCCCTCCTCCACGAGCTGCTCCAGGTTTCGGTTGGTGGCGCACACCACCCGGATGTCAAGCTTCCGGGATTTGCTGTCGCCGAGCACTTCATACGTCCGGTCCTGCAGCACGCGCAGCAGCTTTACCTGGCTGCCCATATCCAGTTCCCCGATCTCATCCAGAAAAATGGTGCCCTTGTTGGCCAGTTCGAAACGCCCTATGCGGTCAGCCTTGGCATCGGTGAACGCGCCGCGCCTGTGCCCGAACATTTCGCTTTCAAACAGTGAGGAGGAGATGCCGCCGAGATTCACTTTCATAAAGGGCTGGCTTTTGCGGCCGCTGTTCCGGTGTACGGCCTCCGCAATCAGCTCCTTGCCGGTGCCGCTTTCACCTTCAATCAGCACGGAGGCGTCGGTGGGGGCAATCTGGCCAATCTTCTTGAGTAACTTCAGCAGCTCCTGGTTCTGGCCCACGATGAAGCCCAGGTCGTACTGCTGGTCCAGTTTTTTGCGCGTCAGCGCCTCCTCGGTGCCGCCGCTTTGCTGCGACAGGCTGAGGGTCGTCCGCACCGCCTGCAGCAGATAGTCGTTGCTCCAGGGCTTGGTGATGAAATCGGCGGCGCCCAGGCGCATGCCCTCCACAGCCAGGTTGATGGAGCCCCAGCCAGTGATGAGAATGACGGGCACCTGCGGCATCCGTTGCTTGAACTGCCCCAGCAGTCGCAGCCCGTCGTGGCCGGTGGTGTCGATGGAGAAGTTCATATCCATAATCACCAGCTGAAATGCGTGCTGCTGCGCCAACTGAAGCGCCTCTTTGGGCGAGGCCGCCTGCTGGGTTTTATAGCCGCTCTGCTTCATCAGCAGGCTCAGCGAAGCGCGCACGGCCACATCATCATCTATAATCAGAATCATGTGATGGTCTTGTTTCAAGCTGTTGGTTTGGAGATATAAAGATAATGTATTTCAGTTATATATAGCCACTTACTCCTCGTGCAGCGCGGTGGCCGGATGGATGGCGGCCGCCTGCCTGCTGGGGTAGAGGGCACAGCAGGACACGAGTATATATATAAGCGTGATGGCGCTGAGAATAGCGAGCACATATATATCGGTGGAGAGACTGAACACGCCCAGCAGCAGGAACTGCCCGGCAAAGAAACAGCCCAGCAGCAGCCCGAAGGAAGTAATGACAAACACCTCGCCCAGGAACTGCTTATATATCTGCCCGGCCGTAGCGCCCATCGCCCGCCGCAGGCCAATCTCGGCGTAGCGCTTGTTGATGTTGTACCACAGCACCCCGAACAGACCCAGCGCCACGTTGAATATCAGGAAGCCGCACACCAGCCCCAGCGCTATCATCGGCACCAGCGTGAGCTTGGCTTTGCCCTGGCGCATTTTCTCCAGCGTTGCCACTTCCAGCGTCCAGTCCTTCGCGATGCCGGAAAGCTCCTTCACCATCTTCTCCTCAAAGGCCACGCCTGTGCCCGGCTTCACGCGGAGCAGGAGGCTGCTCCACAGGCGGTCCTTGTTTTTGCTGAGGTTGATACGGGTGAAGAAAGCAGGCTCATCGGCATTGTACTCGCTGTAAGCCCGGAAGTAATCCACCACGCCCACCACCAGGTAGTTTGTCGAGTCGTTGACGGGAATCAGCTTGCCGACAGCCTCTTCCTCCCCGAACAGCTTCTCCTTCAGCATGCCGTTGATGACAACCGGCTCATGGCGGGAGGCGTCATCCTGCGGACCAAACCACCGGCCCTCCCGCACCTCCAGCTGCATCACGTCTTTGAAATCGTCCTGCACCTCATAAAAGTTTGCCAGCAAATCTTTCGTTTTGCCATAAGAAAGGCTGGTGTTCATCATGCTGAAGGCAAAGGGGGTGTTGGAACTGGAGAGCGAGGCACTTTCCACCTCTCCAAAGTCCCGTATCCGGCGCAGCAGTTGCTCCTGCACCTGCACATTCAGGGCGGTGGAGTCGGAGTTGGGGCGGGGCGAGAGCTGCCATACGTTGTCATAATTGAAGCCCAGCGGCTTGGCGTAGTTGCTGTAGTTATATATCACCAGGCTCAGCACTGCGAACAGCACCATGAACGAAACGAATATCTCGGTGATGAGCAGGAAGTTGCTCTTCCTGCGGTTCCAGATGAGTTTGAAGAGATGGCGTATCATTTTGAACCTCCTTTCAGTGCCTCCACGGCGTGTAAACGTGACATTTTAAAAGCCGGGTACACCCCGGAAATCAGCCCGAACACCAGGCAGAGCAGCAGCCCCCAGCCAAACACCCGCAGGTTGAGGCCCAGGTCGGCGTACGTGATGATGCCGCTGTCGTTGATGAGCGCGAGCACCGCCGCCGACAGCGCAAAGCCCAGCAGCCCGCCCAGCAGCGTCAGGAAAATATTCTCGACGATGAACTGGCCGATAATGGTGGAGGAGGAGGCGCCAAAGGCTTTCCGCACTCCAATCTCGGAGGAGCGCTCCATGATGCGGCTAATGTTGATGTTGACCAGGTTGATGGTGGGCAGCAGCATGAACAGCAGCGTGATGCCCGCCAGTATGCCATATAAGAGCCCCACCTTATCTTCGTGGCCATTGCCCAAAAAGGTACGGGCGAAGCTCTCCAGCACGGACTCGGCGTAAGAGTGGAGGGCTTTGACCTCTTTTGGGTTCTGAATCGGCACCTGCTGCATCATGCGGGCGTATTCTTCTTTTATAGCGGGTATATCGGAGGCCTTGCGTGCCTTGATGGTGGCAAAATACTCACCGTGCATCCCGTTGTTCTTAAAGTCCCTGCTGCGCAGTGTGATGGGCACCCAAACGTCGGCATAGGAGTGCAGGCGAAGCACGGTCACGTCTTCCACCACGCCTATCACCCGGTACTTCACCTGATCCACTTCAATTTCCTGACCTACGGCCTCGCCCGTGCCAAAGTACTGCTTCCGGGTGCTCTCGTTGATGACGGCCACGCGGCTGGCATTTTCCACCTCCTGCTTTCCAAAGGGTTTCCCCTCCAGAAAGTTGAAGTCCAGAATCTCCCAGAATGCGGCATCCGCGAACTTAAGGTCGAGGGCCAGTTTTCGGTTGTCCACGTAGCTGTTGACAGTCACGTACACGGAGTTAATGGATACCTGTTCGGGCGTTTCCAGCGGGCGCACATAACGGTTGAGGAAGTAGTAGCTCGGTGGGCCGCTTTGGGTGCCTTGTTCCAGCTCTGAGCGCATCATGTTTACAAAAAGCAGCTTGTCCGTTTCCCGCTCCGGCATCTGCGGGCCGAAGGCGTGGTCGAAGAGCGAGGTAGCCACCATCAGCACCATCAGGGTGAAGCTGATGCCGAAGAGGCTGATGAAGGTGAAGAACTTGCGCCGCAAGAGCACCTTCCACGCGATTTTAAGATAGTTCCTGAGCATGGCTTTAGGCTTTCTGGAAATCGAACAATTTGGAGTCGGACACCTGCTGCCCGTCGAAGAAACGCACCAGGCGCTCTGTTTTCAGGGCCATGTTCTCGTCGTGGGTCACCATCACGATGGTGGTGCCTTCCAGACGGTTCAGGTCGAGGAGGATTTGCATGATTTCCTCGCCCATCACCGAGTCGAGGTTGCCTGTCGGTTCGTCGGCCAGTATAATTTCAGGCATGCCAATCAGGGCGCGGGCGATGGCCACCCGCTGGCGCTGCCCGCCGGAAAGCTGGTTCGGGTAGTGGCCGGTGCGGGAACTGAGGCCGACTTTCTCCAAGGCGACCTGTGCCCGCTTGCGGCGCTCCGAGCCGGAAACGGAACTGCGGTAGAGGAGGGGCAGCTCCACGTTGTCCAGCACGCTGAGGTCGTTTATCAGGTGGTAGCTCTGGAACACGAATCCGATCTTCTCATTTCGGATATGCGCCAGCTCCTTGTCCTTGTAGGAGCGGATGGGCTGCCCGCCGATCTCCACGGTGCCGCTGCTGGGCGCGTCCAGCAGGCCCATGATGTTGAGCAGCGTGCTTTTGCCGCAGCCGGACGGCCCCATGATGGACAGGAACTCCCCCCTCGGAACGCTCAGGTTCACGTGCTGCAGCGCCACCGTCTCGATAGACTTCGTCTGGTAGACTTTTTCGATATTTGTTAGCGTAATCATAGTTTTATCTCCTTCGTTCTTATACATCTTTTTAATTGCTGGTTGTTGATTGCTGATTTTTAAATAGTTGCATTGTTTAATTGTTGGTTCACAGTACCGAGTCCAACCACCCCTGCCCCTCCTTATCCAAGGAGGGGAGTCTTTCTTACTCCTTCTCCTTTCTTTCACACCTCAAGCGCCTATTTATATATGGATGTATCTGCTAACTACATTTATAGCTATATCTTTAACTATAGTCTTCAAAGTTTGAGGATGCATCAGTAGACTCCCCTCCTTGGATAAGGAGGGGCAGGGGTGGTTGGATATAGCAATGCTTGACGCAGGTAAGTTTCCATCTGCGTTGCAACTCTGAGGGGCAGCGTTACAATCAGGTTTTTCATAGGGATAGGCTTTAGGTTTATATATGGTTTCTGTTCCAAGTCTTCCTTTCTATATAACAAACTCTATTCTTCTGCCTTAGTGGCCAGCACTTCCTGTTTCTCGAAATCGTAGAGTGTCAGCTGGCGCAGGCCGTAATAGGCATCCCAGAACCCGCTGAGCGAGGCGATATAGGCCCGTCGCGCCTGGTCTTTCTCTGCCAGGGCAATGTTCAGGTCCGTGATGCTGATGCGGCCGATCAGGTACATGCTCTTCGCTATTTCGTAGCGCTCCTGTGCGATGGCGTCGGCTTCGGAAGTGGCCCTGATGCGGTTTTTGAGGGTGTTGTACTGGTTCACCTGCGTGATGACCGCCTGTTCAAAGCTGGCCTCTTCCTGGGCTACCGTGTGCTGCACCAGCTTCTGGTTTAGCTCCGCCACTTTGTAGTCGGCGCGCTGGCGGCCCCAGTCCAGCAGCGGCATACTGAACCCAATCTGCGCGCGTTGCTGGTTGTCGGGCTGCTCATAGATGTCGCGCCATTTCTCGCCGCGGTTGGTGAGGCCGAAGGTGGCGTACACACTGGCGTTAAAGCCGTTGTCTCCTTTGGCTTTGGCCACACCGCTCTCGGCCTCCAGCAGGCGGCGCTGGAAGTTGAGGCTTTCCTTTCTGTTTTTATGCGCCTCCGCCAGGGCAACCACGGGCTGAATATCGGCTTCCGGTACGTCTTCCGGCACCTGCAACTGCAGTTCCAAGCTGTCGCGCAGGCCCACATAGGTCTTGAGGGCAAGCAGGGCCGTTTGCGCGTCCAGCACGGCCTGCGCCTGGTCCAGTCCGGCGTTCAGGACGGCGAGGCGCAACTGCAGCAGGTCGTTTTTGGAGAGGCGGCCCAGCTTGTACTTCTCCTGCGCCACCTGGTACAGCGTGTCGTTGTTGGCCAGGTTCTTGGCCGCGATGCCCTGGTTCACCTGGGCCAGCAGCAGGTCGAAATACAGGCCAGTGGCGGTGACGGCAATCTCCTCCAGGTCCTCCACGTACTGCTTCCGCGACTCCTCGTAGCGCAGCGGCTCGATGCGCTTTGCCCAGCGCAGCTTGTTGTAGGCGAACAGCGGTTGCTCGAAGCCGATGATGGCCGGGTTGCCGTTGTAGCGCGTCTGCGTCCGGTCAAAATCGTCAAAACGCTGCATCAGCGAGGTCACGAAAATGCTGCCGCCCGTCGGGCTGATGACCTGCTGCAGCGTGAGGCCCACCTCTGAGAAATTGTTGGTCACCGGCTTGAACTCCAGGGTTCCGTCTGGCTGCGTTACGGGGTTGAAGGTGCGGCTGAAGTCGGGGAGGATGCCCTCTACGCTCAGTTGCGGCTTATAGCCCGCCTTAAAGCTGCGCCACTCCCAGTAGCTGGTCTCACGCGTGGTTTCCACCTGCTTTGCCACCGCCGACTGCTCCTGCGCCAGCGCTATCACCTCCTGCAGGCTCAGCTGGCGCAGGGCTGGCTGGCCAAAACTAAGCGCAGGCGACAGGGACAGCCACAGCAAACAATATGTAAAAAGGCTTTTCATGGTTTTAGTTATTATCCGTATCACGTAGCATGATATAGGCCAAGTGTGTTTTCATAGGTTGGAAAGGCAGCCATATATAAATCGTGATACTTGTTTCGTGCTACGTGATACGTAAGGCTTACTTGAGCTTGATTTTCTCTAGGTGCTCGTAATCTTTTATCGAGGAAATCACCACCTCATCGCCGGGCTGCACGCCGCTTTCCAACTCCACATAATCCACGTTGCTGGCGCCTATATCCGCCGATGTCCGAACCAGCTCATCGCCCTGCACTATATAGACCTTATCGCTGTTGCTCGCACTGTTGAAGTAGGGGCCGTTCTTTACGCGGAGAGTATTGGGTTTGGTGGCCGTGGTCACGTACACATCCACGCGCAGGTTGGGGCGAAGCAGCGTGTGGGCGTTGTCCTGCAGGGCCACGTAAAAGGTGACGGTACCGTTGGTGACGGTGGGTTCTACAGCGGCAATAGTGCCTTTCAGGTTGGTGTCGTTGATGCGCACGGTGGCCTCACCGCCCGTCTGCAGCTGGTCGGCGAATGCATCCGACACCGCCGCTTTCACTTTAAAGCTGCTCAGGTCGGCGAGGCGCACGATGACGTCACCGGCGTTCACTGTGCTGCCTATTTCGTCCTTTACCCAGGTCACCACGCCCCGGTGCGTGGCCCGTACCTCGGCCTGCTGCATCTTGCGCCCCAGTTCCTCGATGGAGCGGCCCTGCATGGCCAGCGTGAAGCCTAGTTCCTGCTCGTCGGCCTGCAGCAGCTGCCGCTCGCTGGCGATGTCGCGTTCCAGTTGGTCCAGTTCCTGCTGCGCGATTTTCAGGTTCAGGTCGGCCTGCTTTACCTGCTCCTGCATGCCGCCGCCTATTTTCAGGAGGTACTGCTCGTCTTCGAGGCGGGCCTGCAGGCTTTTCACGCTCATGCGCTTAATAGCCAGCTGCGACTCCAGGCTGTTCAGCTTTTTCTGCAGCTGCAGCCGGAGCTGCACGCGCTTGTGCTGGTTCATCTCCTGCTCGTCCTTCAGTTTGTCGTAGGCCAGTTGCGTGAACGACCTATCGAGAAGCAGTATCTGATCGCCGGGTTTGACTTCCTCGCCGGAAGTGCGCAGCACCTGCTCCACGCGGGCCTGTATAGGGCTGGTGATGGCCTGCTCGTGCTCCGGCACCACCTCGCCGGTGGCAGTGAGGGTAGCCTCCACCGGTCCCCGCTCCACCACCGCCGTCCGGATTTCGATCCGTTCCAGGGAAGGGGTAATCAGGTTTCTGAAACCGAAGACGGCTGCTGCCACCAGGGCAACGGCTATCCCGATTTGCCAGAGGCGTTTCTGCTTTTGGGCTTGCCTGGTAGTGGCTGAAAGTTCACGATCCATTGTTTTATCTGGTAAGGCTCGTGAGGGTATTGCCAATTTAGATGCCAGTTATATATATGGCTGATATATAATTAGTTATGATATAAAATGCTGGTTTTGAGGCTTCTTAAGGTGTTCAATAGTGAACAGTTTGTTCGGTTTTGGGAGGGGGAGGAAAAATAGCACACTACCTTTGAAAGGTGGTAATTCTTTAGATATATATAAGATCCTTTATATATCTTTGGGTACTTGATTTACATTCATGAGTAGAAGCGGGATTGACCTTGCCCATTGAAGACCATGAAGAATTGAAATAGGTAAGGATTTCCTTAATAAATAACTTCTATATGAATAAATGTTTGTCTCTGGTTATACTTATTGGTTTAATACTGTTGTTTTCTGCTTGTAAAAAAGAAGATGTTATTCCACCACTGGACAAAGAGGTTCGCCTTGTTTTCCCTTTTGATTATTGGTCAACGAACAAAACTGATTTTGATCTCTTACCTGAACCCACCCATTTAATTAAGTTTAAGAAAACAAACTTTAGTGATTTAAGCTCTATCACATTATATGCTTCTATAGCAACTGAGTCTTTAGATAACACTGTCGAAGTGGAATTATTCAATGTCACCGATAATGTTTCAGTAGACAATACTTCTCTGCAAGCCTCTACTAAGATTACAACAATGATAAATTACAAACTCGTCTTTACAGATAATATTCTGAATAAACTCCCAGAGAAAGAAATAGACCTGGCAATTAGGTTAAAAAGCTATAATGGTAAATATGTTTATGTTACATCTGCGTTTCTTTTATTGCAAAGGCATTGAAGTCAAATCTTAACACGGAGCAATAAAGGAAGCAACGAAGAGGATGTTGTATAGAGAAATACTATGCATCATGATCTGGGGTATGGGCATTTGTTTAAGACAGCTTTTCTGGATATAGAAATCATGTAAATTTTGAAATAAGCTGCCTTCTAATGACGATAATAATAAGCGAATTTTTAAACTGGATTCTTATTTAAAATAGTAAGCAAATTATGTGCTGCAGGGCGCTGAAAAGAAGGGTGGAGATTGAGATCCGGCATCAATAGCGGCCTCTTCTTGGAATGCTAAGATCAATACCTAAAAAGAAAACTTGTATGTATACTTAAAGGCCCGATAGCCTTCAGCAGAGATGCATATATAGGTAAATCAAGGTAAAACTGGTTAACATTAAACACAGGAGCCGGCCCTATAGAGAGCTGGCTCCTGCTTTTTTATAAACCCATATATGGATTAGCTGGCCATTTCCTTGTACCGCTTCAGGGCCTCTATATAATAATAGTCGCCATAGGTGAGCGGGGTGTCCACTTCGGTGCCTGCGGGCTTATGGCCCACGCCGTGTTTCAATATAAAGCCTCCGTTGGTGCCGGGCGCGGCTTTGTACTCCTCGGTCGAGAGGTTCTTCAGGATGGTCTCGGCAGCGCTGACATATGCCTTGCCCTTCGCCTCGTCCACGTACCCGCTCAGCTCCAGCAGGGCAGAGGCCATGATGGCGGCGGCAGAGGCATCGCGCAGCGCATCTGGAATGCCCGGCGCGTTAAAATCCCAATATGGAATCATATCCTCCGGCATGTTCGGGTGATTCAGCATGAAATCCGCGATTTGCTGCGCCTGCTGCAGGTACTTCTCATCTTTTGTCTCGCGGTACACATCAGTAAATCCATATAGACCCCAGGCCTGCCCCCGTGCCCAGGCCGACTCGTTGGCTGCGCCCTGTGCCGTTTTCTTTTCCTGCACCTCGCCCGTAGTGGGGTTGTAGTTGATGACGTGGTAAGTGCTGTTGTCGGGCCGGAAGTGGTTTTGCATGGTGGTGTTGGCGTGCGTCACCGCGATATCGTAGTATGTGGAATCGCCAGTCACTTCCGTTGCCCAGAAAAGCAGGTCCAGGTTCATCATGTTGTCGATGATCACGATAAAGTCACCGGCTTCAGAATCCCAGGAGCGGATGGCCCCCACCTCCGGGTTGAAGCGCGTGGCCAGCGACTTGGCGCTGTTGAGCAGAATCTCCTTGTACTCGGGCTTGGAGGCGATGCGCTCGGCATTGCCGAAGCTGTCGAACATCATAAAGCCCAGGTCGTGCGTGCGGGTGTTGTGCTGCTCCTTTTCCAGCAGTTTCAGCACGCGCATGGCCTCGTCGTACAGCGCCTGGTCGCCGGTTTCCTCATAGAGGTAGAGGAGCGTGCCCGGGTAAAATCCGCTGGTCCACCACCCGGTGTCGCTGGTTTCCAGGCTGTCTGTCTGTGCGTAATATGTTTTGGGCAGCCTGTCCTGCGGCAGCCGCGCCATCAGCACCTTGTATTGCGCGGCTGCGGCCTTAAAGCTGGAGTCAGGTTGCAGGGTTACGGCCTCGGTCGGTGTCTGATCCGTTCCCTGCGTGTTTTCGCTGCTGCTGCAGGCGCTGCCCAGGCAAACACTGGCGAGGAGCAGGACTTTGGCGTATAGATTCTTCTTCATGTTAGGTTTGGCGTGTTTATATATGATTTTTGTGAAAGATTCTTTTCAGGGTCCTGCAGAGAGGCTTTCATAAAGTTACAACAGCGCAACAGGAAAGCATTTCTATATATGGCTCAAACTGCCTTGAACAACTGAAGCCGAAAGCGAAAACTAAATATAGGTTTTTTCAGCCATTATCACCCCGACGACAGGGCTTTAACCACAGCTATATATAAACAGGCGCTTTCTTAAAGCCCGCAACGTTGCAGGATTCTGCCTATCTTTTCTTAATTTGCCTCAAACCGAAAATCCGAGCACATGACATATCCAGATAAGTTAATGGCCATCCGGAGCCAGATGAAAGGGGAGGGTGTGAGCGCTTATATCATTCCTTCCGCCGATCCGCACATCAGCGAGTACCTGCCGGACAGATATAAATGCATCGAGTTTGCCTCCGGCTTCACTGGCTCGGCGGGCACCCTTGTGATCACGGAAGATTTCGCCGGGCTCTGGACCGACGCCCGCTATTTTGTGCAGGCCAAGGAGCAGTTAAATGATACTGGTTTCGAACTGGTGCCCCTGCAGACACAGCATGCGCCGGAGTATATAAGCTGGCTGGCCGACCGTCTGCCGGAGGGCGCTACCGTGGCCTTTGATGCGAAGCTGATTTCGGTGGGGCTGGCGCAACTGCTCGAGGCGCAGCTGTCGCCGCTCGGCATCCAGCTCAGAACGGACCGCGACTACCTCGAGCCGATCTGGCAAAACAGACCTGCGCTGCCCACGGCGCCCGCTTTTCTGATTGGGGAGGAACTGACAGGAGAATCGCTTGGGAGCAAGCTGGAAAGGCTGCGGGCGGCCCTGAAAAAACAGCGCGCCGATTACCACCTGATCTCTTCGCTCGACGACCTGGCCTGGCTCTTTAACATGCGGGGCGCCGATGTGAAGTGCAACCCGGTGGTGCTGAGTTTTGCGCTCATCACCCAGGAAACGGCCATGCTGTTCATCAACACAGCGAAGTTCAGCCCGGAAGATCAGCAGAAACTGCTAACGGCCGGGGTGGAACTGGAAACCTACGACCTGGTGGAGAAGGCCATTGCCGCCTTACCGGATAATACCAGCATCTTCATCGACCCGAAGCGAACTTGCTATGCCCTGTATAAGCAACTGCCGAAGTCGGTGCGCGTGGTGCAGGACACGAACCCCACCACATTGTTTAAGGCGGTGAAAAATGAGGCGGAGGTGGCGAACACCCGCAGCACCATGATCAAGGACGGCGTGGCGCTGACGCGTTTCTTCAAATGGCTGGAGGATAATATCGGCAAAACTAAAATCACGGAGCTGTCTGTGGCGGACAAGGTGCGGGCGTTCCGGGCCGAGCAGGAGGATTTTGTGGGCGAGAGCTTCGATACCATTGCGGGCTACAAAGCGCACGGGGCCCTGCCGCATTACCGGGTAACGGAAGAGAGCGATGCCGAGCTGCAACCGGATGGCTTGTTCCTGCTCGATTCCGGCGGCCAGTACCACACCGGCACCACCGACATTACCCGCGTGGTGTCGCTGGGCAACCTGACGGAGGAGGAAAGCCTGGATTATACGCTCGTGCTGAAAGGCATGATCGACGGGGCCACTGCCCGCTTCCCGAAGGGCACGCGCGGCTACCAGATCGATGCCATCACGCGCAAGCCCCTCTGGGACTACGCCCGCAACTACGGCCACGGCACCGGTCACGGCGTCGGCTTTTTCCTGAACGTACACGAGGGGCCGCAGGTCTTGAACCCCAGCCCGATGCCCGTGGATATAGAACTGGGCATGATCACCTCGGTGGAGCCTGGCATTTACCGCCCAGGCAAGCACGGCATCCGCATCGAAAACCTGGTGCTGACGGTGCCTGCCGAGACAAACGACTTCGCCGAGTTCTATACCTTCGAGCACCTGACACTCGCCCTCATTGACACGGCGCCGGTGAAAAAGGAACTGCTGGAGGCGCACCAGATCAAGTGGCTGAACGCCTACAACCAGCAGGTGGTGGAGAAATTGGGGCCGCACCTGAATGAGGAGGAACTGGCCTGGCTGAAAGAAAAGGCAAAGGCGATTTAATGGTTATATGGCTGGATGCAAAGATTATAAAATGTTCAGCCCCACTTTATTTAAGAGAGGTATAAGGTCTTGAGCATGGTTCTGTTAGGGACAGGTAGGGACCTGTCCGCGCGAGGGCTGAAAGATGAAGCAGGAACGGTTGCCCCCCGCAACAGCCCATCCTGTTCATCTTCTAATCCTGTAAATCCTGATTCAGACAAACGAGTCGGACAGGTAGCGACGCGTCCCTACGAAAACATGAAATTGGAAAGCACGGCTGCTATATGCCGCTATATATAAATCCAGCGCCTGTATTCTTACTTGCTGATTTTATCGCTACTTTCAGGCCGTGAGAGACTATTTGCTGTTTGTAGACACGGAAACCACGGGCATCCCGAAAAACTGGCACGCGCCTTATACCGACAGGGAGAACTGGCCGTGCTCCGTGCAGATAGCCTGGGCCGTCTATACCAAAGCGGGCGAGACAGTCAAGACGGAGAACTTTTACGTGCGCGATGATGACTTCAACATCTCACCGGAGTCCGTGCGCATTCACGGCATCACCCACGATTTCCTGATAAAGCACGGCGTGCCGCGCGAGCAGGTGCTGACGCAGCTCACCGCCGATCTGAACCAGTACCAGCCCCTGGTCGTGGCCCACTACATGCAGCTCGATTACCACATGATCGGGGTGGGGTATCACCGGGCGGACATGCACAACCCACTGCCGGGGCTGCCGCTCTTTTGTACTATGAAAGCCTCCTCCCGCTTCCCGCTCCAACACCGCCAGCGTTTCCTGCGTTTGGGAGAGCTATATGAGCGGCTGTTTCAGCGGCCCATGGGGCGCCAGCACGACTCCCTGGTCGATGCCACGGCCGCGGCTGACTGCTTTTTTGAGCTGGTGAAGCGCGGCGACATCGACGAAGGCATGATCGAAAAGCAGCATGCCCTGGATGTGCCGGATTTATATCCATCCTTAAAAAACAAGGCTGGTTGCGGCGTTACCGCATTGCTTATGTTCTTACTGACCCTGTTGTTTACTTACGCGATATATGGATAAGCTTGAATTTCTGAAAACGGCGAGGCCTTTCAATGTGCTCTCGGAGGAGGTGCTGCTTGGTGTGTCGGAGCTGCTGCAGGAGGTGCGCTACACCAAAGACACGCCCATTTACCACCAGGAGGTGACAAAGATGCGGGGCGTGGACATTATTGCGGAGGGGGAGTACGAGGCCTTTTTCTACGACAGCGAGCAGAACAAGCGCGTGATAGAGCTGCACCACGCGGGCTACTGCTACGGCGGCGTGTCGGTGCTGCTGAACCGGAAAAAGTCGCTGCGCTCGGTGATCGCAAAGAAAGGCACGGTGGTGTACTTCCTGCACCGGAAGGATTTCAGGGCGCTGTGCCAGACAAACGAGGAGTTTTTCCAGTTCTTCACCGCAGAGTTCGGCAAGCGGATGCTGGATGACGAGTACGCCCACTTCGTGAAGCGGCCCACGAATATCGAGCAGAATTATATTGCCTCCGACCAACTGTATTCCCGCAGAATCGAGAGCCTGGAGTACCGGGCCATCGTCAGCTCCGCCCACGACACGCCCATATATGAGGCGGCCAGGTGGATGAGCGCGCAAAAAGTAAGCTGCCTGTTTGTGAAAGATGCCCAGAATAACATCATCGGCTACATCACCGACATCACCCTCCGCGACAATGTGGTGGCCCGCCAGGTAGAAGTGAAGGCGCCCATCAGCAGCGTGATGGACAATCCGATTGTGTCCATCAGCACGCAGGCTTATGTGTATGAGGCCATCCTGCTGATGTTCCGGACGCAGACGCGCTATCTGCTGCTGGAGGAGGAGGGGCGGTATGTCGGCTTCATCAGCCGCAACAAGCTGTTAAGCGAGCAGGCGCAGTCGCCGTTTATGTTCATCCAGTCGGTGAAGCTGGCCCGTTCGGTGGAGGAATTGCGGCGGCGCTGGCAGAAGGTGCCGGAGATTGTGTACCAGCTGCTGAGCCGCGGCGTAAAGCCGGAGATTGTGAACCAGGTGATCACCACCGTGTCGGACACCATCGCCCTGAAAGTGATTGAGGGCGTGATTGAAGAGATGGGCACGCCGCCTGCCAAGTTCGCCTTCATTGTGCTGGGCAGCGAAGGCCGCAAAGAGCAGACGCTCAAAACCGACCAGGACAACGCCATCATCTACGAGGACAAGGCCAACGAGCAGCGCGAGCTGGTGCGGGAGTATTTCCTGAAGTTCGCCGACCAGGTGTCCGAGCGGCTTGACAGGATCGGGTTCAGCTTCTGCACCGGCGGCTATATGGCCAAGAACCCCAAATGGACGCACTCGCTCTCGCACTGGAAGCGCAACTACGTGGCCTGGATAAAGGAGCCCGACCCGGACAAGGTGATGAAGTTCGCGGCCTTCTTCGACTGTCGGTTTATATATGGCGAGCCCGCCATTATAGACGAGCTGCGGGAGTTTCTGGACGAGGAACTGCAGAAGCCGCTGGGCCGCTTCCTGTACCATATGGCCAACAACGCCATGCAGTACGTCCCGCCGCTGACCTACTTCAACAACATCAAAACCTATACGGTAGGCACACAGGAGGTATTTAACATAAAAAAAGCAATGACACCCATTGTGGACCTGGTGCGGGTGCATGCTTTGCAGAACCGCATCTTCAAAACCAACACGGGCGAGCGGCTGGAGGCCCTGATGGCGCAGGGGGTGTTCACGGAGACAGAGTACCAGGAACTGATGCAGTCGTATTACTACCTCATGAGCATGCGCCTCAAGAAGCAGGCGGTGCAGATCATCAACGACAAAGCGCAGCCCGAAAACCTGATCGACATCCGGAGCCTGACAAAAATCGAGCAGGTTACTTTGAAGGAGATCTTCAAGACCATCGCCAACTTCCAGACCAACATCAAAGTGAAATTCACGAACGCCCTGTTCGGGTAGAGGAGGGGATATATAAATAGACAGGAGCAAAGGTTAATGAATCTGGAAAAGCACTACGATGAGTTGTGGGAAAACGCGCTGCAAAAGTTTCAGGCAAGTGCTTTTGAACCGGACCCGTTCCTGAATTCTGCAGAAGACGACCGGTTCGGCCTTACGCTGCTTTTCCGCCCGGATGCGGCCGTAAAAGAATCCATCGGGGCCTTTCTGCAGGAGCTCCGGCAAGTGGAACCGGCGCAGTATTATTATCCCGCCTCAGACCTGCACGTCACGGTGATGTCGGTGATTTCCTGCCACGCAGGGTTTAGGTTGGCGGATATAGATAAAGCGGCCTATAAAAACGTGCTGCAGGAGTGCCTGGCAGAGGTAAAAACTTTCCGCGTCAATTTCAGGGGCATCACGGCCTCCCCCTCCTGCGTGATGGTGCAGGGCTTCCCGGCCTCGGGGCAGCTGAACGACCTGCGCGACAAGCTCCGGGAAAGCTTCCGTAAAACTTCCCTGCAGCAGACGATGGACAGCCGCTATATCCTCCGGACAGCCCATATCACCGCCGTCCGGTTTAAGGAGCCGCTCCAAAACCCCGCTGTCTTTTTGGAGAAGCTGCAGGACTTCAGAAACCGTTCCTTTGGCGGCACCGTGGTGGGGAAGGTTGAACTGGTGTACAACGACTGGTATCAGCGGCAGGCGCTGGTGCAGCGGGTAGATGCATTCCGGTTAAATCAGCCATAATTGCTGCAGCCTTTCCGCCCGGAGGGTTGCCAATTTATATATAGGCTTAGCACATTTACGTTGGGTAGCCTTACCTTTGGGCGCAGCCTGCGGGTTGCTCCATCTACCGAAAGATTTATGAGTAGTCTCCTGTTGTTGTTCGGTTGCCTGGCGCTGGGCCTCCTGTTGCAGAGAGTGCGTGACTTCCCGCTCAACTCGCCGCAGGTGCTCAACCAGTTCATCATATATATATCGCTGCCGGCACTGGCCCTGTACTTCATCCCGGATATAAAGCTCGACAGCACTGTGCTGTTGCCGGTGGCGGTAGGGTGGATCTGCTTCGCCGCCTCGGTGCTTTTCTTCTGGGGCCTGGGCAAAATGTTCGGCTGGTCGCGCAAACTGATCGGCTGCCTCATCCTCACCGCCGGGCTGGGCAACACCTCCTTTATCGGGTTTCCGGTTGTAGAGGCGCTTTATGGCCCCGAGGGACTCAAAACAGCCATCCTCATCGATCAGCCGGGCACTTTCGTGGTGCTCTCCACGCTGGGTATTGCGCTGGCCGCATACTTCTCCAAAGGCCAACCCGATGCAAAGGCCATCATCCGGAAGATATTCTTCTTTCCGCCGTTCCTGATGTTTTTCCTGGCTTTGCTGCTCAACGTGCTGAACCTAAGCTTTCCGGATGTGCTGAAGGAGGCGTTTCAGCGGCTGGGCAGCACCGTTACGCCTCTGGCGCTGGTGTCGGTAGGCATGCAACTGCGGTTCGAGCGGCGCAGCAGGCACTGGCGTTTCCTGGCACTGGGGCTGCTCTTTCAACTGATATTGGCGCCGCTGCTGATTTACCTGCTCTACGTGCGGGTGCTGGGGGTGAAGGGGGAGACAGCGCAGATTTCGGTGATAGAGGCCGCCATGGCCCCCATGATCTCGGCCAGCATTGTAGCCTCTTCTTATGGCCTGAAGCCCCGCCTGGCTAATATGATGGTAGGCTTCGGCATTCCCCTCTCATTCCTGACCATCGCCTTCTGGTACTGGCTGGTGCAGGGAGTGTGAGCTTCGTTGCTCGTTTTTAGTGTTTGGTGTTTCTTTTTTCGTGGTTTAGGTCCAGGAGGCAATAATGAGGTGGCGAATTTTGCCTCACTGAAACAGAAAGGCCTGCTACGACTTCACCATATATGGCAACAGCCGAAAGCTGCTTAAATACTACACACGAACAACAAACAACGGAATCAGTCCGGAAAAGTGTCCAGCTTGATTTTCTCGATCAGGAGGTAGTTTTTGAACTGGTGGATGAGGCGGTCCATCTCGCGTTCTTTCTCGGTGAGCGCCGCCATTTCCTCATCGGAGGTCTGCAGCACCGGGCGCAGCCGGTACAGGCTGTCCTGCAACTGCGGAATAGACGCCTCTATATGCTCCTGCATTCCGACGGGCTGTGCTGCCTGCAGGCGCTGCTCCAGTTCCTGTATATAGCGCTCCAGAAACGCCACCATGTCCCAGGGGTTATTCGGGCGGTTCCAGGTGAAAGTGGTGTTGCAGCGGCGGCAGCGGTAGGTGTTGCTCTTCCAGCCATGTTCGTTGGACGCCACGCCGGTTTTCTTCAGCATGTCGGCCTTGTGGCATTTGGGGCACTGCGCCCTGTCCTCAATAATTTTCTCCAGGCGCTCGCGCTTCTCCAGAATGGCGGCGCGGTTTTGGGCATGTTTATATAGTTGCGTCTCCAGGTTCCGGCAGGCGGCGGCTAGCTGCTCCTGCTGCTCGTTCAGCTCTCCGGATGTTGCCAGTTGGGCGCCCCGCTTGCTGAAGAAGCGGATCAGCTTTACCAGTTCCCGTTCGTTTGTTTTCAGTGCCTTGTCCATATATGACAAAGGTAAGAGTATCAGCCGAAGTATGCCTACAGCGCCCCGGGTAAAGCGTCTTTATATAAGGCTGCCGCTGCATTGGCACCTGATTGAATGGAGCGGTATATATGGCGTTGCGGAAGAAAGGATAAAGCTACCCTGAATTAGCAGCAGCTCCTGGTGCGCCTCATTTAATCTCCGTTCCTTTTCAACCTGCCGTGCCGCTTCGCCAGCTTCTCTCAGCCAAACCGCAGTATGAAAACGGTTCCCACGCCTTCACCGGACTGCACCTGAATCGTGCCGCGGTGGAGCATCACGATCTGCTTGCACAGGCTCAGGCCAATGCCGCTGCCATGCTTCCTGGTGCTGAAAAACGGGATGAAGATTTTTTCCAGCACCTCTTTAGTCATGCCTGTGCCGTTGTCAGCCACCTTCAGCACAACCCTGCCGTCCTTATCAGTGTAGGACACCAGAGAGATTTCCGCATCAGGGGTGTCTTTCACGGCCTCGATGGCATTCAGCAGCAGGTTTATCAGCACCTGGTCCAACAGGTTGGGATCGGCCTGCAGGGCGATGTCCTGGTCAGGAAGGGCTATATGGAGCCTGATGTGCTTTTGCGCCAGCATGGGCTGCATGAGCCGGTGCAGGTTGGCAAAGAGGTCTTTTATATATACCCGGGTGAGTTGCAGAGAGGTGATTTTGCTGAGGTTGCGGTAGGTCTGCGCGAACTTCAGCAGGCCTTCGCTCCGGCGCTTGATGGTGCCGACACCCACTTCCAGATCCTCAAAATCCTCTGAGGAGGCCCCTGTCACCACGGCTTCTTTCAGGCGGTTCTTCAGCGTGTCGGCCAGCGAGGAGATGGGCGCGATAGAGTTCATGATCTCGTGCGTCATCACGTTCAGCAGCTTCTGCCAAGCCTGTGATTCTGTTTCCTCCAGCGCCTCGTTCACGTTCTGGAACGCCACCAGTTTGTACCGGTTGCCGTTGCTCTGCCACATGCTGGCCGACAGCAGGACCTTGATGCTGCTCTTGTCCAGCTGGCTTGTGTGGGCGGTGGCTAACCTGCGCTGGCCCGGCCGCAGCTCAAGCACTTCTTTATATAATTCGCTGTCCCGCTTCTCCAGGTAATGGATTGTTTTCATGAAAGGCACGTGCAGCATTTTCTTGATGGCTTCGTTCATCAACAGCACCTCGCCGCTGTCCGGATTATACGTCATGATGCCTGTGTCCACCATCTCCAGTATCTTCTGAAGTTGCTGGTGCTGCGTTTCCTTTTCCCTGTTAATACTTTTAAAGGTAGTGTTGATTTCGTTGTATCCCTTCCGGAGCATGTCCAATTGAACGGAGTCGTGCCTCTCATGGAAGTAGCGGGAGAAGTCGCGGTAATGGACAGACTCCACAAACTGGTTCAGGTCATCCTGCGCCTTCCTCAGGAACCGGATAAGTTCGTAGACCTGGTAGATGAGGAGGGGCAGGAGGAAGACGAGCACCTCCGGCCAGCCTTTCAGGATGACCAGGGCCGGGGCGCTCAGGGTGAGGCACAACAGCGCGACCCGCAGGATCAGTTTTGCCTCAAAGTTCCTAAATGTCATACTTGCCCAGTCGTCTGTACAATGCCGTGCGCGTGATGCCCAGTTCCTTTGACGCCCTCGACAGGTTGCCGCTGTGCTTCTCCAGCACGCGCAGGATGGTGGCTTTCTCCAACTCCTCCAGGTTCGACTCCTGCTGCTGCGAATGGGCGGCAGGGGCGGCCTCTATGGGAGAGAAGATGATATCCGTTGCCTCCAGCACATCGCTGTCAGCCATGATGACGGCCCGCTCCACGGCGTACTGCAGCTCGCGCACGTTGCCGGGGTAATGGTAGTGCTTCAGCTTCTCCAGCGCCGCCTTCGAAAAATCAGGAACCGGCCTCATGTATTTTTTAGAATAGACAGCGCCGAAATGCCGCGCCAGCAACACAATGTCGTCGCCACGGTTGCGAAGCGGCGGAACGGTAATCTCCACGGTGTTGATTCTGTAGATAAGGTCTTTGCGGAAGCGGGCTTCGTTGGCCATTTCCACCAGCGGCACGTTGGTGGCGCACAGCAGGCGCACATCTATATCCACGGGTGCGTTGGCACCCACCCGCACCACCTGCCGGTTCTGCAGCACGCTGAGCAGCTTCGACTGCTGGTGCAGCGAGATGTTGCCGATCTCGTCCAGAAAGATGGTGCCTGTGTGCGCCGCCTCAAAACGGCCGGCACGGTCTTCGCGGGCATCCGTAAAAGCGCCTTTCTTGTGCCCGAACAGCTCGCTCTCAAAAAGAGATTCCGTCAGGGCACCCACATCCACTTTCACAAAGGGTTTGTCGGCGCGCAACGAGTGCTGATGGATTGCTTTGGCGATGAGCTCCTTGCCCGTTCCGTTCTCGCCCAATATCAGGATGTTGGCATCGGTGGGAGCCACTTTCCTTATCTTGAAAATAATGTCCTGCATCACCTCCGACTCGCCCATCAACTCTGAACCGATGGCGGGTGCAGGCGCAGCGGGGGAGGATGGCCCGGAGCCATTGCCCTTTTTACTGATGGCTTCCCGGATGGTGGTGAGGAGTTTGTCGTTGTGCCAGGGTTTGACGATGAAATCGTAAGCCCCCTCTTTCAGGGAGCGGATGGCCAGGTCAATGTCGCCGTAGGCGGTGATCATGATGACGGCGGCGCCGGACTTGAGCGCCTTTATCTTTTTAAGCCAGAAGAGCCCTTCGTTGCCCGTGTTGATGGAGCTGGCAAAGTTCATGTCCAGCAATATCACGTCGAACGCGTGGTGCGCCAGCAGCGACGGGATGTTCTCCGGGTTCTTTTCGGTGATGATCTCCTTTACCTGCGGCCGCAGCAGCAGCCGCACCGCCGTAAGCACATCGGTATCATCATCCACAACAAGTACGGAAGCCTTCTTTAGTTGCATATCGCCTGTTCTACAGCAACGAAAGAAACTACATTTATGCCATTATTGCAAGATGCTGATTCTGAGTATATATAGCCATCTGCTGGCAGGCCAGGGTGTGCAAAATCGCACACCTGCTGCGCGTTTCTGCACGCTGCTTCATCAAGGTTTATATATAACTTGCTGATAACAAGGCTTGTGCTGTTCTGGCATTTGTTCTGCAGCCAATACAGGACGAAACAAAACTGAACGGCTAAACCATCTGCATCATGTACCGGAACTACTTCAAAACCGCTTACAGGCACCTGCTCCGCCACAGGGGCTTCACCTTCATCAATATCTCCGGCCTGGCTTTAGGCATCACCGCCTGCCTGCTCATCGGGCTGTTTGTGTACGACGAACTGCAGTACGACAAGTTTCTGCCGGAAGGCGACCGGGTATACCGCGTCTACAACGACAAGTCGGCCGAGGAAGCCGGTGAGATTTTAGCGGTGGTCCCCCCGATGTTCGGGACATCGCTGGAGCAAAGCGTTCCGGAGACGGAGACCGTTACGCGCATCCTGATGCTGCAGTTTGATGCAAAGAACCTGGTGGACTACGGAGAGAAGAGCATCTACGAAATAGGCCGCTTCTACGTCGACCCGACCTTTTTCGAGGTTTTCCAGCTTCCGTTTATATATGGCTCCCCGGAAAAAGCGTTGGATGATCCTTCCTCTATCGTTATCTCGGATGCTTTTTCTGAGCGGGTTTTCGGCGATGTAAATCCTGTCGGGAAAGAAGTGTCTGTCAACAAGCTGCCGTACATTGTCAGGGGCGTGTTCAGTACCTCAGAGCGTTTTCACCTGCCTGTCAACTTTATACTCCCGATGGCGGCCGCGGAACTGGATGCCGAGCGCATGAAAAGCTGGAGCTGGCAGCAGTTCTATACCTATGTGAAACTCCGGGAATGGGCTGACCCGCAGGCAGCGCAGGCCAAACTCCGCGACATTGTTAAAAAGCAGATTGACCCGGACAGGAACGTGCCTTATCAATACCGCCCCTTCCTGCAGCCCCTGCACGAGGTGTACCTGTACTCATCAGCCTTCAAGTACAACCGTTTCAACCAGGGCAACATTACCTATGTGAAGGCCCTGAGCACCATTGCTGTTTTCATATTGCTCATTGCCTGCTTCAACTTTGTGAACCTGGCCACCGCCAAGTCGACGCAGCGCGCCAAAGAAGTGGGCGTCAGGAAGGCGGTAGGGGCCAGCCGGGGGCAGCTCATGCTGCAGTTTTTAGGAGAGACGGTGCTGCTCACGCTCGTCAGCGTCGTATTCGCCGCGGCCCTTGCCTCGCTGCTGCTGCCCTCGCTCAATGCCTTCACGGGGAAGGGAATGACTTTCAACGTGTTTACGCATCCGTCGCTTCTGCTGCTGTTGCTTGGCCTGACGCTGCTGGTGGGTATTCTGGCGGGGCTGTATCCGGCGCTGGTGCTGTCGGGTTTCAGGCCTGTAAAGGTGCTGAAGAGCGCCGTGGTGATAGACAGCAGCATTGGCAAGATTCAGTGGCTGCGGCATGGGCTGATCGTGGTGCAGTTTGCCCTGTCTATTTTCCTGATCATCTGTGCCATGATTGTATACAGGCAGGTGTCTTACCTGCACAACAAAGACCTTGGATTCAACAAAGACCAGATCATGTTCTTCCAGATGCGGGGAGAAAACATGTTCGAGAATTACGAAACCTTCAAAAACGAACTGAAAAAGGGGCCAGGCATACAGGAGGTGTCTATCGGTTACGGCTTTCCGGGCGATGCGACGGCCGGCGACAGAGTCATCGTGCCGAAAGGCGGGGAGCAGGTACACCACGGCGTCACGCTGCTGATGGTGGACTTCGACTACCTCGGCACGCTGGATATGAAGGTGGTGGCGGGGAGGCCCTTCTCAAAGGAGTTCAAAACAGATGCCGACCAGGCTTATATCATTAATGAGACGGCCGTACGGGAACTGGGCTACGGCACGCCGGAAAAAGCGCTCGGGCAGCCGCTCCTGTGGCCAACCTGGGACAACCAGGATTCGCTGAGGGAGGGAAAGATCATTGGCGTGGTGCAGGATTTCCATGTGGCAAGCCTGTACGACAAGGTAGAGCCTACGGTGCTGCAGATTTACCCGGGCGCCAACGTGAAAGTAGCCGTGAAAATAGGATCCGGGAACCTCGCGGCTTCCATAGCGCATGTGAAGGAAGTCTGGGACAAATTCTCTCCTGATTACCCCATCGAGTACATTTTTATGGACGATAATTTCCAGAAGATGTACGAGGCGGAGGACAAGTTAAAGTCCCTGCTGACCATTTTTACAGGCATCGCTATTTTTGTAGCCTGTATGGGCCTGTTCGGGCTGGCCGCCTATGCCGCCGAGCGCCGGAAAAAGGAGATCGGCATCCGGAAAGTGATGGGAGCCGAAACGTCCTCTATCGTCGCACTGCTCTCCAGGGATTTCCTGAAACTGGTGGTGGTGGCGGCGCTGATTGCCTTTCCGCTGGCCTGGTATGCCATGCGCCAGTGGCTGCAGGATTTTGCGTACCGCATCGATATTCCGGTATGGGTGTTTATTGTAGCGGGTATGGTGGCAGCGCTCCTGGCTTTTCTCACCATCAGCTACCAGGCCATCAGAGCGGCTACCGCCAACCCTGTCATGAACCTGCGAATGGAGTAAGCGGACTTGCCTGGCAACAGCACAAAAGGCGGCTCCCTTTGCTAAAAAGTAGGGCCCGTCGCCTATGGCCGCATATTATGTACCAGTTAGTTTTGAAACGATTTCTGTGTAGATATGCTTTATATATGGGACAGCGGGCTTCTGGTTTAGCCGGCGGTAAGGGTTATTCATTCTATGCACGAAGCAATTCCGAAACAAAGTTTATATAGGAGCAGAGTTTTCTGTTATCTGATGCTGGCTCTAACAGGTTTAGCAGCAGCCTGTGATGCGCCGCAGCCGACTGCCACTGCCGCAGCAGGAACACCGGCTGGTGTAAATGTCACAACCGATATGAGTCTGGATGAGTTACTGACGCGGCACCAGGAGTACGAGCGCATACAGTTGAAGAGAATGCCGTCGGGCCACCTCCAGATGCAGGTTTCCCTGAACGGGGTGCCCGGAAATTTTATACTGGACACAGGCGCCGGCGCTACCATACTGGAGGAGAAGCGAAAGAGTGCATTCCGTTTGGAGTCGCGCTTATCTGACAAAAAGTTTACGGGCACGGGGGGAAGCGCCACCGGCATGCAACTGTCTACCGGCAACAGGATGAAGATAGGGCCGCTGGAGATTGATGACTCGAGCATCTACCTGGTGAGCCTTAGCCATGTAAACGAGGCATTCCAGAGCATGAAGCTGGAGGAGGTAGACGGCATTATAGGCGCTGACATCCTTTCTGCGCATCGTGGGGTTATCGATTACTCAAACCTGGTGCTGTACCTCCGGAAGTAGAATACTTGCCTTGCCTCCTCCCAGCTATCTTACCCGACCGATTACCTATTCTTCCTGCCTTTGTTTTTCTTCCTGGCTTTGCTTCGCTCACTTTTCAGCCGCTTGAATTCCTCGTTCGGAAGGGTAACGGTGTAGGTGGCTGTTGCCAGGATGGTCGTGTCGGTGTCAAAGTCGTAGGCCAGCGTCAGGGAGAGCTGTTTGTGCTCGTTCAGCACATAATCCTCGCCGGTTTTGTCAAAGACGCGGAACGTGTTTTCGCCATCCGTCACATGCCTGGAGTCGGCGAGGGCCAGGCAGTCGCCGGTAATCACGAGGGGCGAATCCAATTCATCCACAAAATCAAAAGGCTGGTAATACTTCCCGTCTTTCCGGTGGGTGATGTACTCGATGTTGTCCAGGTGCAGTTCAATCTCCCGGTTGCCGCTGTCCCGGTGCTGCTTTAACTGGCGAATGTTGCCGACTAATTTCATTTGCTTGATCCCCTTTACAACCTCTCCTGTATGCCCTGCTGCTATCCATATATAGCAAGCGGGGGTGAGCTTTCTCGCTGCAAGGTACGCATACTAGCCTATATACCCTGTACTCCTGAAGCAGGTGGGACATATAAGTGGGGTATATAGGAAAGATTATATAGTATGTCTATACCTTAGCGACGTCGGGGTGTACCCAGGGCTGCCGGTAAGGGCGGGCCAGCAGGGCGTTGGCTTCCGGGTCGCCCACGATTTCGCGTTTGGCAGGGTCATATACCAGTGGGCGGCCGCCCAGCACCATGGACAGGTTAGCAAGAATGCAACTGGCCGTCGAGATATGACCTTCCTCAATGTCAGCCACCGGGCGACTGCCTTTCTCAATGGCGGCCAGAAAATCTTTCATGTGCAGCCGCGTGGCCGGGGCCGCGTGCAGTTCAATGTCCTTCTCAGCCAGATCCTCGGGGTATTTTTCTTTTTCAAACACGGCATCCCGGTGTATCTTCTCCCCATCGCCCACTGGTATAAAATCATACTGCATCGGGCTGGCGTGCAGGGTGCCCTTCTCGCCATATATGGTCAGGCCCCATGGATAATCGGGGTTGGCGGGGGTGCCCCAGGTGCGGTGCTGCCACACGCAGTTGAGCCCGTCGTACTCAAAAAGGGCCGTCTGGGTGTCGGAGGTGTTGGCGCTGCCTTCTTTCTGCACATAGATACCGCCCGTAGAACTGACGCTTTTGGGCCAGCCGAGGCCCAGCATCCAGCGCGCCGCATCGAACATATGGATGCACATGTCGCCCACAATCCCGTTGCTGTATTGCATGAAATTGCGCCAGCGGCGGTGCGGCAGCCCGTCGTAAGGGCGCATGGGAGCGGGGCCCGTCCACATGTCGTAGTTCAGGAAAGCCGGAACGGGCTGCTCGGGCGGGTTGGCGGTGCTGCGCATGTGGTAGTAGCAGTACATCTCCACGTGCGCCACCTTGCCGAGGAGCCCGGCATCCACGATGTTTTTCTTTGCCTCGATGAGGTGCGGCGTGCTGCGGCGCTGGGTGCCCACCTGCACCACGCGGTTATATTTTCGGGCCGCCGCCAGCATGGCTTCGCCTTCCAGCACATCCACGCTGATCGGCTTCTGCACATACACGTGGGCGCCGGCTTTGACGGCCGCAATCATCGGGAGGGCGTGCCAGTGGTCGGGGGTGCCGATCAGCACGATGTCGAACTTATTGTCGTTGAGCATTTTGCGGTAATCGCTGTAGAGCCGGGGCTTCTTTCGCTGCTTCTGGCGCTGGTTCACGATATCGGCTGCACCCCGGAGCATGTTTTCATCCACATCGCACAGGGCCACCACCTCCACCGGGGCCACCTGCATCAGACGGAACAGGTCGCTTTTCCCGTACCAGCCCGCCCCGATAAGGCCGACGCGCAGCGGCTTTGCCTGCGGGTCCAGGCTCATTCCATGCGCGCCAAGCGCTGTGAGGGCCAGGGCGGCCGTTGCTCCTTTCAGAAAATCGCGGCGATTGATAGCGGATATAGGCATCGTTTGATCTGGGTATATGGCTTGATGTCCGGTAAAGCATGAAAGCTACGGTATACGCTCCTGTGGCAGTAGGCGTGTTTTGGGCAGCATTCAGAGCAATATAATAATATTCTTACTTTATCATAAATCCTTATGAAGAATTCTTGCCTCTGCCGGGCATAAATAGCGAAAGACCCGGAGATACCGGGTCTTTCGTGTCGGGCAAGGCAAAAGCCGCCCTATTAATATAGAGGCGGTTCCCGCTCAGTCTTTCTCATTTCCTAAATCCACATTGCTTTTGTGGCCCTTCAGCGTGCTGGCATTGGGCTGGTCGTTGCGGAACTCCTTGTCTGTGCTGTCTGCGCCGCGGGTGGTGGTGGTCAGGTTGGCGTGGTCGCTATTGTCAGGACTTGCCTTTCCTTTCTTGGCACCGCCGCTGTCGCCTTCCCGGCTGGGCTTGTTCTCGCCGCGCGTATTGTCCGCACCGCCTGCCACCGGACCGGTATTGGTGCCCTGCGGGCGCCCGCTCACGTTCTTGTTCTGGTCAAAATCTCCTTTGTTCTCGATGTTTCTATTATTCGTGCTCATCTGTTTTCCTCCTTCTATATATAAAACATGTCATCCGCCGAACCTGTTCGGGGTAGTCAATTGTACGGGCAACACAAGACATAAGGTTGAGATAGCGTTTTTTATGATTGATTTTACTAATATTATTAGTTATTCAGGTCGAATAACAGCATTTCAAAACCAGTTATATACAAATGCGTACTTGATTAGCAAAACATACAGAAGCGACTTATGAAACTGAAAATAGAAGAGAAGCCATACCTGCCAAACGGGCGGCATATCGTGCAGATTACGGAAGTGGAAGAAGGCAGGAGCGAGAACAAAGACGTGCCTTTTATTAACTGCCGCCTCGAGAACGAAGAGGGCTTTATAAACCAGCGCTTTTACCTGAGCGAGCCTGGCCAGCCCATCCTGGCATCATTCCTCAAGGCCGCAGGCATCGAAAAGACGGCGATGGACTCCAGGGAGCTCAAAGGCAAAACCCTGTCGGTGGAGGTGGAGGAGCGGACCTACGAAGACTCGGAGGGGAAAGAAAAGACCATCAAACAAGCCACCCATTTCGAAACAGTGGGGCAGGTAAACACCTCCGACAGGTTTTAAAATTCTATATGCCGCAATAAAAAAAGGAGCGACAGGCTCCTTTTTTTATTGCGGCATATAGAGCAAAGGGTGTATCCTGTTTGCTTATAGAGAGCTTCTGTTTGAATCGCCCTATATATAAGCTGAATTCTGCAACCAGAAAATCACGGAGCCTGGTTATGATATCGGGCATGAGGGGTGGGAAGCGATGAAACAGCATGTACCCTGTCAAGAAATGCCGGAAGCATGTAGCTGGATTTTTTCGCAGGGATATGGGCGACATCTGCAGGACATGGCGCTTCGGGAAACTGTTGCCGGACAGCAAAGAAAGCGTAAATTTGCAGGGGCAGCGCAGGCATTGAGCGCAAGTGCCCGCGAAAAGCGTTTATATATAACCAGAGGAGCCGGCATGAACCCGAACGTCAAAGCATATATAGAGTCCGGGGTTTTGGAACTGTACGTCATGGGAGCCTCAAGCCCAGCGGAGGCCCTTGCCGTGGAACAGATGGCTGCGGCCCATCCGGAGGTCCGGCAGGAGCTGGAAAACATCAGCCTGGCGCTGGAGGGCTACGCACGGGCGCACGCCGTGACACCGCGCAATACGGTAAAGCCGCTGCTGCTGGCCACCATAGACTATATGGAGCGCCTGAAGCACGGGGAAGTGCCTGCCACTCCCCCGGTTATCACCCCTGAATCCCACATCGCAGACTTTGCCACCTGGCTCGACCGGGAGGATATGGTGCTGCCGCCGGATGCCGATAGCATTTACGTGAAAATCATTGGCTACACGCCTGACGCCACCACGGCCATTGTCTGGATAAAAGAGGAGGCCGCCCAGGAGGTACACCACGACGAGCACGAGCGCTTCCTGATAGTGGAAGGAACCTGTGACATCGTGGCTGGGGAGGATATCCACCAGCTGGCAGCCGGCGATTATTATGCCGTTCCGCTCCACACGGCGCACACGTTCAAGGTTACCTCAGCGGTGCCCTGCAAAGCGGTGCTGCAGCGCCTGGCGGTAGCCTGACTTCGGCCGTGCCTTTCGCTGAAGCTATATTTAGGCCAGCCTTATTACAAACGAAACCTCCCGCTTGCTACAGCTATCAGCAGGAATTGCCCTTGTGCAGGATAAGGATCACGTCTATGATTTTGTTTGCCAGCGCCTCGTCCATGTCCAGGGCCGAGTAGAGGTAGGTCATCAGCTCTTTTTCCTTGTCCGTCACCACACAATCCGCGAGCAGCAACTGAATGGTCAGGGCGAAAAGTGTGGGCCTGTTCTCGACGGCAACTTTGTCCACTGAGTTGTCGATGAGGCCTTTGCTGCCGACCTTGGCCTGGGCATAAAAAACGGTTTTGCTGTAGGCAAGCACGTCGTGTCCCTCAAAAAGTGTTTTACCGGCCAGCGCCTCCGACAACTCCTCCAGTTCTTCGTCTGCAATGGTGCCGTCTACGGCTATGCAGGCGTGCATGATTGCTATCCAGGCTTCCTGCTCGTTTTTAGGGGCGTAGGAAGCCTGGGGTGGCGGACCCGTGTTCGTCTGGCCTGTTGTATTGAAATAACTTTCCATAATTATGAGTGGTATGCCCGCAGGTTATATGCCCCATGGGCTGCCTGGCCCGCAAATTTGCCTGCGGCGCACCTGGGGCAGAAGAGGTAAAAACTGTGTTTTATATATACGTTGGCACGCCTGCTGGGGCGGAGACCAACCCTTTACGTGCGCGTTGCCGCCAGCGGATGCCTGCTGCGCGAGCCGTCCACGCTCCAGACACCGGAGCCGCTTGCGGCTATATAGAGGAAAAGGAAGCAGTATAAAACGGCCAGTTCGCCGCCGTTTACAATGGGCAGGGGGTGTTGAGGGAGATGGGCCATAAAAAAGGCCACGGCCATCTCGCCGCTGGCAACAAAGGCGGCCCAACTGGTCAGCAGTCCTATCATGATCAGCAACCCGCACACCAGCTCAATGATACCGGCAACCCCCATCATCGAGGCTAGCTCTACCGGGGGATTGTCGCCGGGCCAGCCGAAAAGCTTCTGGGTGCCGTGCATGGCGAAAAGCAATCCTGCCACGATGCGCAGAATGGCATACAGCCGGGGGCTGTGGTTTCCTAAAAATCTCTCCATCGTACATTTATTTTAGAGTGGAACAATTTAAAAACACCGGAACGCCTTCGTGGATGCGCGTAATAGGCATAACGTGTAAAATGCTATATAGTTGATGTTTATATAGAAAGCGTGACGCGGAGGCGCATGCTGCAGCCCGGTTTTGGCTGTCCTACCATATAGGCAGGTGCCACTGACTGCCTAGCGTAAACCTTGATGGGTGCATCGCCTGCAGATCTGGAGATATAGGACACCCCGCCTTCGTACGGGTAGCTTGCGGGAGACTGTCAGTATAAATACGTAAATCATCCCTTCCAATCCCGTTCCCGCAACTTAGCGAATGCAGTGAAGTATCAGTAGGGGTGATTTGCTTCCGGGCATCACCTGTATACACTAAGCTAAAAACAAACTTATGCTGGCAATGACTTACCGTGGGCCGCAACGGGTCCGCATCGAAAACAAACCCATGCCTGAGATTCTGCATCCGCAGGATGCCATCGTGCGGGTAACGCGCTCCTGTATCTGCGGCTCGGATCTTCATCTGTACAACGGCAATGTGCCTGATACCCGCGTGGGCGAAACCTTTGGGCACGAGTTCATCGGGGTGGTGGAGGAGATTGGGACGGATGTACACAACCTGAAAGTAGGCGACCAGGTGATCGTGCCCTTCAATATCGCCTGCGGCAAGTGTACCTTCTGCAAGCAGGAACTGTACGGTAACTGCCACGAGGCGAATCCGCAGGCTACGGCGGTTGGGGGCATCTTCGGCTACTCGCATATAGCAGGCGGCTACAACGGAGGGCAGGCCGAGTACGTGCGGGTGCCTTACGCCGATGTGGGGCCAATGGTGATACCCAGCGGCATGCACCCGGACGATGCCGTGCTGCTCACCGACGTGGTGCCGACTGGCTACCAGGCGGCAGAGATGGGCGGCATTCAGAAAGGCGACACCGTGGTGGTGTTTGGGGCAGGCCCGGTGGGCATCATGGCCGCAAAAAGCGCCTGGCTGTTCGGGGCGGGCCGCGTCATCGTGTTCGACCAGGAAGAGTACAGGCTCGACTTTGTGCGGAAATTCGCGCAGTGCGAGGCCTACAACTTCCGCTCCATCGAAGACCCGGTGGTGTTCATGAAAAAGACGACCGACTCGCTGGGTGCCGATGTCTGCATTGATGCGGTGGGGGCCGAGGCCGCCGGCAGCAAGTTGCAAACCATTACAGGCCGGAAAACGCTGCTGCAGGCGGGCTCTGCCACAGCGCTGCAGTGGGCCGTCAATTCCGTGAAGAAAGGGGGCGTTGTGTCGATAGTGGGTGTATATGGCCCCACACTGAACCTCGTGCCCCTTGGCAACATCGTCAACAAAGGGCTGACCATCCGGGCCAACCAGGCTTCGGTGAAGCGCCTGCTGCCGAAAATGATTGAACACGTCCAAAATGGCGTCTTCAGCCCTAGAGAACTCATTACACACCATATACCGCTGGAGGAGATTTCCGATGCCTACCGCATTTTCTCGGACAAACTGGACAACTGCATCAAGCCAGTCCTTATTCCACCATCAGCCAGGGTTTAAAGCAACAAGACTATGGAAAACACATCGAAAGACTATTCACATATAAAAGGGTGGGGCATCGACGCCGACCCGAAGAACGACCCTACTTACCCCATGCGGAAAAGAGGGAACGAAACCCATGCAGGCTATACCTGGGAACGGCCCCCGCTGCAACCGGAAAACATGGAGGTGCTGCATTCCAATGAGAGGCCGAACGTGACGGCTGTATTCGGAACGTCGATGCCGCCCAAAGGGCTGAGCGGGATGATCCGGCGCTATGCGTTCCAGTATGGCGAGGGCAGTTTCGGGCACTGGCTGCCGCTGCTGGTGGCCGACCGGGTGAATGTGGTAGAGGGCATCGTAGAGGATCTGAAAAGCGGACACGTGCCCAACATCTTTGCCGAAAGGGGCATGAAGGCGCAGTGGAAATATGACCGCAAGGGCCTTCTGCAGGGCATTGCCGTGGCTGCTGCCGTTACGACCGCCGCCGTTCTCCTCCTCAATCGCAGAAGCGAAGACTGAGGCTGGTTGAACAAGCTGGGTGCGGGCAGCTATATATAGCCACCCCGGCCTGCTATATACAATACCAGAAGCACAGCAAAAGACCTGAACGGGCCTCTTGCTGTGCTTCTGGTTTAGGAGGCAACTGTGTTTGAATCCGGCAGTAAAAGAAATCAGTGTGCAGCGACAGGCAGATTGCCATATATGGCTTGTCAGCATATGCCGTATTTTGCAGGATTTTTTTGTACGGGGCGTTTCCAGCTCGGCAGCCTTATACAAGCACACCGGCTGATAAACGTTCAGGCCTTATAGTAGATAATCCTGAAAGTCTTATATTTGGAGCGCAAGTATTTCGGTCTTCAGGGCTTTTGCTGAGGCCTCCGCGCAGGCAGCGCCGCCAAACAATTATGTCAGCCGCCGCTTTATATATAAACCCGTGATTCTCCACATGAAACGATACATGCCACTCGTGCTGGTGCTGCTGCTGGCGTCCTGCTCCGGCAGGCAGGAGACAACCACCCCGACGGTTGAAGACGTTTCCGAATCCGTGTACGCCTCGGGAGTGGTGAAGAGCAGAAACCAGCACCTGGTTTTCCCCACAGTGAGCGGTATTGTTCAGGAGATATTTGTGACGGAGGGGGATACGGTGCAGCAGGGCGACCCGCTTCTGAAAATAGAGAACGAGACGGCGCGCCTGAGCGCCGAAAATGCGCGCATCGCCGCCGAGTACTCCAGCGTCAGCGCCAATGCCGAAAAGCTGAGCGAGCTGCGGGCCGCCATAGATTTGGC
The DNA here is from genome assembly GCF_009931655.1 of Pontibacter russatus. Lineage (NCBI taxonomy): Bacteria > Pseudomonadati > Bacteroidota > Cytophagia > Cytophagales > Hymenobacteraceae > Pontibacter > Pontibacter russatus. Next base: position 590,171 of record NZ_CP047984.1, on the reverse strand, counting down.
CAGAAGCCGGAAGCAGAACGACTCGCTGCTGCTGGAGCGGCAGCGCAACCTTTGGAAAGACCAGATAGGCACCCGCGTGGAACTGGAGCAGCGGGAGCTCAGCTATCAAAACTCCGCCACCGCCTACCGAACCGCCCTGCTCCGGTACAGCGACCTGCAAAAGCAACTCGACTTTGCCTCCAGGCAGGCGCAGAAGAACCTGCAGATCAGCCGGGCCGTGTCGGATGACTATCTGCTCAGAAGCGAGACGGGTGGCAAAGTGTACAGCGTGCTGAAGGAGGAGGGGGAGTTGGTCAGCCCCCAGACGCCGGTGGCCGTGCTGGGCGACGCCGACGACTTCATACTGGAGCTGCAGGTGGACGAATATGACATTGCGCGGGTAAAACCCGGCCAGAAAGTGCTGCTGAACCTCGACAGCTACAAGGGGCAGGTGTTTGAGGCCAGGGTATATAAAGTGAATCCGGCGATGAACGAGCGGACCCGCTCTTTTACCGTGGAGGCCGACTTTGTGACTACGCCGCCAACTTTGTACCCGAACCTCACCACGGAGGCCAACATCATCATTCAAACCAAACAGGACGCCCTGACCATACCGCGCGAGTACCTGCTGGACAGCTCCTATGTGCTGACGGAAGACGAAGAGAAAGTGAAAGTGGAGACCGGGCTGAAGGACTACCAGAAGGTAGAGATACTTGACGGGCTGACGAAAGAGGACGTGATTGTGAAGCCGCAGCCATGAACAGCAGGCTCATCTTCGGCATAGCGAAATCGCTGCTGCTGGCCCGCTGGCGGCAAACGCTGGTGGCCGCAGTCGGAGTCACGTTCAGCATCGCGATGTTCATCACGCTGCTCGGTTTCATGAACGGCCTCAACGACCTGCTGGACGGCCTGATCCTGAACCGCACGCCGCACGTGCGCCTGTACAACGAAATCAAACCAAGCGAGAACCAGCCAGTCAATGCAGCTGCCGATTTCAAAGACTCCTACAATTTTATCAGTTCTGTAAAATCCGGCATTACGCGGCAGGAGCTATATAACAGCGGGCCCATGATGGAGACGGTGAGAGACGACCCGCGGGTGCTGGGGGCAGCCCCCAAACTGACGGCGCAGGTGTTCTTCAACGAAGGCACGATTGATATCACCGGGGTTATCAATGGGGTGGATGTGGAGGAGGAGATGCGGCTGTTTAACTTCAGCGACTATGTGACCTCCGGCTCCGCCATCGACGTGAAAAATATGGCCAACAGCATCGTGCTGGGCAAGGGGCTGGCCGACATCCTGGTGGCGGACATCGGCGACGTGGTGCAGGTGACAACGGTTCAGGGAGAGCGCTTCCCGCTGAAGGTGGTGGGGTATTTTCAGTCGGGCATACAGGAGATAGACAAAGTGCAGAGCTACGCCTCCATCGAAACCACGCAGAAGCTGCTCGGCAAGCCCTCCAACTACATCACCGATATCCAGATCAAGCTGAACGACCTCGATATGGCTCCGGCCGTGGCCAAAGAGTATGCGCGGCTGTTTCAGGTAGATGCCGAGGACATCCAGACCGCCAACTCCCAGTTTGAGACGGGCAGCGATGTGCGGTCGCTTATCTCGTACGCCGTCGGCATCACGCTGCTCATCGTGGCGGGGTTCGGCATCTTCAACATCCTGAACATGATGATATATGAGAAGATGGACTCGATCGCCATTCTGAAGGCTACCGGCTTCTCGGGCGGAGACGTGAACCTGATTTTCCTGGTGATTGCCCTGAGCATTGGTTTCTTCGGGGGCGTGGTGGGGCTGATTTTCGGGTTCCTCTTCTCCGTCATCATCGACAACATCCCGTTCAACACGCCCGCGCTGCCCACCATCAAAACATATCCGGTCAACTACAGCCTGATATTTTATGTCATCGGGGGTATCTTCTCCCTTATCACCACTTATTTTGCGGGTTTTTTCCCTGCCCGGAAAGCAAGCAGGGTAGACCCCGTAGAAATTATAAGAGGCAAATAAAAAGAAAGCAGCAGCGCGAACACAGGCACTCGTATCATATATATAATCCCCTCTTTCGATTTGAATAAGAGCATACTTCCTAAGAAGGGCGGTTAGATACTATTCTAAAAGAGAACGCGGTGGGGCACTTAACCCTGTATCCCGACAACAAAATACCATGCAGGACATTATACTGGAGGCAAGGCACATCAGCAAAAAATTCCATGACCCGGTGACGGTGCAGGTGCTGACGGACATAACCTTTTCCATTAACAAGGGCGATTTTGTGTCTGTCATCGGCAAGTCGGGGTGCGGCAAGTCCACGCTGCTTTACATCCTCTCCACCATGGACACCGACTATGAAGGGGAACTGCTGATAGACAAAGAGTCGATGAGGGGCAAAACAGACGCGGAGCTGGCCCGCATCCGCAACGCCAAGATCGGCTTTGTGTTCCAGTTCCACTACCTGCTCAACGAGTTTTCGGTGCTGCGGAACGTGATGCTGCCGGGATTAAAGCTGGGTCGCTATACAGAAGAGGAGGTGGAGCACCGGGCAATGGAGCGCCTGAAAATGCTGGGCATCGACCACCTGGCCGCCAAGGAGGCTTACCGTATATCGGGTGGGGAGAAGCAGCGCGTCGCGATTGCCCGCGCCCTCGTCAACGACCCGCACATTATTATGGGCGACGAGCCCACCGGCAACCTGGACATGCGAAACAGCGAGATGGTGTTTGATATATTCAAAGAGCTGGCCGAAGTGCATAACCAGACGCTGCTCATCGTCACCCACGATCAGAGCTTTGCCGCGAACACCGGGCGCATCATTGAGATGGAGGACGGCAGGATTATCAGGCACTAGCGGGAGGTGTGCGCGGCAGGGGGAGGCAGAAAAATCACCTTATGCCCTGCGCCTGACAAGTTCCTGCTCAATGGCCGGGCTCAGGACCAGTATCAGGTGCTCGGCAAAGGCTGCCTTCTCAATGGGCTTCACGTCCATCAGAGCAACCATCCCTATCGGCTCGTTGTCTTCTGAGAGCAGGAGACTGCCCAGGTAACTCTCAACTCCCAGGCTCTTAATTTCTTTGTCTTCCGGAAAGTTCTGAGCCACATCCAATGGGAAGTAGCAGAACCGCTGGGTAAGCAACGATTCGCAGGGTGTTCCCTGCAGGGGGTACGTTATGTTCTTCAACACCTCCTTTTCTTTCAGAAAGACGCAGGTACGGATATGCTGGTAATCGTCAGACAGCCGCCCGATGATGACATGCCTGACCGAGGTGTGCTCAGAAATAAAAGAGGCCAGCTCGCGCAGGAAGTTCTCGTCCCTGGCTTTCATCGATAGGGAGATGGCTTCCTCCAGCACCTGGTTCTCTTCTTCCCCGGGTTCATATTGCCAGTAGTGAATGAATCTGTACTCCATGCCAGTTGGTGCTTCTGAAAGAAAGTAATATGATCGGGACTGGCCGCACTACCTGTCCATAAGCCCAGGCAGAAAGTTAGGGCCAGCCGTGACGGGGCACTGTTCAATTTTATTCTACGGATTAATCACTGCCAGTGGCAATATAAAAACGCGCGGGCACCCTGATTCCGTGTGCGGCTGCACCCAACTTTCATCTGAGTTGTGAGACGCTGGTACATCTGCGGCCATATATTCTCTTCTATATATAGCTGCTTGCTGGGGCCTATATAGCCAGTCCCGCAGAAGCCTGTTCAGGTGAAAATGTGCGGCTGTGCCTTTTGCAGAGGCTGTATATATACGGTAGCGCCAGTTGAAAATTCCCGTTGCCGTAGCAGAAGTCGGGGCAAGGATATAACTTAGCGGCTATATAAGGTTTGACTCACCCATAACTATACAAAGAATGCACCCCTACGCTACCATGTTTACAGATAAATTCCTCACCAGGCACGCTTTGCCGTTGCTGTTTTTCGCGTTGGCGCTGCTGGCAGGCAGACAAGCTGATGCGCAGGTGATCTACCAGGGTGGCTCCAATGTGCAGCTGCTCTACGGAAGCCGCCTGAACCAGTCCGGCAACCTGGCTACTTTTACCTATGAGCACTTCGGGTCCTACGGGGCCCTGGAGCACTTTGGCTTTGTGGACCTTGCGAACGATGTCAGCCTCAGGAGCCCGGACGTGTACCTGGAGTACTACCCCAAAGTGAGCCTGAGCCGCGCCACCGGCCGCGAGATTGCCTTCGGCCCGGTCAGCGATGTGCTGCTGGCAACAGGTGTGAACGTGCTGCTGGGCGGCACCGAGGATTTCTTTGTCTACACGGCGGGCCCCGCATTCAAGTTCAGGATACCGGGCAGCGGGCTGCTGCAACTCGAAACATACTATTACAAGCAGCATGGCGGGGAGTACAACGGCACTTACAACATCACCCCGAGCTGGGATATCCCCTTGCCTGCCTCTGCGAAAATACACCTGCGTTTCAGGGGCTTCATGGACTTTATCGGTGACCGCGGGCCGGGCACCACGCAGTACGTCACGCAGCCCCAGCTCTTGCTGGACCTGGGCAACCTGAGGGGCAAGCCCGGCAAGGTGTTCTTCGGCTCTGAGTGGCGCTACTGGAACAACGTGGCGGGCATCGAAGACCTGAACGAGTCTATCCTGCAAGCCAACCTGCTGTTCAACCTGTAGGCGCGGGCGCTACAGCGGCAGGAAGGCCCGCGTGACATCATGAACCGCTTACCCTTATTAAATTTGATATATGGCGGCCAGCCGGAACAGGACTATTCAACTGCTGCTTAGCCTTTGCTGTGCATGCAGCGGAGGAGGAACCTGAGCAGGAGCAGGCCCTGCAGCACTAACTGCTGTAGTACCGGAAAGTCGTGTCGCATGGCGGCTCGGGAAATTAAAGGTGCGGAAAGAAAGGAATAAGTAGGGAGGGCTTACCTGAGAAAGCCATTCTGGTAGGCCCAACTGATCAGTTCGAAGGAATGTTGTACTCCCTGCTTGCGCATCATCCTCTCCAGGCTCTGCTGTACCGCCGACTCGCTCAGCCCGATTTGCCCCCCAATTTGCTCGGGCGTGTACCCATCGGCAAGGCAGGCAATGATGTAGCACTGCCGCCTGCTGATAAAGCCAATGTTCTGATGTTGGGTGGCGTGCTGGTTCATATATGCCGGGCGGTGTATGATAAAACTTATATTCAAATATCTTAAATCAAGGCTTTAAGTTCAATACTTACTTTCGATGATTTTAGGAATTTTTCCATTTTTTCCAGCTGAGGTGTTAAGCTTCCTGTTTCAGTATTATAATATAAGCATCAGGTTTATAGGATTATATATAAATTTATATCCTACCGGAAATACTTATTCAGAAGCGGCTGGATGAGCAATTTAGGCGCTACAGTTGCAGCAGGCCTGTAGCCCGTCGGTGCGTGAAGTCCTTAGCTGTTGCAGGTTTTCCCCTATGATGGCTCGTGTATAGCTAACAGGGGGCTTTAGATAATGTGCCGTAAATTATTGATTATCATATCCCATATAGCAGCATGGCGCGCCGCCATGCCTGGAAGTGAAGGGCAACTGCGGAGCGTAGAACTGCAAATCCGAGGGGTAAGGCTACCACAGGCAGTGCAGTTTTTGCTCTCTCCATATATAACCTTGCGCCGCCGCCGGAGTTATATATAAATTTGAACAAGTATTGACAGCAGCATGGACGAATTCATGAAGGCAGCTTTTGAGGAAGCGCAGAAAGGTTATGCCGAGGGAGGCATCCCGATCGGGTCGGTGCTCGTGTACCAGGGGAAAATATTGGGCAGGGGGCACAACAGGCGCGTGCAGGCAGGCAGCGTGGTGCTGCACGGCGAAATGGACGCCCTGGAGAACGCGGGCCGTCAGCCTGCGTCCGTTTACCGGAAGTGTACCCTGTACACCACGCTCTCGCCATGCCCCATGTGCTCCGGCACCATTCTCCTATATGGCATCCCGAAGGTGGTGATTGCCGAGAACAGGACGTTTATGGGCGAGGAGGAACTGCTTCGCGGCAGGGGCGTGGAGGTGGAGGTGACGGACAACAGCGCCTGTTACGAACTGATGCAAAAGTTTATCCGTGAAAAGCCGGCGCTCTGGAACGAGGATATAGGAGTGTAGCCCGAAAGCTGCACCGGGAGCGGCGCTAACTACTTTGGCCTCTCTTGCTTAAGGCCAGCAGCAGTGTATTAAGTTTCAAACTAATCGCGGCATTTTTTAAGGATTATCCTATATTTGGTGCGCAGCAGCGGCAGGGGGAGAAAGACTGTGCCCTTCCGCCTACCCCGGCCTTCTGCCTCAGGCAGCGGGCCGGGGTAGGCTGCGCCCAAAAAGCCCGGACTAAATTATAATATCGAATACCATGAACAATGTTTACGAAGGAAAAGTGATGTGGTCTCACCTGGACGTCAACAAGCACATGCGCCACTCCGCCTATGCCGACTTTGCGGCCCAGGCGCGTATCGCCGTCTTAGACAGCCTCGGGCTTACCTTCGCAGTTTTTCAGGAGCTGAAGCTCGGCCCCATCCTTTTCCGGGAGGAGCTCTTGTACCTGAAGGAAATAGGCATCAACGAGAACATCAAAGTAACGATTGAGCTTTTCAGAAGCAGGCCCGACGGTTCCCGCTGGTCCATCCGGCACATCGTGTACCGCCAGGACGGCGCGAGGGCCGCGGTGGTAACGGTAGACGGCGCGTGGCTGGACGTAGTGAAGCGAAAGCTGACCGTGCTGCCGCAGGACCTGGTGGAAAAATTTGCGGGGCTGCCCAAGAGCATTGACTACGAGGAAATTCCCGCCTGACCCCCGAAGCCGCGCTTCCTGCTTCTCTGAATAAAGCTTTTGACGGGACTTGCCCTATATAGGACCGGCATTCTGCCGCTGTTCCACTTTTGGCTGTTCGTGAGCGTGTATGTTAGGCAACGTCGTCATCCTTTTCTTTTCGTGGCTGCTGCTCCGGCTCGAACGTAGAAGCCTGGCGGCGCTGGGCCTCATGCCATCGCTGCTGCGGGTGCTGCAACTGCTGCTGGGCTTTCTGGCCACGCTGGCGCTGGCGGTGGCTCTACGGAACCTGTTCGCCTTGCTGGCGGCCTTTGACTGGGTGCCTGCGGCGGGTTTAGGCGCCGGGTTTCTTTTTCAGGGGCTGTACAAAACTTTCCAGTCCGTTTTGTTCGAGGAGTTGCTGTTCAGGGGCTACCTGCTGTACCGGCTCCTGCTCCTGGCCGGGGAGAGGCGTGCCGCCTGGCTCAGTGCCTTTGCCTTCGGCATCTATCACTGGTTTACGTTCGGGGCGCTGGGCAACCCCGTTCTGATGATATGGGTGCTTGTATACACCGGGCTGTGGGGCCTGATGCTGGCGTATGCCTACACCCGCACCGGGTCGCTGGCGTTGCCCATCGGCCTGCACTGGGGCTGGAACTTCGTGGACCAGGTGATTTACAACGAGCGGGGCGGAGGCCTGTTCACCGCCATTACCTCCATGCAAACCCGCTACCTGAGCAGCCTCGAAAGCATGCTGTGGTTGCAACTGCCGCCCCTTCTCTTCGCCGTGGTGGTTATCGTTTTCCTCTCGCAGCACGCCTTGCCCGTAAAATTCACAAAATCGCCCTGATTAACCTTTTACATCCCACGCAGCCAAAATTTTAAGCACTTAGCGTGCGGTACGGTTACAATACATGCGGCTATAGATGGCCCTGGCGTTAGGCTATATCAACGAGAGACAGAAAGCGATGTTCCAACTATGTTTTTGGGACGCGCTCGGAAGTCTCATTTCTTAATTTTGGGATACTCAGGCTTTGTTCTGGAAGCAGCACCTCACAAGATCACGGCAGGCAAGCCAGTGGCACGGTTACGCATTAAACCTGAGCGCCTCCTGTTTGTGGAGTCTTCCACAAACAGGAGGCGCTTCTTTCATTTTTCAGTTAAACCAGGTATACGTACCATGTTGATACTATGGTTATTTAACCACCAGCTTTGATTGGGCACCAGTTCCATTATTCCCGGCGTTCACGATATATATGCCACGGCTAAGCTGTCTGTTCACCGGCATCTCCATGCGTGCGGAGCCAGCCTCATCGGTGAATAAACTCACAGAATAAACAACACGGCCAAGCATGTCCTGTATAGCGATAGTTACACGCTCGGATTTGCGGAACCCCTCCAGGTTTATATGGATGGCTTCTCCTGAATTTGGGTTAGGATATACTGTCAGGCTTGATTCGCTTTTTTCTAAGCTGATGGCACCTTGAAAGCTGAGCATAGTCCCGGAGGCATCGGCAGATAGGCTCTCACGCACCACCACAAAGTAATTGTTCTCTGCCCCTGCCGCCGGGCTCTGCATGTTGCCGCCCAGGCTCACCTTTCCGGCCGCGAAGGTCTTGCTGTAGAGGTTCATGTGGTTGATCTGTGAGTCGTCCACCCCGATCCTGTCAGCGGCTTTCTGCCAGCCGCTCAGCCAGGAGGGCAGCACGGAGGCGCGTGGGTCGTAAGCAATATACACCGTCGCGCTCTCGCTCAGCTCGAAGGAGACTTGTGTGTAGGAGGTGCTTCGCTTGTCGTCGTTGGCTGTCCTGATAAAAGGCGCTCCGTTTAAAGAAGCTGGTACAGAGGTGATTTTATATGTCCTGTCAGTGTAATGGACAGAGCCTGATGCTAATTCTCCCGTTGCGTAACGCCTGCCGCTGGAGGCGGAAACATTGCTGATCAAGCTTACGGATGATACCTGTGCCGCCTTTGCCACCACAAAGTAGTTGTTCTCTGCCCCTGCCGCCGGGCTCTGTTTATTGCCGCCCAGGCTCACCTTTCCGGCCGCGAAGGTCTTGCTGTAGAGGTTCATGTGGCTGATCTGTGAGTCGTCCACCCCGATCCTGTCAGCGGCTTTCTGCCAGCCGCTCAGCCAGGAGGGCAGCACGGAGGCGCGTGGGTCGTAAGCAATGTACACCGTCGCACTCTCGCTCAGCTCAAAGGTGACCTGTGTAGAGGCCGTGCTTTTTTTGTCGTCGTTGGCTGTCTGTATCAATTTTGCGCCAGCCAGGGAGGAGGGTACACTGGTCAGCTGATAAGTGCGGTCAGTGTAAGCCCTCACACCGGTTACCAGGCTCGTGAGAGCGTAATTTCTGCCAGAAGTGGGAGTAACCTCGCTTACCAGCGGCGCAGACGTGTCTGTTGTTTCATTTGTTACGGTAAAGCTGATGCTGAGAGCCGCTCCTGCCGTGCCACCGCCTTTGGCCGCGGAGAAAGGAGTGGCTTTGATGGAGTATTTTCCGGTGGAAGGAGTCCAGGAGCCATTATCGCCCATCATGTCGTAGGTTGCTGTAGACTCTGTGGCGCTTTTGCTCTGTGTGCCGCTCAGAGCGAACACCACGCTGCCAACCGTAGCCGGATTCGTGTTTGCCCGGATGTTTAAACTTTTCGACGGCAAAGAGGCCAGGTGAAGAGTAGCACCGTTTGTAAGCTGCTGAATATCCCTGCCCGTACTGGCGTCCACCAGGGTAAAGCTTGCCACCTGTTGGCTGGCTGCAGGCGGAGCTGCGGCCGTTCCTTCAGTAAGCACCTGCTTCACATGTTTTCCATAATCTGTAATCATGGCGTCGTAAGTTGCTTTGTCGTAGACGGTCCCTTTCAGGCATCCGTTGATACCGCTCACATCATTTAACTGGTCGCTAAGGCCGTCGTACCACCAGACACCGGCAGATTTGTAATTATTGAATGAGTAGGTTGCAATGAAATTGATATACTTGGCAAATGCCTCTTTCTGCATAATCTCGCCACCGTACTCTTCAGACACGTTGGGGTGAACTTTGTGCCAAACGAACGGAATCACGGGCTTGTTGAATTTTTTACCGTAAGCAAGCGCCACTTCTAAATTCTCTTTTAAGTACTGGAGCACTCTTGCCTCTCCTACTTCTTCCTCTGGCATGAGTATATAATAGGAGGGGGCAATATAATCTACCCTTGGAAAAATATTATCGAATTTTCCCTCACCGTTATAAAGCTCGTTCTGGTTTGAGTACCAAAACCGGAAAGGCATCTGGTACATCCCTATCTTAACATTTGGCCTCACGCGCTTTACTTCGTCAATAAGCTTTATTATCTCGTTCTCAGCGGCCTTGAAGCGGCTGTCAGTAGCAGGGTATGTCCTCATTGTGACATAAGGCCCGGTTTCCCAGTTCATGAACAAGTGGCCCGTGCTGGTGGTGCTAGGGTAGTTTTTGATCATAAAATCCCTGACGCTCTCGAGGTTGACTCTGGACTTGTCATCTGGATACACAATGACGTTCTCGGGCATTACCCTGGACCCTGTGGTGTATCCGGCGCTTGACAAATATTCTTCTGTGGCAGCACCAAAGCGCCATTTCATAACAAAGATGTCGAAAGACCCTGCAACCTGCCCATATACCTGGGAGGAAAGCACCAAAAGAAGGACGGCTAAAAATGAGTAAGTTTTTTTCATATACTAAAACTGATTTTGTTAGTAGTAACTGCTATACTATATTATATTCTTGGTTTTATTGCAATGTCTCTGGCGGTTTTTGAAAACTTATTATTTGAGTAATAATAATTGTATTATAAATTTTTACCAAATATAGAGCAATATCCGGAAGACATGCAAGAAGATAAAGTGCAATTATTTTCTTAAAGAATCAGTAAGTTAAAAATGTAAAACGTTATATTTTAAATCCTATGCAAGCCGAAGTGTATTTGGGTGTAACCGCAGACAAAATGGAAAGGAACAGTCTATTTGACTCAGTATTACTCTTTGTGCTGCTGGTAGCTATTATATTTCTGTACATGGTCCATTATTGGAAATCATATATGGCTATCGTTGCAGCCACGCTGGGAATCAGGACGTGATATACTTCTAAAGCCATCTGATGTGCAGTAGCATATGGCAGAGATGGATGAAAAAGGAACATGAAGCTTATTTGTCAGTGCATATCAGACGAAACTTAACATAGATGTAAAATTTGCGTCTTATCGATAGAATTATAATAACAATTTCTTTAAATTATGTAGTATTGAAATAGAAAGTGGTATGGGTTGCATTACTGATAAACAGTTGAGCCTGTAACGGAACAGTAGTGGTATGAACAGACGGATAAACCAGCTGCTAAACATCAAGCCTTCGGAGGCGAGGCTGGTAGGACACCTTTTTCTGGTGCAGTACTTTATTGGCGTTGCCACGGCCTTCCTGTTCACCAGTTCACTGACGCTCATCCTTTCTTCTTACCCTGTCACCGTTTACCCGAAAATCTATGTGCTGGCGGCGGGTTTCCTGCTGGTGGCCAACACGGTTTACAGCAGGCTGGAGGCACGGCTGGCGCCGGACAGGCTGTTGCAGGTAATCGTGGATTTTTCGGCGGGGTCTGTTCTGCTGCACTGGGCCTGCCTGACCTTTCTCACATTGCAGTGGCTACCGCTTTTCCTGGCCGTCTGGAACATGGTGGTGTACATGCTGGTGAGTTATGCCTTCTGGGGGATGGCGGCTATCCTGTTCAACGTGCGGGAGAGCAAACGCCTGTTTTCGGTGGTGGGGGCAGGGGATATACCGGCCAAGATGCTTGGCTACTTCTCTGTTTCCGCGCTGGTGCCGCTGATTGGGGTCGTGAACCTGCTCTGGGTGTCCGTCATCGCGTTTGCCGTGGTGGACGTGCTGCTGCGGAAGTTCGATTTTAATACCAGGTTGCGTGCAGCGCACAGCCCTGGCGCGCATGCCCTTGGGCACCAGGCCTCCGGCAGCCAACCGCTCGTGAAGCGGTTTTTCCAGAACCGGCTCATCTTTTTCATCGCCTTCTGGTCGCTGCTGGCCTATACCATCTACTCGGTCATCGATTTCACTTTTCTCTCTGAAATCAAGCGGCGCTACACCACCGACCATGAACTGGCTACCTTCATCGCTGTTTTCTTTGCTTTCGGACGCCTGCTGGCTATCGGCATCAAGCTCCTGTTCAGCAGCCGGGTAATTGCGCGGCTAGGACTGGCAAACTCCCTGCTCATCGCGCCGCTGCTGCTGCTGGCTGTCAACGGCTTCATCATGCTGGCCGGCGGCTCCCTGGAGTCGCACCTGTACGCGTTTGGGGTGATGGTGCTTCTGACCGAGATCCTGCGGTCAACGCTGCAGGAGCCGGTGTTTCTGGTGCTGTTCCAGCCGCTGCAACCGCACAGCCGCCTCAGGGGGCACCTCATCGCCAAAGGCTACCCGCTGCCCGTCGCGCTGCTCTTCGTGGGTATATCCCTGACGTTTTACTTTGATTACTACGGCCAGGACCATATCGCCATCTCCTTTGTAAGCAAGGCGCTGCTCCTGTTGCTGCTGGGTTGGGGGGCCAGCGTGTTCCTGGTCCGGAAAGCCTACCGGCGCACGCTCGCAAATGTTATCAAGCGGGGCTACTTTACGGGCAGCACCCTCTTCCTGAACGAGCAGGCCGTAAGGGATGTGCTGGTGCAGAAAGCCGCTGGCGAGGACCCTATGGCCGCCATCCATGCCCTCAGCCTGCTGGAGCGGTCCGACTACAGCGACATTGATGCGCTGCTGTTCGGGCAGTTGCGGCACGGGGGGCATGCGTTGCGCGAGTACGCGCTCTTCCGCATCATCGCGAAGCAAAAGACAAATGCCCTGCCACTCATCAGGGAGCGGCTGGAGGTGGAGCCCGATGAGGAGGTGAAGGCACTGCTCTACAAAGCCTTGTACTACCTCGACAGTGCCATCATGGGAAACGGTGTGGCTGCGCTGCATGACCTGGACCAGAAAAACAGGAAGGCTGCGCTTGCCGGCCTGCTGCAGCGCAAAGAGGCTGCCGCCGATGCGGTGGTGGCGCAGGAACTGCTGCACATGGTACACAGCACGGATACGGAGGCAAGGCTGGTTGCCCTGGAAATGGTGAAGGAGTCGCAGCGTGGCGATTTTGTAAATGTGCTGGAAACGCTGCTACAGGACGCCGCCCCTTCCGTATATACCAGGGCAATGGAGACAGCGGGCGAAGTGAAGGAACTGGGCCTGCTGGAGCAGGTGGTGCAGGTAGGCCTCGGGCGAAAAGCCGGGGCGGCGCTGCAGCGGGCACTGCTCCATTATGGCGACATTCTGTTTGACTCAGGCTATATCAGATGGGGAAATTACCCTAGGGAACTGAACCCTGTGCTGGTGAAAGTGGCCGGTATGTCGAAAGGAGAGCGCGCCGCTGCGTTCCTGGAGAAGCAGGTGCGGGAGGGGAGCGAAGACATGGGTGTCGTAATTGATGCCCTGTGGCAGAAAAAAGCCGTGGTGACTGCTGAAACGGAGCGCTTGCTGAAGAAGCAGCTGAGAATCCAGTTGAGGAAGAGCCAGCTGAAAGCCACTTATTACCTCCACCTGACAGCCACCGATGCCATGAAGCCGCTGCAGGAGGCCGTCAGCTCCGAAATTCACCAGGACATACAGCGCCTGTTCAAGTGCCTGGCGCTGCTATACGACCGGAAGCACATCGAGCGGGTGATAGAGCTTTACAACCAGCCGGACACCTCCAAAGTGTACAATGCCATAGAAATGCTGGAGCTGCTCATTCCGCAGAAGCACTTCAGCAGCCTCAATAGGCTGCTGGAGCTGGAGCAGGACATCAACAAAAAACAGGTTATCAGGCACACCGGTAAAGAACTGACAGCGGGCGCCATTATCGGGGAGATACTGCAGGGGAACAAAGCCGGTTTCAACAGCTGGACGCGGTCAGTGGCCTGCTATATGATTCCGAACTTGCAGGGCGAGCACTTTCCGGCAGAAGTGCTTCAGAAAACGAGCGGCAGTGGAGATGCCCTCTTCGAGGAGACAAGAGAGTATGTATTGACTATGCTAAACTGAGAGAGAATGCTGCTGATTGAGAAAGTGCTGATTTTGCGCTCCTCCGAGATCTTCCACAACACCCCGGAGCAGGAGTTGGTGGGGCTGGCCGGGATACTGGAGGAAATGTACCTGGAGCCGGGGGCGAACCTTTTCCTGAAAGGAGACAAGGGCAACTGCATGTATTTTATATATAGAGGCCGGGTGCGGGTACACGACGGCGATTACACGCTGGCGGTGCTGGAAGACAATGACATTGTGGGAGAGTTGTCGGTGCTGGACGCGGAAAGCCGGTCTGCCAGTGCCACCACCCTGGAAGAAACCGTCCTGCTGAGGCTGGAGCAGGAGCCGTTCTATGAAATCATGATGAATAATGTGGAAGTGCTGAAGGGCATCCTGAACACGCTGTGCCGCCGCCTCCGCATCATGGACCACAAAAGCGCATCCTTCCACAACACCAGCCTGTCCGGCGTCCCGTCTGTATAGCAGCCGCGTAACTGTCAGTCGAATGTCTGCTCTTCCGGGTTCATAATCCACATTTTGAACAGGATCAGAAAAGGAGAGCAAGAATTTTAAAAAAATAGGCAGCAAGAAGTTTCGGATTGCAAATCCGAAACAGCAGGACATGGCGGTTGCAGAGCTGCCGGAGACCACAGATACCGAACATGAATCCGGAGTCTCGCGCCATATATGCCTGATTTATATATGGTAAAAGGAACCTGACAGCATATATACTACCAAACTATATATGGCTGTCAGTCCTGGAATAGGATCAGCATAGCGACAGGAGGCACTTCTGCAAAATCCCGTACCTGCTGCTTTGCGTCAAAATCTATCTCCGCGCCTGCGGCCACCACGCGCCACGCGCCGGCAAGCGCCACCCGGACTTTGAACCTGTTGGCGTTATAGAAGACGGCGATGTTCCTCCAGGGGTCTTTGTTCGCATGGTCCGTTAGTATATAGCCCACCACACCAGGTCCCGCTCCCAGGAAGTGCAGGTGCTGGTTCACCATTGCGGCGGTAGGCATACGGAAAGCTGGATGCGCTTTCCTGAGTTGGATGAGATCTCTGTAATAGGCAAATACATCCTGGTGGGCCGTCTTCCAGTTCCAGTCGATCTGGTTGATGGCATCGGGAAGGTTGTAGCTGTTGTGTGCGCCTTTTTTGGTGCGCAGCATTTCCTCTCCGGCCATCAGAAACGGTATGCCCTGCGAGGTAAGCACCACGGCGTTCGCCAGCAGGTGCATCCTTTTTATATCCTCTTCCGAAGCATCCGGGTTAGACAGCCTCAGCTTGTCGTACAGGGTGTGGTTGTCGTGGCACGACACATAAGACACCGCCTGCCAGGGCGCTCTTGCCCACGCCTCCACATAGGCATGCACCTCCGGGTGCGCGATGCTCCCCACCACGCCAAACTTCACCTTTTCCTCCGTGCCGCTGGCCCCGCTGACAAAGCCCCTGCCTTTCTCATCAAAAACAGAGCCTTTGAGGGCATCGCGCAGGTCGTCGCTGAAGGCGGAGATGTGCTCCAGTTCATGGGTGTGGGCTTTGGTGGCGCGCTGTGCGTCCGGCAGCGGACTGGCCCCGGCTGTCCATCCCTCGCCATATAGCAGGATGTTCGGGTTAATGGACTTCAGGACTACGGCCAAATGGTTCATGGTTTCGATATCATGAATGCCCATCAGGTCGAAGCGGAAGCCGTCGATATGGTACTCCCGCGCCCAGTGGCAGCACGACTCCAGGATGAACTTGCGCATCATGATGCGTTCGCTGGCTGTTTCGTTTCCGCAGGCGGAGGCATCGGACCAACGGCCGTCGTTGGTATGTCTGTAATAGTATCCCGGCACCTCCAGGTTAAAGTTGGAGCCTTCCGTAACGCCGGTGTGGTTATATACCACATCCATGACCACGCCGAGGCCGTTGCGGTGAAAGCCCTGCACCATCTCCTTAAACTCCCGTACGCGCACCTCCGCGCGGTAGGGGTCGGAGGCATAAGAGCCTTCGGGCACGTTGTAGTTCTGCGGATCGTAGCCCCAGTTGTATTGCGGCTTGTCCTGGGCCGCTTCGTCCACCGAATTGAAGTCGAAGGCGGGCAGCAGGTGTACGTGCGTTATCCCCATCTCTTTCAGATGGTCAATGCCGGTGGCCAGGCCATTGGGGGTCGTGGTGCCCTGCTCCACCATGCCCAGGAACTTACCGGGGCTGGAACTGCCGGCGCTCTGGCTGACCGTGAAATCCCGGACATGCACTTCGTACAGCACAGCCTCGTTCGGCGAGGACACGGCCGGGCCCTTGTCGTTTTCCCAGCCCGCCGGATCGGTGGCGGCCAGGTCTATCACCATGGCACGCCGGCCGTTTACCCCAACAGCCAGGGCATATACACCCGGCGTCTCATCCAGCCAAATACCGTTTGCCTTCACCTGATAGGTATAATAGATGCCCCGCAGGTCCTTTTGTACTGTCAGCACCCAGAGCCCCTCCTGCGTTTCCTCCAGGCTGGCCCGGAGCAGTAACTGGCCGCCGGCCCCGCTGTCATAGAGGTTCAGCGCAACCTCCTCCGCCACCGGCGACCAAAGCCGGAAGGTAGTGCTGAGCGGGTGATAGCAAGTCCAGAGATTTGCCTCCGGGTAGGCAGGGTAATCGCTGTAATTTATAGCCGGCAAAGGCATCTGGGTTGAATAAAATGGCATAGAATCTTGAGAAAAAGGACAGGGAGACAGGTAAAAAACCGTGGCATGAACGGCTGTCTATATAGGAGAATCGCTATCAAAATTCAGGCCGGTATTAGGGAAGGTCGACCCTGAAATCATATATAAATGCAGCATTCATTTTCTGATGTATGTTCTGGTGAAGTGATAACATAGTTTCGCCCACTCAATGTCCCTTTTCTGCAGATTTATTTTTCTCGGAAAAATTCCGGGGATAGGGTAACGCTTTGGGTTGATGGCTGGGATATATAGCATTGGCCGCGAACCGGCATATATAGCAGGATTCAGACGCCCTGCGGAATAAGGCAGCAAAATAGCCGGGATTTACTGCTGCAGCAGGTGCTTCTCGATGGCGATGGCTACGCCATCGTCGGTGCTGTTGAGGGTTATCTCGTTGGCGACGGCCTTCACTTCTTCGCGGGCGTTGCCCACGGCAATGCCCAAGCCCACCGCCTGCAGCAACTCCACATCGTTGTAGTTGTCCCCGAAGGCCATCACCTCGTCCATCGGAATGCCATAGTTGTTCTGCAGGATCAGCTCGAGCGCCGTTGCCTTGGAGATGGTGCGTTGGGCCAGCTCCAGGTAGGTTGTTTTGGAGCGGTATATATAAAGCTCGTCGCCGAACCTGTCGGTGAGTTCCGCCGCCATCTCCGCTATTTCTTCGGCAGGGCCCATGCACATCACTTTGTGCGCCCCGGTGTCTGCCGTATGCCACTCGTCCAGCACCGCGTTCAGGGCACCCACCCTCGGCGAAACCTTCGTGACGCGCGCCTCTTTCTCCGCCCATTTGTCGAACTGGGGGGCGTACCAGCTGTCGCCGGTATATAGGCTGATGTGGATGTCGGTGCCGTGCGCCATCCCCACGATGGCGGCGCACACAGCAACCGGAATCTGCACCGAGTCGATGACCGCCGGGATATCAGCCCCTTCGCTGTAGAGCAGCACATAGCCGCCGTTAAAGCAGATCATGGGGTGGTGCAGGATGCCGAGCTCTTCCTGCAGGTGGCGCATGGCGGCGGGCATGCGCGAAGAGGCAAGAATAACGGGGATGTGCTTGCCGAGGCTCCTGAAGGCGGCGATGGTGCGGGGAGAGAGCTCGCGGCGGCTGTCGAGCAGGGTGCCGTCGATGTCGGAGCAGATGGCTTTGATCTTCATTTGGGTGGCTTTACGCATAGACTGCCTCCTGGAGGGCATGGTTAGAAGGCTGCCCTGGCAGGAAATGCGGTTTTAGCATGTAAAAATAAAGGGCTGTACCCGAGCAACCGGCGGGATTGTACTAAAATCCGGCTGGAGCATGGGTAGCAGTTTCTTGTGGGCATATATCGGGAAAAAAGCAGCGGGACCTGCATGTGTCAACAGATCCCGCTGCCGTTGCTTGCTTTAGCGTGGCCGGGAGGGTTATTCCCTGCTCTTCTTCTTTTCCTGCTTGGCCGCGCGCTTCTCTTTCTCTGTTTTCGCAGGCTTTTTCTTTGCTTCCTTCTTTGCGTCCTGTGACTTTGCCATATTAGTGATTTTTAACGTTTAGCGGTTAAGATAGCGATATAAATCGGCACTTTCCAATCCCTATGCTCCAAAACGGTGCCTTAAGATAAAGGTGTTTGCTGATTTTGCACGGAAGCCAACCTGATGCCGGCTTTGGCATATATGGCCGCAGCCGGCGCAGCGCTAAGCCTCGTTTTTTGATGCAGTAAATATAGCAGGAATAAATATTTGCGCCTACCTTCGCGTCACCAAAATCTTCCGCCCGCAGGCGGATGCTGTACAGCCAGCCGCCTGCTGTTGCCCCATATACGATTTCAGAAGCTAAAGTTTAAAAAAGGCTCTCTGATAAAGAAAACAAGCGCTTTGCCTGTCGGTTAACCCATGCAGGTGGCCAGCCCGGCTCCTTTAAATCTTAACTTATGATGCGATTCCGTCCTTTAGCCTTGTTCCTGTTTATCTGGGCTTTCTCCTTTGGCTGCCGCCAGGCAGAGGTAATACCCCGCATCTCGCCGGAAGCGGAGCAGCTGTTGCTCGGCAACCCGAGCGGTGCCACCTCCGATGTGCGCAATTTTAACAACTACCTGATCCTGAAGCCGCAGTACGCGCTCTCGTACAGCCGCGACAGGGGAACCCCGAACTGGGTAAGCTGGCACGTGAGCCGGGACTGGCTTGGCAATGCTCCCCGGCAGGACAATTTCCGGAGCGACCCCGCGCTGCCCGAGGGCTGGTACCGCGTCACGGCCTCCAGCTATTCGGGCAGCGGCTTCGACAGGGGCCACAACACCCCCTCCGCAGACCGTACCAAGTCTGAGGAGGACAATGCCGCCACCTTCCTGATGACCAATATGATCCCGCAGGCTCCGCGGAACAACCAGGATACATGGGGTAATCTGGAGGACTATACTCGTGAACTGGTGGGGCAGGGGCAGGAGGTATATGTGGTAATGGGCAGCTATGGCGTAGGCGGCACCGGCAGCAATGGCCTGGCCAGGAAAATTGACGAAGGCCACGTGACCGTGCCCAGCCGCATCTGGAAAGTGCTGGTGGTGCTGCCCGAAGGCGAAAACGACCTTTCCCGCATCACGGCCGGCACGCGCGTGATCGCCGTGAACATCCCAAACACAAACGCGGTTCGCCCCGACTGGACGACTTACCTGACTACTGTGGACGCCATTGAGGAGGCCACTGGCTACGACCTGCTGCATGAGTTATCCGATGACATGGAGGAGGCGCTGGAAAGCCAGGTGGACGAAGGCCCTGCAAACTAGCATATATAGCGCTGCTGCTTCCTCCTCCTGAAAAGATAGAAGTCCCCTAGCGTTGTTGCGGTTTATCAGTGCTGCCGCAGTGGTTTCTGCTCCTCCTGCCAACGCATGCGGTAGGCATTCATGGCGGTTACGCCCAGCTTCTGCAGCAGTCTGTAGTTCACCACGGCACCTACGGGAGCCCCGATAAGCGGAATGAGTTGGGCCATCTTCGGAATATCGATATAATCGCGGTACTGCTGCTGCAGGGTGCGCCAGTCGTATTGGTGGATATCGTTGGGGAGGTGTTTTTTCTGTTCCTCCCAGTTCTCCATTTGCAGGTACACCTGCCGCCGCCGCTCCTGGCTGCTGAAGGCCAGCTGAAAGATGTGCAGCAGGAAGAGGCGCTCCCGGTAGTCCTCGACGGAGTAGCCGTAGAGCGCCGCGATCTCGTACAGCAGCTTCAGCTTCAGGCCCAGCAGCAGCGGGAAATCAGCAAAGCCCAGCAAAATGCCACCCGCCCCGGTAAGGCCGCCTTCCGCCGCTGCCGCGCGCTTATAGAATTCAATCCGCTCCTGCACCAGCGCCTCCCTCAGATGCAAAGAGGCATAAACCTCCGGTTTCCTGGTTGTCCGCTCCGCCCCGAACAGCACCGCCCTGATCATTTGCTTGATGGTGACAGTGATGGCTGTGTGTATCTTTTCCGGAATATAGCTGTTGATTTTGTGCTGTGCCCTCGTGGCCAGCCGGTTGACAAGGGAAGGCGGGCGCAGCATTTCTGCCTGCCAGGCCGTCAGCTCCCGTAGAGCAAATTCTTCATAAGCGTGAGCAGACATCAGGTGTAGTGTTTAGCTTTCATTTTGTGACCCGTTTATATATGGCTCATATATACGCGGCCCGTCTCAGACTATAGCGCACGTAGTCCCGGATTTTCAGACAGGGGCAAGAGTTTCGGCGCCGGAGGTTCCCGTTACAGAGAAGCGCCTCCGCCAGCAAATCAGTTTTTTGCAACCAAATAATCAGAGAGCGCCTCTACATCAGGGTAAGTGTACGTACAACCTTATATACCGGAGAAGCCTGGCATTTTGCAGCAGCGTTATGCCGCCGGTTGCTCCGTTATCAACCTTTTAACCAAGTAAAGCTATGGCAAAAGTGAAATGGTCGGTTGACCCGGCACACAGCGAAATACAGTTCAAGGTAAAGCACCTGATGATAACGACTGTAACCGGTTTCTTTACCAGCTACAACATTGAGGTGGAGACGGAGGATGAGGACTTCACGAAAGCCTCGAGCATTGTGTTTACGGCCGATGTAGACTCCATCAGCACCAACAACGAGCAGCGCGACACGCACCTGAAATCAGCTGATTTCTTCGATGCGGCAAACCACAGCCAGCTTAAGTTCACCGGCACCAACTATGAGGAGACATCCGACGGTCACGCCAGACTGCACGGCGACCTGACCATCCGGGGGAATACAAAGCCCGTGACAGTAGACGTGGAGTACCATGGCACGGTGGTAGACCCCTACGGGCAGACCAAAGCGGGCTTCACGGTAAACGGCAAAATCAGCCGCAAAGCCTTTGGCCTGACGTGGGACGCCGTAACGGAAGCGGGCAGCGTGGTAGTGAGCGACGATATACGGCTGCACGCCGAAGTCCAGTTGGTGAAGCAGCGCTGACATAGGTAGGATTCCGAAACCATAGACGAAGGCGGTCAGTCCCTTTTGCCACTTGGCAGAGAAGGCTGGCTGCTTTCTTATTTCCTGCCGCCTGGCTGCGCTATATACTGGCCGCCTGCTATATCTATATATGCCGTGGTGTGTTGCTGCCAGCATATATAGATATAGCAGGCGGCGGCTGATTAATGCGCAAACACCACAGCGAATTCATAAATATTCAATAACTTCGACATTCTATTCCTACACATAACGGCGCTATCCTTTGTGACCCGATATAGGTGGTTGATTACCTGCATCAACCGCTTTCCTAGCTGCCTTAATCCTTTACCTGCCTGTTATCATGAACAATGACCTTTTTCACCAGTTTGGAGCATCCAACAAAAAAATTATTTTCCTCTTTAACCTGGGCACCATGCAGTTCGATTACCTGAACAACGCCGTGGAGCATATCTGGAAGCTGGACAGGCAGGCTGTGCTGGAGTCTCCGGTGCGGCTAATCACCCATGTGCATCCCGACGACAGGAAAGCTGTTGCGAGACGCTACGGGTTGCTGCTGGAGGAAGGCGTAAGCCACGAACTGGAGTTTAGCCTGAAGCTGCCCGATGGTGGCCGGAAAGAAGTGAAGGCGAACGCTCATCCGCTCCGAAACGCGGAGGGGGAGCTGACGCACATCGCCGGCGACGTGGAGGATGTCACGAAGCAGTCGCAGTACGTGGATTACCTGCGGGAGTACACCCGCCGGAAAGACAGCGCCCTGGAGATTATTGCCCACGACCTGCGCGGCCCCCTGGCTATCGTCAAAGGCATCGCCTCGCTGCTGGAGAGTGAGCACCGGGAAAAAAATTACGAGGAGGTGAGCACCTACACCACCATGATTCTGGAGGCTTACGACAACTGCCTGGGTATTATCACCGATGTGATGAAAGATGAGCACCTGCGGTCACCGATGGTATATGTCAACCCGCAGCGCTTCGATCTGGTGGAGCTAGTCCGGAGGCTGATGCATTCTTTCCAGGTGGCCAAAGGCATGGATTACCGGTTTGAGGTTGTGACGGAGCAGGAGAAAATAATGGTGGAGCTGGACGAGGTAAAGCTGATGCAGGTGCTCAACAACCTGATCGCCAACTCCATCAAGTTTACTGCAGATGGGGGTGGAATCACCATCGAGCTGAGAGTGGAAAACAACCGGCTGCTGCTGCTGCACTCCGACAATGGCATCGGCATCCCTGAGGAACTGCAGCCGCACATCTTCGAAAGGTACAGTAACATGTCGCGGATAGGGCTGCGGGGCGAGCCCACCAACGGCGTCGGGCTGTCTATTGTGCGGGAGCTGGTGGAGGTGCAGGGTGGCAAGATCTGGGTCGAGAGCCAAGGAGAGAATCAGGGGACTACCTTTTACCTGAGTTTCCCGCTGCCGGAGGAGTAGGCGAGGTGCTTCTTTTTATAGGCTGGTTATATCAAAGCTTCTTTTATATAGGCCTGCTTACAAAAGAACGGATGTGTGCTATTTATATGGCTGCCTCCCCGCGACTGGGGGAAGCCATATAAATGCAGTAATGGCCTGAGTTTTCTGCATGGCGTACAGAAGGCGGCTGGGCTAAATATGCTTCTTTCGGAGCCTGCCTGTATATAAACATAAAGCCCCGGCCATCATGGCCGGGGCTTTATGTTTATATGTACTTCCGCCATCAGGCGTGCGGGTTAACGTAATGCGGGTCTCCTCCGGCATCGTCTTCAGGTTTAAAGTTGGCCCGGAGTTCTTCCAGTCCTCTTCTGCCGTAGGCCACTCTTGTGATGATTACATACAGCACGGGCACAACGAAGATTGCCAGGAAAGTGGCAGCCAGCATACCGCCAATCACAACCCACCCAATCGTCTGGCGCGACACGGCACCAGCCCCTGTGGCCATTGCCAGCGGCACAACGCCCAGTATGAAGGCCAGGGAAGTCATCAGGATGGGGCGAAGGCGCAGCTTCACAGCCTCAATGGTGGCCTCAATCAAATCCATGCCCCGGTCCACGCGCTCTTTGGCAAACTCCACAATCAGAATGGCATTTTTGGCCGCCAGACCAATCAGCGTGATCATACCGATCTGCGCATACACGTTGTTGTCCAGTTTCGGCAGCAACGTGAGCGCCAGGATGGCCCCGAACATCCCCAGCGGAATCGCGAACAGGATAGAGAACGGCACCGACCAGCTTTCGTACAGGGCGGCCAGCAGCAGCAGCACGAGGATGATGGAAAGCGAGAAGATATAGATGGTGCTGCTTCCGGCGGCTTTCTCTTCGCGGCTCAGGCCGGAGAAGTCGTAGCCGTAGCCGGCAGGAAGCACCTCCGCCGCCACTTCCTCCAGCGCCTCCAGCGCTTGGCCGCTGCTGTAGCCGGGTGCGGCGCTGCCCAGCACCTCGGCCGAGCGAAAGAGGTTGTAGTGGGATATAACCGAGGCGTTCTCCACCACCTTGGAGGTAACCAGCGCACTCAGCGGCACCGACTCGCCCTGCCTGTTCATCACGTAGTACTGCTTCAGGCTTTCGATGTCCATGCGGTAGGCGGTGTCTGCCTGGGCCACCACCCGGAAGTTACGGCCGTAGCGGGTGAAGTCGTTGACATAGCGGCTGCCCATGAACGAAGACATCGTGGCATACACATCCGCGATGGACACGCCAAGCAATTTCGCCTTCTCGCGGTCCACCTCTACCTGATAGCCCGGCGTGCGGGTGTTGAAGAAACTGTAGGCCCTGGCAATCTCAGGCCGTTGGTTCACGGCCCCTATAAACTGCCCCAGCACCGCCTCAAACTCCTTCAGGTCGCCGCCACCGGCGCGCTGCTCCAGCATAAAACTGAAACCTCCGGAGCTTCCGAGGCCGGGAATGGCTGGCGGGGCCACCACAATCACGGTAGCCTCTCTAATGGCGGCAAACCTTTGGTTGAGCGTGGCCATGATGCCTTCCAACTGGTCCGCGGCGTCCTCTCTCTCCGCCCAGGGCTGCAGCTGCGTGAAGATGGTGCCGCTGTTTGATTTAAAGGAGAAGTTGATGGCGTTGAGGCCGCCGATGGCCGTGTAATTTTTGATGGCGGGAATGTCCGCCATGATCTCACCCATCTCGGCCAGCACGGCTTCGGTCCTGGTGGCGGAGGAGCCCTCCGGCAACTCAATCGACACAAACAGCCGCCCTTCGTCCTCCATCGGAATAAAGCCCGTTGGCTTGGCCGAGAACAGCCCCACTGTGCCGGCATACACGCACGCGAGCAGCACCAGCACCAGCGGGGCAGCCTTGATAGAACGGCGCACACCACCCGAGTAGGATTCCGTGGTACGGGCGAACCAGTTGTTGAACTTGTAGAAAAACTTATTCAGTCCCCGCGACTTCTTGTTCACATTCATCGGCTTCAGCATCAGCGAGCAGAGCGCAGGCGTGAGGGTGAGCGCCACAAACGCCGAGATGAGCACGGAGATGGCAATGGTGATGGCAAACTGCTGGTACAGCCTGCCGACAATGCCAGGTATAAAACCTACCGGAATAAACACCGCCGCCAGGATAAGCGCAATCGCGATAACCGGGGCCGTGATGTCCTTCATGGCTTTGCGCGTGGCCTCTTTGGCCGATAGCCGCTCGTGGTCTATATAGTGTTGCACCGCCTCCACCACCACAATCGCGTCGTCCACCACAATACCGATGGCCAGCACGAAACCGAACAGGGTCAGCGTGTTGATGGTAAAATCAAGCGGAATAAAGAAGATAAACGTACCGATGATGGACACCGGGATGGCCAGGATCGGGATAAGCGTGGCGCGCCAGCTTTGCAGGAACAGGAACACCACGATGATTACGAGGATAAGCGCCTCGATGAGCGTATGCACCACCTCGTTGATAGACACCTGCACCACCGAAACCGTCTCGAAGGAAACCACATAGTCTACATCGGCGGGGAAGGACTCCTTCAGCTCCTCCAGCGTGGCATATATGCCTTCGGCCGTTTCCAGGGCGTTGCTGCCGGGGGCCTGGTACATCAGCAGAATGGTGGATGGCTTGCCGTTGATGGTGGCGGCCCTGCCGTAGTCAAACCGCCCGAACTCTATCCGGGCCACGTCCTTCAGGTACACAATGGAGCCGTCTTCTGGGTTGGTGCGGACAATGATGTTGCCGAACTCCTCCTGTGTTGACAGGCGGCCACGCACGGTGATGGGGTACTGAAAGGCCTGCGTATCGTACTGCGGCTTGGCGCCCACCGTGCCAGCGGCCACCTGCAGGTTCTGTTCCTGTATGGCGCCGGTCACTTCGCTGGCGCTGATGCTGTACTGGGCCAGTTTGTCGGGCTTTAGCCAGACACGCATACTGAAATCCTGCCCCAGCGCATTTATATCGCCCACCCCCTGCACACGCAGCAAGGCGTCGCGCACGAAGATGTTGGTGTAGTTGTCGAGGAACTCGATGTCGTGTGTTCCCTTTGGCGAGAAAATGCCCACCACCATCATGATGCTCGGATTCCGCTTCCGCACCGTCACGCCCAGGCGCCGCACTTCCTCCGGCAGGCTCGGCTCCGCGATGCTTGCCCGGTTCTGCACGTCGAGGGTGGCAATGTCGATATCGGTTCCCAACTCAAAGGTCACGGCCATGTTCATCTGGCCGGTGCTGGTGTTGGTGGAGGTGATATAGGCCATGCCCGGCGTACCGTTGATCTGCGTCTCCACCGGCGTGGCCACCGTCTGCTCCACGGTCAGCGCGTCCGCGCCCGTGTAGTTGGCCGACACAGACACGACAGGGGGGGAGATATTGGGGTACTGCGTGACAGGCAGGTTCATCATGGACAGGATGCCCACCAGCACGATCACAATCGAGATCACGATGGAGGTTACCGGCCTTCTTATAAATACGTCTGATATCATGTTTCGCTTGAAAGTCTTCCTTTTACAAAATTATTTCGCAGCGGCAGCGGGTTGAGCCGGCGGCGTGTTTCCGGTCTGCACCTTCGCGCCCTGGCGCAGCTTCTGTATGCCTTCCACCACAATGGTCTTGCCCTGCTCCAGCCCGTCGCGCACCACCACCTCGCCTCCGAACCGGGTGCCCAAATCAACCTTCTGCTGCACCACCGAATCGCCCTGCACCACATACACGAAGTACTCCCCGAGCTGCTCTGTCACTGACTTATAGGGGATTACCAACTGCTCGCCAATGTCCTCGTTCAGCACGCGCACATCCACCGTCATGCCCGGTACCAGGGTACGGTCCTGGTTCGGGAACTGCAGCCGCACCGTCGTGGTGCCCGTCCTTCGGCCGATGGCGCGGTCGATGACGATAAGTTTGCCTGGGTAGGGGTAGGGCTTATCACCGTGCAGCAGGATGGTGAACAACGAGTCTGGCTGCTCTCCCTGCGTCAGTTGGTTAAAGCGGCTGATTTCCTGCTCGTTTATCACAAAGTCCACGGCGATAGGGTCCGTAGAGGAAATGGTGTTCAGGAGTGGCTGCCCTGGTGACACCTGCGCGCCCACCCGCACCTGCGAGATGCCGATGGTGCCGTCGAAAGGGGCGTTGATGGTGGCGTAACCGAGGTCGGTGGCGGCACTGTTCACCTGTGCCTGGGCCGCCGCCACCTGGGCCTGCGCCGTCTGCAAGTTGGTGCGGGCATAGTCCAGCTGCTGCCGCGCAATGGCTTCGCTCTCGGCCAGGCGCTCGTACCGCTCCAGGTCCTTCTGCTGGCGCTCCAGGTTTGCCTGGGCGCTCTGCAGGCTCGCCTTCGCCTGCTGGTAGCTGGACCGGTACTTGCTCTGGTCTATCTCATATAGCCGCTGTCCTTTCTTCACGCGCTGCCCGTCCTGTACATATATGTCGGATATATACCCTGACACCTGCGGGCGCAGCTCCACCTCCTTCAGGGGCACCACGTTGCCGGGGTAGGTATCGGTGCCGGTTACGCTCTCTTCGGCTACGGTGTAAGTGCTGACGGGCACTGCGGCAGCGGCTGGGTTCTGCTGCGGGGCGTCTTGCCCGCCGCCACAGGATATAAGCACAAACGGCCCGGCCAAGGCGGCTACCAGCCAAGATAAATTCCTCTTCATTCTGAATTTTGTTACTGTGTGATTAGTTGATGTCGATGCTTCCGATGGCCTGCTGATAGTCCAGCTTGCTGGCCAGCACGTTAAACAGGGCATTGTAATAATTAAGCTGCGTGGTGCGCAGGTCCGTTTCCGCCACTATCAGGTCCACGTATGCCTTCACGCCCTCGTCGTACTGCAGCCGGATGATGTCATACACTTCCTGCGCCGCCTGCAGATTGTCCCGCAGGGTTATCCACTCGTAATAGTCGCTTTTATAGTTGGCGAGGGCTGTCTGGTATTCGGTGTTTATGGCTTTGCGCACGTTCTCTTCCTCCACCTCCGCGCGCTGCTCCTCCAACTGCGCAATTTTCAGGTTTTGAATCCGCTTCGTTCCCTGAAAGATAGGCACCGAAACCTGCAGGCCCGCGGCCGAGGTCGGGTACGACTGGTCGTAGAGCTGGGAGAAGTCGTTGTTGAAGTAAATGGAATTGTGGTTGATGAACGCCGACACGGTTGGCAGGAAGCCCCAGCGGTAGTAGCTGGTGTTCAGGTCCAGCAGCTGCTGCTGCACCTGCAGTTGCTTCAACTCCACGCGGTCCGAGAAATCCAATATCTCCGTGGTATCCAGCAGCACCGCCTGCTGCATCACTTCGTAGTCGTAGGTCAGGTTCAGCTCCGACTCCACCGGAAAGCCCATCAGCTGTTTCAGGTAAGCTTTTTTGGCTTTCACGGCCTCCGTAGCGCGCTTCAGGTCGCTGCGGATGTTGGCGAGCGTGATGGAGGCGCGCTGGTAATCGGTTTTGTCTACCAGCCCCACCTCAAACCTGCTCCGGGCGTCTTCGAACTGCTTCTGCTGCCGGGCGAGGTTCTCCTCCAGAATCCGAATCTGCTCCTGCGTAAGCAGCAAATCGTAGTAGGCCTTGCTCACCTCCACCACGGTGTTGATGCGGGTGTCGAGGGTGTTCAGGTCCAGTTGCTGCCGGGTGAAGCGCGCCGCGCGGGAGGCTAGCAGCAGGTCGTTGCTGAAAATGTTCTGCCGTGCCTCGAACAGGACGTTGGACGAGTAGTTGCGGCCCAGCGTAATAAGCTGGTCACCGAGGGGCTGCTGCTGCAGCTTCAGGTTTTTGGTGCCCGCGTAGCTGGCCGAGACCTGGGGATACCAGCCCGAAAGATTCGCTTTAATCTGGTGCTCGCCAATCACCTCGTCCAGCACGGCTTGCTCTACCGCCGCCCTGTTTTTCAGCGCAAAGTCCACGCACTGCTCCAGCGTAAGGTTGGCGGGGGCGGCAGGGGCGGCATCCTGCGCGTGCAGGAGGGAGGGGAACAGCAGCAGGCCCAGCAGCAGGGGCTTTAGTCTATTCAGAAATTTCATGAAAATAATGCGTAAAATGAATGTCTATATATAAATAGAGGTGCAGGCAGACAGCCGGGCCGGCTGCGTGAAATAAGAGGTGTAGCTTTTTTTCATAGTTATATCAGGTTTATATATAGACGGATCACAGACTCAAAAATAACAGATGCTTTTTAATTGGAGGTTAAATTTTAGCTTACCGACATGCCGTCCCACATGATTTGAGCGATTTGCCGCAGTTCTTCCTCACCCAGGTTTATCTTTCCGTACCGGTGAATTTTAGCGGTCGTGGTAACGCTTCCATGCGCCAGCACGCCCAGTATCTCCGGATTAGCGGGGCGGAGGTACCCTTCCTCCACACCCTTCGCGAAGAACCTGAAGAGCATTCCGTAGAAGCAGTCGTGGCTTTCTTCCGGGTTTTTGGCGTGGTAAGGGGAGTTCACGAACTGCTCAAAAAACTGCAGCACGTTCGGGTTGTCGCGGTAGTAGTTAAACAGGCGCAGCCATATAGCAAAAAAACGCTCCGGGTACGACAGCGACGCATCATCGCCCTGGGCGACAGCCTCCATGCGCTGCCTGTTCTCATAGGTATATAGCTCACAGATAAGGCGCTCTTTGCTGTCGAAATAGTGGTAGATGGTGCCTGCGGCCACGCCCGCCTCCTTCGCCACCAGGCTCATGGGTGTGCCGTGGAAACCGTTCTCCTTTATCAGTTCCAGGGTGCTCTCTAAAATCGCCTTCTTCTTCTCCGCTAAGTGCTCCGTCCCGCCCATGTTCTCAATTGAATGTTCATTCGGTGGGCAAAGGTAGCGTAATTTTGAGGAATGCCTAAGTCAGCTCGTAATTTTTTGATGCAAGGATGCTTCAAGCTGTTGCATCTTTGCGTTTTTGATACCGTGTCTTATATATAAATCCTGCATACATTGGGATATATAGGCGGAGTAACAGAAGGGGGAGGAGAAAGTTTTATATATAAATATCGGAGTAGTTAACCTGGGAAATTATGGTATATTAGCTATTGGATATACTGAGGAAGCTGTTCTGGAGATTGGCGGAGCAGTGGAAAAGACTAGGCAGCACCCCTGATATAGTGCAGGTAGCAGGAGAAGTACTCCTGCTACACAGTAGTTACCTGTAATTAGACGAATACTTCACATTGTTTTTTTATTATCAAAGCTGGCAAAATAAACTATGATTTTAAAAGAGGGCAATGTATCTAACAAATTAAGTATAGGGCATATGAATTATTCAATTGAGCACTATGAGAAGTAGCATGAATTATTTGGTTGTTTTGTTTTTTTTAATTTCGGTTAGTGTATTTTCACAAAACAGGACTGAGAAACCACCCTTTAAAAATTCCTTCAACTTTGGAAAGTCTGTAGCAGTCTTTGGTGGCTCTGTTTCTGTGATACCTGAAAGTGAAAGCGCCAAAAGTATGTGGGAAGAATGTCTGGGAATGAAGGTCACTAATTACGGAGTGCCTGGTGCAGGCTTCTCTTCATTACAAGGCAAATCTATCCAAAGGCAGGTTGATGAAGCTGGTGTATTTGATATCTATATTCTATGGGCTTCAACGAATGACTACACAAATCATAGAGACATTGGCTCTTACACAGATTATACAGAGTTTGATGGCTATGACAAGAAAAAATTAACTTCCCAAGCAGGAGGAATAAACTATTGTATAAAAAGAATTTATGAAATAAATCCCCAAGCTGTCATATACTTTTTTACATCTAGTAAAGCCTTCAATGATAGAGGAGGATATGATCCATTTTATGAACAGGGGATGAATCAATATGTTGACATGCAAAAAAAGATATGCCTCCTTCACGGGATACCTTTCCTTGATCAGTTCTTTTCAGGCGGATACAATGTCTATAATAAGCAATTATATTATAGCGACCCAATCCATATGAATGCGTCAGGATATAAAAAATTGGGCGAGCTACAGGTGTCGTTTCTTGCTTTTCCATAGTTTGCTATAGTTTGAAAATAAAAGCGGATCAAAACCTGCGTACAAAAAGGTACAATAATGATAGTTAAAATAGTTGTAAATTTAAGGTTGTAACCCACTTCAACTTACTTTTAATTTGGTAGGAGTAAAGCCCGCAACAGTACCTGAAACTCATCAGTTTTGAAACTTTAAATCACTTCTGCAGCTAATCAGGAGTTTGCGTTATGAGAAAAGATGCTTAAAGTTTTAGCTTTTTGACTCGAAATATCTTAAAAATAAAATGAAGCTATTTGCTCCGAACCCGCCCACACCATATACAACAGCAATGTCAGCTTCCTATATAATTTACCTCCAAAAATTACCCCAGTCATTTTCCAAACCCTAAACCCAACATCAAACCAACCATATGCGAAAAAACTACCTGTTAGCCTTACTTATAACTATGCTAATCTTCCCGGCGGCGCTGCTTGCCCAGACCACCGGCAAAGTGATGGACAACCTCTCCCTGAAAAGCAAGATCCTGAAAAGCAACCGGAAGTACGCCATATACCTGCCGCCGGGCTACGACACCTCGCAGCGCAGCTACCCGGTGCTGTACCTGCTGCACGGCGCCGGTGACGACCAGACCGGCTGGGTGCAGTTCGGGGAGGTGCTCCGGATAACGGACAAAGCCATTGCGGAGGGCACGGCCACGCCCATGATCATTGTGATGCCGGACGCCAACACTGGCCAGCGCGGCTACTTCAACGACCCCAGCGGCGAGTGGCGCTACGAGGATTTCTTTTTTGATGAGTTTATGCCCTATATAGAGAAGGAGTACCGCATCAAAGGCGAGAAGCGCTACCGTGCCGTGGCCGGGCTATCGATGGGAGGGGGCGGCTCTTTTATGTATGCGCTGCACCGCCCGGACCTGTTCTCCTCGGCCTGCCCGCTGAGCGCCGCCGTGGGGCCGCTCTCCCTGGCAGACGCCAAGACCTATATGGCCCGCATCGGGAACAAAAACGTGACCGCGACAGATGCCCAGGTAGAAACTTACTACAAACGCCACAGCGCCCTCGAGCTCATCGAAAGCCTGCCAGCCGACACCGTGAAGCAGGTGAACTGGTATATAGACTGCGGCGACGACGACTTCTTGTACGAAGGCAATGCGCGGGTACACATCGCTCTGCGCAAAAAGGAGATACCACACGAGTACCGGGTGCGCGACGGCGCCCACAACTGGACTTACTGGCGCGAGGCGCTGCCTGAAGTGCTGTCCTTCGTCTCCGACACCTTCCACCAGCATTGAGCTATCTATAACAAAAAGCCCCGCTATATATAAGCGGGGCTTTTTGATGGGCTTTTCTTAAGTTCATAAAGTGCCGATGCGGGTATGATCGAAGTTGCGGTCTTCCTCCCACTCCCGGAACCTGGCAATCTCCTTCTGGAAAGCATCCACAAACCAGGCCATCAGGCTGATATCGTCCAGCAGGCCAATGCCCGGTATAAAGTCCGGGATGATGTCCAGGGGTGTAACCAGGTAAAGGAGCACCGCCACGCCAATCAGCAGCGACTTGTTGGCCACCTGGCGGTAGTCGCCGCGGAAGTAGGCCTTTATCAACCGGATAAACGTGAACATGAATTCCTTGAGCTGCTCAAACCCGCTCTGCTTGCTGTCGGTGTCCACTAGCTTGCCGTAGGCCGAAGTCAGCAGCACGCCGAGCTTCAGGGGCTTGGTCATATATCCACCGGCTTTGCCGAGGAACTTCTTGAATATAGGATTCTGGGAGTAATTGAAGCCCTTTGTTACCCAATCTTGTATCATTGCTTTTTGTTTTTATATAGTCTCTTTCTTCCCTCTACGTGCGAACGCTCTTTAAGGCTGTACCGGCCACCGCTGCCTG
This sequence comes from Pontibacter russatus, assembly GCF_009931655.1. Lineage (NCBI taxonomy): Bacteria > Pseudomonadati > Bacteroidota > Cytophagia > Cytophagales > Hymenobacteraceae > Pontibacter > Pontibacter russatus. The sequence goes on along the minus strand of NZ_CP047984.1, from coordinate 558,079 downwards.
CCAGCGCTTAAGACAGGTGCCGGAAAATATTTATAGTCCCACGCTTGATTCCGAACTAAAAGCTGCCTTAACTTGGTGTAGAAAAACGCCTCCCGGCCCTACACAGAACAAATAGAGGACATTTTATGAAGCTGCTCCTGAAAGTGATTTTACCCGTGCCGCTGTTGCTGGCAGCCTCGGCCGGTGCTTCCTACCTGCTGCTCCCGACACAGTTGGAGGTGCAGCAGAGCATTGTGGTGGAGGCCCCGCCGGAGGAGGTATATGCCCTGCTGGAAAACCCGATGCACTGGGAGAAATGGAGCGTGCTGAACAAAAGTGTGGACCCCTCGATGATTCACCTGTACGGCGGGCCCATGTCCGGTACCGGGGCCCGCATGCAATGGAGCGGCGACAGGGTGGGCAACGGCCTGCTTGTTTTCACGGAGAGCACCAGCCCGTCTTCCCTCACCTACAGGCAGAGCGAACACAACACAACCCATACGGTTGAGGGAATAATCACGCTTGCGCCAGTGGCGGGGGGCACGCAGGTGGTGTGGCGGCAGCAGGCGGCGGTGGGGCAGAGCCCCTGGGAGCGCGTGCTGGGGGCGGTGCAGAAATACCGCAGGCAAAGGGAGGTGGAGCAGGGCCTGCTCGGCCTTAAAACCTTCTTTCTGAATAACAGTAAGAAAAATACAGCCAAAACCAGAACCGCATATGCCAACCACCATTAACAGACCGACAGCAGAAGAGTATCCCGATGTGTACCAGAAGTACGTCACGCTGCTGCCCGAGGGCGATGTTTTATATCTGCTGGAGAAGCAGGCCGTAGACCTGCGGTATATGTTCAAGAACATTTCCGACGAGCGGGCAGAGGAGACGTATGCCGAGGGCAAGTGGACCATGAAAGAAGTGCTGCAGCACCTCATCGACTCGGAGCGCATCTTTGGGTACCGTGCCCTCTGCATCAGCCGCCTGGAGGAGGCGTCGCTGCCGGGCTGGGACGAGAACAAGTACGTGTACAACTCGCTGGCGAACATCCGCCCGCTCGAGGCTATCCTGGATGAGTACGAACTGACGCGCCGCTCCAACATGGCCATGTTCCGCAGCCTCACTTCCGACATGCTGAACAACTACGGCCTGACGAACGGCCGGCCCATTTCGGTGCGCGGCGTGATACACGTGATGGCGGCCCACGAACTCCACCACATGCTCATCCTGCAGGACCGTTACCTGAAGCGGAAGTGAAGGAGGACTTTAGACCCTAACTTTTAGACGTCAGACATAATACTTTCATTCTAAGATTTGTATACTCCATATATAACAGCGAAGCCTGCGACTTTAGACGCAGGCTTCGCTGTTATATATGTATATATGGCTTTCTTACAGCAGTTCGTTGGCCAGGTTCGCCAGCTCGGAACGCTCGCCTTTCAGCAGCGTGATGTGGGCGTAGAGCGGGTGTTCCTTCGCCCGGTCGATGAGGTAGGAGAGCCCGTTGCTCTGTGAGTCAAGGTAAGGCGTGTCGATCTGGTGTACATCGCCGGTAAAGACGATTTTTGTATTCTCGCCTGCACGGGAGATAATGGTTTTCACCTCGTGCGGCGTCAGGTTCTGCGCCTCGTCCACTATAAAGTAGATGTTGGACAGGCTTCGGCCGCGGATATAAGCCAGCGGCGTGATCACCAGTTTCTCCAGGTCCACCATGTCGCGTATCTTCTGGAACTCCTTGCTCGTTTCGGCAAACTGGTTCTGGATATATTTCAGGTTGTCCCAAAGCGGCTCCATATAGGGGTTCAGCTTCGATTTGATGTCGCCGGGCAGGTAGCCGATGTCTTTGTTGCTGAGCGGCACCACGGGGCGCGCCAGGTATATCTGCTTGTACTCGCGGCGCTGCTCAATGGCTGAGGCTAGCGCCAGCAGGGTTTTACCGGTGCCCGCCACTCCCTGCACCGTTACCAACTTTACCTGCGGGTTCAGCAAGGCGTGCAGGGCAAAGGCCTGCTCGGCGTTGCGCGGCTTCACGCCAAAGGCAGAAAGCTTGTCCACCCGCTCCAGTTGCTTCTCGGCCGCGTTATAATAAACTAAGGATGAGCCTCTGAAGCTCTTCAGGATAAAGAAGTGATTGTCTTTCGGCGTGTACTCCAGAACGCTCGCTGGGTCGCAGACGCCTTTCTCATACAGCTCTGTGATCACGGTTGCCGGCACATCCTCAATGGTGTCGTTGCCTGAATAGAGGCCCGCCACATCCTGTATCTTGCCTGTCTCATAGTCCTCGGCGGTGATATTGAGGGCGCGTGCCTTCAGGCGCAGGTTGATGTCTTTGGTTACGAGCACAATCTTGCTCTCGGGCATTTCCTGCTTCAGTGTCAGGGCCGAGTTTAGGATCCGGTGGTCGTTCTTGTCGCCGAAGATGGTCGTGGCATCCAGGGCGGTGGACTCGTACATCAGCACTTTAAAGGAGCCCTTGTTCTTGCCGTTCAGCGGCAGCCACTCCTGCAGCCGGTGCTCGGCCGACAGTTTGTCTATGAAACGAATGAACTCGCGGGCCTCGAAGTTCTTGATGTCGTTGCCCTTCTTGAAGTTGTCGAGCTCCTCCAGCACTGTGATCGGGATGGCCACATCATGCTCCTTGAAATTCTGGATGGCGCTGTGGTCGTAGAGGATGACGGACGTATCCAGCACGAACACTTTCCTGATGTCTGCATCTGAGTCCTGGGGTTTGGTTTCGGCGGATTTGCTCCTGGTGGCGTTGTCGGATTTCGATACCTGCATCGTGCCGGATGCGGCGGCGGAGTTTTTAGGGCGTGCCATAGTGTCTGGGCTAAGGGTGAAAACTCTGTAAGAGCCGTAATCTGGTATGTTGCTCCTGAATCTTTTATGGTTGTATATATTCATTTTACGCGAGATTCTTACAGGAGGCTGACGCTGACACAGCGGGAGCATGGGCTGCGCCGTTTCCTGAAGGCTTGTGCTGCTGTCTCTCCGAATACATTGCCCTCATTGTCAAAACTTTAATTCGAGGGCAGTGTTGTAACTAAACTTTTAGTTAAGTTTATTTTTTTTCGTATCTTACCGCTGAGGATTCTTAACTGTGACTTGAGCGCCTTATGATTGCACGAATTGTTTTAGCCCTGTTCATTGCGCTGCTGCCTTACGGGGCGGATGCGCAGCAGACCAGACAAAAGGTAAGCGAGAAAACGGCAAAGGGGATATGGCCTTTCCGTATCAACCGCATGGACAAACTGGGCAGGTACCACGGCATGTGGAAATTGAAAGGCCCCGACGGTGAAACCCTGATCCGGAAGGGGAGGTTCAGGCATGGCAGGGAGGTAGGCACCTGGCGTTATTTCTATTACCCCAGCGGCAGGCTATATATGTTGGAGAGGCACCTGCGCCGGCAGGACTTCATGACGGTGCAGTGCTTTCATGAGAACGGAGCGCTGGCCAGGGAAGGGCAGGCAAGAGTGGACGAAACGGAGCGGGATATACGCTACTACTGGTTCGGGAGTTGGAAGGTATACGATGAGCGTGGTGAGTACAGCCACAGCGAGTACTATGAGAAAGGAAACCTGATCGTGTTCCGGTAAACCGATATTTCAGCCATCCTCATATATAGCAGTGGGTGCGAGTCTCTTCAGCGGGGCTTAGCTTAGGGTGTAAAAATCCTCCTTCTCTTTGTCGTGGAGGCGCAGGTAGCCGTGTATCACCAGCTTTACCAGCGTGCGGTAGGCGCGCCGCTCCGACAGATTGGCCAACTTCATATACTGCCGCAGCGTGATGCGGGGAGTTGTTTGCAGGTACGTCAGCACCGCGTTTTCATGCCGGTCGAGGGGGAGCCGCCCCAGGTGGCCCGCCTCCTGCGCCAGTACCTTGTCAACTACCTTGCTAGTCTGCACACTCGTGTCCTTCACACGCACATAGCCGCGCCAATCATTTTCCTTCACTTTGGCATAGTGGGGCTTAGTCTCGCTTTCCTGAATGATTACTTTAAGCACCGTGCGGTGGTCATCCTCTACCTCTTCGTATGAAACTTTTACAGGAGGATCGCAGAAAAAGTCAGCGGCCTGCTGCAGCGTGTGTTTCTCTTCTTCAGGGTCGATGCCGGTAATGGTGCCGTTGTCCTTTACGCCGACCAGGATGACGCCGCCCCTTGTGTTGGCGAAAGAAACGAGGGTGCGGGCGATCTTCTCCGGCTGTGTCACGCGCTGCTTGAAATCCAGGGTGTCGCTTTCGCCGTGCAGGATAAGGCGTTGTAGTTCGTCCATAGTAAATAGCGGGGCTGTATATATAACGTAAAGCCGATGCGTGGCAGCACGGCGGGTGTTCAATAATTGCACCCGATACACGTCCGGCGCCAGCCTTGGGCATCTTGAACCGCTTCCGTGTAAGCGGTATGCGAGGGCAAGCCGGGGCGCGTAGCCGGGAAGGGTTTGCCCGGGCAGCCCTTCAAATACCCGTGCGGCCTCTTTTCGGCCAGCCGACCTCTCCGGAATAAACAGGGCGATGACATAAAAAAAGCGGGCTACAGCGCCCGCTTTAATATTCTGAAATCATATATGCACTAGAAGGGCAAGTCATTGTCCGCGTCGCTGCTGTAGAACGACGGTGCGTCCTGCTGCATTGGGGCGTTACCGGCAGGGGCACCGGCATTACCGGCAGCGGGCTCCAGCCTCCAGGCCTGCAGGTTGGTGAAGTACATGGTGGTGCCGTTCTTGGTGAAGGGCTTGCCCGTCAGGTTAAACGTCACTTTCACCTCGTCACCGTTTTTGAAAGGGTCCAGCAGGCTGCACTTGTCCTGCGTCAGCTGGAACTTCACATACTGGGTGAAAGAACCATCCGGAATCTCCAGCACAAACTCACGCTTCCTGAATTTCTCGCTTACCTGCTGCTCCTCAAACGTCTCGTACAGCTTACCTTGAATATCAAACGACATAATTATCTTGTTAAAATAGGTTATCTTGATTAGAACAAAGATAACGAAATTTCTGCTGTTTTTGGTCCATTTCGGGCTCGCTATATGATAAAATTTATGCTACATAAACGGCCGGCGCGGTATCGGCGTACAGGGTAGCAAAACATCGGCCACATCAGGACTATATATGAAAAACATCGCCATTGCGTTACACGGCGGAGCCGGGACCATCACCAGGGCAGCCCTGACGGCGGAGCAGGAGAAGGCATACAGAGAGGCGCTGCGCGAAGCAGCAGAGGCGGGGCACCGGCTGCTGCAGGAGGGCAAGCCGGCCCTCGACGCCGTGGAACTGGCCGTGGTGCTGCTGGAAGACAGTCCCTTGTTCAATGCCGGGCGCGGCGCGGTGTTCACGAAGGAGGGGAAGCATGAGATGGATGCTGCCATCATGTGCGGCAGAACCCTGGAAGCCGGGGCGGTGGCGGGGGTGCAGGGCGTGCGGAACCCGGTGACGCTGGCGCGCGCCGTGATGCAGCACTCTGAGCACGTGCTGCTGAGCGGGCGAGGGGCGGAGGAGTTCGCCCGCGACCAGGGCATCCCGTTTGCCCCGGAGAGTTACTTCTTCAATGCCTTCCGCTACAGGCAATGGAGCGAGGTGCGCGACTCTGACGAGTTTATGCTGGACCACACGGAGCAGCCTGAAAAGAAGTTCGGGACGGTGGGGGCGGTGGCCGTGGACCTGGACGGAAACGTGGCGGCCGCCACCTCCACCGGCGGCATGACCAACAAGCGCTACGGCCGCATCGGCGACACGCCCCTGATAGGGGCCGGGACATATGCCAACAACAAGACCTGCGCTATCTCCTGCACCGGCCACGGCGAGTTTTTCATGCGGGCCGTGGTGGCATACGATGTCTCCTGCCTGATGGAGTACAGGGGATATACGCTGCAGCAGGCCTGCGACGAGGTGGTGCTGCATAAACTGGTGCAGTTTGGCGGGGAGGGCGGCCTGGTTGCGGTGAACGCCGCAGGAGAAGTAGCGCTTCCGTTTAACTCGGAGGGCATGTACCGGGCGAGCAAAAAAAGCAGCGAGGCCACCTTTGTGGGGATATATAAGGAAGGCTGAGTTTGCCAGTCCCGGTATCTCGCCCGCTCCGGTAGAAGGTCTGCCTGTGCAACCGGGGCCGTCTTTGGGGAGAAACCGGAACAGCGCAGGCCATATATAATCCTGCTACTCACTTCGCTTCCTGCAACTGAGCCTGCTCGTAGGCCTCCCTGCTTTTGTAGAAGCGCCTGGAACTGAAATCGTAGAGGTTGCCTTTGGCCAGCACGTGCATCACCATGTTGTCGATGGCGATGGGACGGCCTTTTTCAATTTCGTGTACATTGGTATAGGCGACGCTGTGGCCGTCGGCCACCACCACCAGGTTCGAGCCGATGGTCTCAATCAGGTGCCCCTCCGTCAGCAGGATGCCGGTGTCCTCCCCCAGGCCGACGCCGATTGTGTTGGGGTGGGTGACCACAGCTTCCATCAGGCGCCCGAAGCGGCCCCGTATTACAAAGTGTGTATCGAGGACCACGCCGCTGATCAGGTTCAGCCCGACACCCATCTTCACGGCCCCCCGCAGCAGGGATTCTTTGGCGCTTCCCCCTTTAATCATGATCCGCGACATGGCCATGGCCCCGGCGCTTGTTCCGGCAATCACAAATTCCTCGTGCTGGTAGCGGTGGCGGAGCACCTCGAGCAGGTCGGTGTTCAGGAACATGCGCGTGATGCGCGACTGGTCGCCGCCGCTGAACATGACCCCGTCTGCTTTCTTTAGCCGCTCCAGGTACTCGGGCAGCAGGGCGTCCTCCTCAGAGCGGATGTGCATCAGCCCCACGTCCTCCACGCCCAGAATGCCGAAGGCGCTCATGTAGCGCTCGCCCACCTCCTCCGGTATCATTGACGCCGTGGTGATGACCTCGATGCGGGGCTTCCGGGCAGGTATTTCCTGCAGAAAGCGCTTCAGTATTCCGAGTTCAAAAAAGTCGAGGTAGTACTTTCGCTTCGACCTGGGGTTAGGGTAGGTCCCTTTGTCTTCATTTCCGCCTATGGCTATAAGTTTTCCTGTAGGTATGTCCACTAATGCTCTGTCGTGATAAGTTATATGCCCGGCTTGATCCGGGCTTAGGTTTACTTCTTTTAGAGTACCCCATTCCTATATTTTCGTTTCATAAATGCGCCACCTGCGCATATTAGCACTTGTAAGACATATATACAACAGGCACAGTTACATTCTATTATATGAATAATGTTATATTGTATATAGTGGTGGTGTAAAAAATCAGGTGCTTCGCTAATAAAAAATCATATATCTAAACTCAGGCAAAGGTGTGCCGTATAGATAACACACATGGCTGCAAAGCCACTATTTTTTAACGCGAAACCTTTCCAAGCTATGAAACTTAACAATTTAAAAGACCTTTTGCTCCACGAGCTTCAAGACATTTACAGTGCTGAACAGCAAATTACGAAGGCGCTTCCGAAGATGATGAAAGCCACTTCGTCTGACAAGTTGAAGCAGGCGTTCGAGAAGCACCTGCAGGAAACCGAGCAGCAGATTCAGCGCCTGGAGAGTGTTTTCAAGATGATGGGAGTGAAGGCGAAGGGTGAGAAGTGCAAAGCCATGGAAGGCATCATAAAGGAAGCCGAGTCCATGATGAGCGAGAAAGCCGATGAGAGCGTGATGGATGCGGCGCTGATTGGTTCTGCTCAGCGGGTGGAGCATTATGAGATTGCAGCATACGGTACGGTTTGTACCTGGGCAAAGCAACTGGGGATGAACGATGTGCTGGAGCAGTTGGTGATGACGCTCGAAGAGGAGAAGAAGACCGATGTTTTGCTAACCAAAATTGCTGAAAAAACAGTGAACAAAGAGGCTGAGAAATAAGCCGGTGTTCCTTATGTCACAAGAGAGGCTCTGTACCTTCGCCCGGCTCAACATGCAGGCAGGAAGGTGACAGAGCCTCTCACATTTTACAATAAAAAAGGCAGCTATATTGCTGCCTTTTTTATTTAGCTGATTTATATATCATTTCAGGAGTTCATCCAGCGTGGCCGTGGACACGGCATGGTAGTTCGGGCGTGCTTTGGCATATATGGCCAGGGCTTTCTCCTTGCCCTCCGGCGTCTCGATAAGCGCTTTGTAGAGCGGCACCAGGAATTTTCGGCGGCCCACATGGGTCAGGAAGGTCTCGAGGGCCTGGTCGGCTGTTGTGTAGTTGTGGCGGATGGCGTGCAGGATCCAGGCCGCCAGTACTTCCGAGTTGCCGGAGTTGGTGAAGTTGAAGGCCTTGTCCAGTTCCGCCATCTGCTGCTGCGTCATCTCCTCGGGCAGCATCCGGATAAAGTGCAGCCACTCGTGGCTCGACCATTCCTGCGTTTTCAGTTCTGTGGCGGGCTTGCCGCTTTGCCAGTTCCGGAAGGCCCCTTCCACCTCTGCGAAGCGCGTGGAGGTCGGCACCACAAAGTCAGCAGGCAGCCCCGGCGTATACACCCATCCCTCGACGTTGATTTTCTCTGCCAGCGCTTCATCGCCTCTTATCAGTTCAGAACGCAGGAAGTCCAGGAATTTATCGGTGGTGGTGCTCTGGAAAGCGAAGGTGCCGAAGTAGTTATTCACGAAAGCATCAAACCGCTCCCGTCCTACGGCCCGCTCTATGTTCTGCAGGAAGAAGTTGCCTTTCTCATAGGCAATGTCCGTCAGCCCCTCGTCCGGGTCGCGGCCTTCCAGGTCCAGTTTCAGGCGGGTGTCCTCGCTTTCGCGGCCCAGCTCGTCCAGCGTATTGTTCAGGTCCTGGTAGCCCAGCACGTTCAGCATGTCGGCGTATTCCTTCCCATACAGCTCCTCCATGATGCGCCGCTCGAAGTACACCGTAAAGCCCTCATTCAGCCAGAAGTCGTTCCAGGTGGCGTTCGTCACCAGGTTGCCGCTCCAACTGTGCGCCAGCTCGTGCGCAATCAGGCTGGTGAGCGAACGGTCTTTGGCCAGCACTGTGGGTGTCACAAAGGTCAGGCGCGGATTCTCCATCCCGCCGAAGGGGAAAGAGGGCGGCAGCACCAGCAGGTCGTAACGGTCCCAGCGGTATTTGCCGTAGAGCTTTTCGGCGGCGTGCAGCATCTTGTCCATCTCTGCGAACTCGTAAGCGGCGGCCTCGATGGTGGCGGGCTCGGCATATATGCCTGTCTGCGGCCCTATCTCCCGGAAAGCCAGGTCGCCTACCGACAGCGCCATGAGGTACGACGGGATCGGCTGCTTCATCGCGAAGGTATATAGGCCGCTGTCGTTTTTCTCCACCGGGTTCTCAGCGCTCATCACGGCCAGCAGTTCCTGGGGCACTTTTACTTTTGCGTTGTAAGTGATACGGATGCCGGGGCTGTCCTGGATCGGTATCCAGGTGCGCGCCAGGATGGCCTGCGACTGCGTGAACAGGAAGGGGTGCTCTTTGCCGGCCGTCTGCTGCGGGTTCAGCCACTGCAGCGCAGCCGCTTCGGGGGAGGTGCTGTACCGGATGGTTACTTTTTTCGTGTCAGGCCTGACGTGTACGATGAGCGGCCGGCCCAGCGTCTTATTTCCCTCGCCAAGCTCAAAAGTCGTTTCTTCCAGCTCATCTCCCAGCAGCACCTGCTCAATGTGCAGGTTGCGGGTGTCGAAAATAATCTCGTTGGTGCCTGTCTTGTTTTCAATGAGATAGGTGGCCTGTCCGGTCAGTGCCTTGCGGTCAAAGTCAACAGTGAGGTCAAGGTCGAGGTGTTTGGCCACGGCCTCAGCGGGCCTGGCATAGCTGTGTACGTCGGCAGGGGCCGATGCTGGGGTGCTTTGTTCGTTCGTCATGGTCTGGTCCTGATTCGTGAGCTGGGTGGAGCAGGAGACAAGCTGTAGGGTGCCTGCCACACTCAGCCCCAGTAAGAAGCGGGAGTATACGTTCATAAATTATTTTGATCTGTGAGGTGAAGATACGCATTATAGCGCTTTCCCGGAAGCAGAGGCAAGCATCCTGCCATTTCATGTCCTTTTAACTTAAACATATAAGCTTGCCGCGCTGTTTTCATTTCTACTTTGGAAGACTTTTTGCAGAGGTGCCTGCTGCAGGGATGCACAGAAACCGGGGCCGCAGGGCCTCATAACTTTTTATCATGCTTTGGAGTACAAAGAGATAATATGCCTTTGCCAGTATACATAGCTGCTTTTAGATAGGATATTACCAAGAACAGGCTGACGGTTGCCACCGCTGCGTTAGCCTTTTATGAAGGCTATGTGAAGCAGCACCTAAACAGACAAAACAAGACATGAACCCTTATATCAAAAAACACCTTTCCACCCCCATACTCGCGTTTATTTGCCTCTTCGCCATTGCCGGCTGCAACCAGACTTCTTCGGGAGACGGGGGCATCGCTTCTGGCTTATTCGGGGAAGAAGCGCTGCCGCAAGCCACCACCGACAGCGTGTTTGTGCAGCGGTTTTTAGAGCAGCAGCCGGAGTTTAAAAAGCTGGAGGAACTGATGTTCGTCTTTTACGGCGACCGCAACTACCAGCTGGCGTGGTTCCGGGAGAACGAACCGGTGTCTGAGACCGAAAAGTTCCTGGCCGCCGTTGACAGCGCCGACAAAGAGGGCCTTGACCCGGAGAACTACCGTATCATGGACATCGGCAAAATGCTGGAGCAGTACAAGCAGCTGGAGCCCAGCGACTCGGCGCGGCTGGAACTGCAGCAGAAAATTGACGTGGCCCTCACGGCCTCTTACTTCAATTACGCCTCCGACTTTTACCGCGGCCGCGTTAACCCCAACGTCACCGAGGTGGCCTGGGATGTGAAGAAGAACAAGATAAAGCTGCACAAGGCGCTCCAGACGATTCTGAACGAGCGGGAGAGCACATACCCGTATGATGAGTTCGGGGCGCTGCACGCCGGCTATACGCGTCTGCGCGACAAGCTGCAGGAGTACCGTGTCTTGCAGAAGGAGGGCGGCTGGCCTAAAATTGAGCTGGCTGACCGCAAGGTGCTGCGGCCCGGCGACTCAGGCGCAGCCGTCATCGCGCTTCGCAAACGCCTGAACCCCGATGTCAGGTTAGACTCTGCTGACTCTGGCATGAGTGTCTACGATGAGAAACTGGTGCAGGAGGTAAAGAACTTCCAGATGCGCAACGGCCTGGCGCAGGATGGCGTGGTGGGAGGCAAGACCCTGGCCACACTCAACATTCCCCTCGAGGAGCGCATCCGCCAAGTCATGATCAACATGGAGCGCTGGCGCTGGATTCCGAAGCGCATGGTGCCTAAAAGCCTTGAGCAAAAGTTTATATGGGTGAACATCCCGGAGTACAAGCTCTATATATACGAGGACCCGGACGGCGAGCCGGACGCAGAGCGGCAGTACAAGGAAGTGATGGACATGCGCGTGATTGTGGGGAAGACCATGCACTCCACGCCCATTTTCAGCGACAAGCTGGAGTACGTGGTGCTGGCGCCTTACTGGAACGTGCCCAACACCATCGTGGAGGCCGAGATAAAACCCCATATGCTCCGGAACCCCGGCTGGCTGGCCACGCAGAACATGGAGGTCGTCACCAAGGACAAAGCCAGAAAACCTGTGTCACCCGAATCCATCGATTGGGAAAGCGTCACGAAGGATAATTTTAAGTACCTCGTGCGCCAGAAGCCCGGCCCTAAAAACTCCCTGGGAACCATCAAGTTCCTGTTCCCGAACGAGTATGCCGTTTACCTGCACGATACCCCGGCCGATGCCCTGTTCAGTCAGACCTCCCGCGACTTCAGCCACGGCTGTGTGCGGGTAGAATACCCGGTGGAACTGGCCAAATATCTGTTGCAGGACATGCCGGAATGGGATGAGGCTAGAATAAGAGATACTATGACAGGGGAAGAGGAAACCTGGGTGACATTGCCCACGAAGGTGCAGGTGTACATCGTGTACTTCACCAGTTGGGTAGACGAGAACGGGCAAATCCATTTCAGGGACGACATCTACGGCCACGACAAAGAGTTGGAGAAGGCTTACTTCGGGTAAGGGAGGCGGTACATTGTTAAAAGATACGCTCTCTGCCCCGCCAAAACACCATGCGATGAAAAGAAAAATATATAGCATATGCCTCCTCGGCAGCTGCCTCCTCCTGTGGCGTTGCAACCAGCCTGATGGTGGCGAAGCGAGCACCGGTGCCTCCTCAACGGAAGATACCTTGATAGACAGTGCCACAGCCTCCAGCGCACCCGTGGTGGAGGAAGCGCCGGACACTATCCTGCAGCAGGTAGATGATGTGCTGCTGCGGGCCACCGGGAACATCCTGGAGGAGATTGCATATGACCAAGACACCCTGGAGGTTAGAGCAGGTGCGCATGTAAAGCTAACCTTCATCAACGAGGGAGTGGATATGCCCATGGTGCATAACGTCGTTTTCACAACTCCGGACACGTACAGGCAGGTGGCGATAGCCGGTGCTAAGATTGGGGCTTCCGGAAACTACGTTCCCAATGATTCTGCAGTGATTGCTGCCTCGCCCATGGTTTTGCCGGGGCAGACGGTAGAGATGGAGTTCACGGCGCCCGCCGCGCCCGGCGTCTACCACTTCGTCTGCACCTATCCGGAGCACTGGCAACGAATGCATGGCGTTCTGCTGGTGAAGTAAAGTCAGCTTTTCTGAAACTTAAAGGGATGCCTGTGTCCGGTGCGGAGAAAGCACCAGGAACATGCATCTCTCTTTTATAGCAAATGGCTTAAAAAAGTACAATCCTGAAATATCACATCTGTCTCCTTCTTTACCGTCAGGAAATTCGCTGTTTCTGTCACATTCCATATTTGATCCGCTGTCCGTAAGCGGAGTTATAAATAAAGCACAGGCTGATAAACTGCTGAAAGCGATGCGTTTGTGGATAACTCGAGTTATCCACAAACGCATCGCTTTGTGCTGCCATTGTGTCATAAATGAGTTTGGAAGAATGATTTATAGCAGGTTCCAGCGCCAAATGCAGTAGAAAGCAACACTCCGATTTCCCACTCCGCAATATTCTTTCCGGCCAATGCTGTGACTTACATATGCAACTGTTTAGAAATGTATATACAAATGTAAACAGGTCTATTTGGAACGTTTTTAAATGAAATAAGTCATTGACTTACAATGTATAGATTCTTTAATAGACAATCTGAGTTGAACCTGATATAGATGTTGGAATTTAGCTTTTGTGGTTTGATGAAGATGATGTATATTACATTTGTAAAACAAAATACAGCATACATAGACAGTCATATGGTGGATCGGATACGGCAACTGATGGAGTATAAAGGCCTGACCTCAACGCAACTCGCCGACAATATAGATGTGCCGCGTGCTATCGTCAGCCATATCCTCAGCGGCCGCAACAAGCCGAGTCTGGACGTGGTGTTGAAGATAGTAAGCACCTACCGGGAAATAGCCCGTGACTGGCTGCTGTTGGGCGAGGGGGACATGCTAATCCGTTTAGCTACAGTTGGTAAGGAAAAACCGCAGGCCACACGTGCCGCTGCCCCTGCTTCTCTGGAGGAAAAGGAGGCACCGTCGCCGGCAGCCATAGCAGGAAAAGTACAAGAAGCATCAACTGCTGCACAAGCGCCCGCAGCCTCTGAAAAAGCCATTGAGCAAATCATGGTGTTCTACACAGACAAAACCTTCAGCACCTACAAACCCTCATGACGTAACCTGGAGCAGGTAACAAAACCTGTAATTTTGCTTACACCTGCTTGTATAGCTGTGAAGTTCTGGCTCATTTATAAATGATTATCCATTATATGATGAGTAGATGATAACATATACGTGTCTGATCCATTGATATATATGTGTAACTACCTGACCTGAAAGATGAAGCTTCTCAGCGGTTTTTTATTGCTTGTAAAGTCATTTGGTGTCACAAAGGGTTATCAAGCTACTTCTGCCGTTGGGCTGTAGATTGGCGGGGCTGATTTCCCTATAGATTCCTTTGTGCTTGCAGCTGTTTCCCTGTCTATATATAGCCAGTGACAAGAATCATGTCGGCTATTGACTTCCATCATCTTTTGCCGGGCTGTCGCCATTTACTTTTGCAAGAGACTATACAGAGAAAGTTGAGATGGAAGCCGCACTCCAAACCAATGTCCAGAATTGCTACCACTGCGGGGATGCCTGCGTGGAGGAGCTTGTCTTTGCCCACGACAAGGCTTTCTGCTGCACCGGGTGTAAAGCCGTATATGAACTGCTGGAGGAGAATAACCTCTGCACCTATTACAACCTGGAGGAGAATCCGGGAATTACGGGAAAAAAGCAGGCTTCCGAGTCGCGCTTTGCATATCTGGACGATACCGGGGTGGAGACCCAACTGATCAGCTTCAGGAACGAGCATATCTGCAAGCTTACGTTTTATATACCGCAGATGCACTGCAGTTCCTGCATCTGGCTGCTGGAGAACCTGTTCAAGCTCAACCCCGGCATTTCGGAGTCCACCGTTAATTTCCTGCGCAAAGAAGTGTCGCTGACATTTCTTAACCAGCAAACCAGCCTGCGCGAAGTGGTGGCCCTGCTGGCGCGCATCGGGTACGAGCCTGAAATTACCCTGGCAGATACCGACGGCCGTAAAACAACCAGGACAAGCCACACTCTCATCTATAAACTGGGCATCGCGGGCTTTTGCTTCGGCAACGTTATGTTGCTGGCCTTCCCCGATTACCTGGCCGTAACAGAGGGGCTGCAGCGCAGCTTCGGCTCCTTTTTCGGGTACCTGAGCCTGCTGCTCTCTATCCCGGTGTTTGTGTACAGCGCGCGCGGCTTTTTCACCTCGGCCATGGAGGGCATCCGGCAGCGGATGGTGAACATCGACCTGCCCATCGCCACAGGTCTGCTGGCGCTGTTCACGGTCAGCATCTACCAGGTCGTTACCGGCACCGGGCCCGGCTATTTCGATTCCTTCACCGGCCTCGTGTTCTTCATGCTGATCGGCAAATACTTTCAGCAGAGAACCTATGACACGCTTTCCTTCGACAGGGACTATACCTCTTATTTTCCCGTGTCGGTGACGGTGCTGAAGGGCTCCGGCGAGGAGGAGGCCACGGCCGTTCGTAACCTGAAAGTAGGCGACCGCATCCGCATCCGGAACCAGGAGCTTATTCCCGCCGACGCCATCCTGCTGCAGGGCGCCGCCCTGATCGATTACAGTTTTGTGAGTGGCGAGTCGGAGCCGGTGGAAAAGGTGGCGGGCGAGGTCATTTATGCCGGGGGGCGGCAGGTGGGAGAGAGCCTTGAGTTGGAGGTGGTGAAGGAGGTGTCGCAGGGCTACCTGACGCAACTCTGGAACGACAGTGTTTTCTCCAAGGAGGAGCAGCAGCGCGTGAGCACGTATGCCAACGCGGCCGGCAAGTGGTTCATCATCGTGACGCTGCTGGTGGCTGCCGGCGCGCTCGCCTACTGGGTGCCCCGCGATATGAACATGGCCATGAAGGCTTTTACCTCCGTGCTGATTATTGCCTGCCCGTGCGCTTTGTCGCTGGCCACGCCCTTTGTGCATGGCCATACCCTGCGGGTGTTCGGGAAGAATAAGTTTTACCTGAAGAACACGGCTGTGGTGGAAACGCTTGCCAAAATTGACACGGTGGTGTTTGATAAAACGGGCACCCTCACCGAGCCGAGCGCAGCCGAGTTGCACTATACCGGAAAGCCCCTGACGGCGGCACAGGAGCAAAGCCTGAAATCTATATTGCGCCACTCCACCCACCCCTTGAGCCAGCGCATTTTCCAGAGCCTGCGCGGTGAGCCAACAGCAGTGCAGCATTTCCGAGAGGTTGCCGGAAAAGGACTGGCAGGCGAGGCAAACGGCTATATGGTCCGTGCCGGATCAGCCTCCTATATAGGCATTAAAGAAGAAGCTGCGAAGGATGCACTTGAAACGGCGGTATATGTTTCTGTGGATGGCGTGGTGCTGGGGTATTACACTTTTTACAACGTGTACCGGCAGGGACTGGAGCATATACTCACGGATCTGCGTGACAAGAAGCTTGCCGTGCTTTCCGGTGACAACGCCCACGAGCAGGAGCGCCTGAGAGGCTTGCTGGGCCAGGAAGCGGAACTGAATTTTAACCAGAGCCCGGTACAGAAGCTCGAGTACATCCAGCATCTTAAAGAACAGCGCCACCAGGTAATGATGGTGGGGGACGGCCTGAACGATGCGGGTGCCCTGCGCCAGAGCGACGCCGGGATAGCCCTGACCAACAGCGTCACCAACTTCTCGCCGTCCTGCGACGCCATACTGGATGCCACTGCCTTTAACAAGCTGAGCAAGTTCCTGAGCTTCTCCAAAACAACCATGCTCATTATCCTGGCCACCTTCGCGGTGTCGCTGGTGTACAACGTCTTCGGGCTGACGCTGGCGGTGCAGGGGCTTTTTTCGCCCATCGTGTCTGCCATCCTGATGCCCATCAGCTCGCTGAGCGTGATTGTTTTTGCCACGCTGTCGGTGAAAATTGCGGCCAGACGGGCGGGGCTGTAACAACAGAAGTCCTTGCAGCGTGCGCACCTGCCCCGAAGCATTTCGGGAGCTCCCGCGAGTGGCTGGATTGTATATCCCAAGTGTCCGGGTTATATATAGCTGCGGCCTTCGGGGCAGACGCTCGCGGGGACTTCGGAGACCGCGAGGTCTTTAGAACCCCTTCGGCATATATAATTTCTAATTTTTAATTTCTAATTCATAAGGCCATGTACATCATCTTTTTAATGATAGGCGTCAGTATCACCGTGGCGGGCCTGTTCCTGGGCGCTTTCCTGTGGGCGGTGCGCTCCGGCCAGTACGACGACGACTACACGCCCGCCGTCCGGATGCTTTTTGACAACGATACCGCTCCCAAAGCAAAGCCCGGTTCCAGGGAGAAAGCCTCCTGAATTACCCGCGGCTGAGAACAATCACCCCCGGCTATGACATTCGTCATCTTTTCGCGCCCGTTCGCTGCAGAAATTTGTAGCCATCAAATAAGATAAAACTCAACACGCAATCAAAATGGAGGACACCGCACATGTCAACTAATGTAGCCAAAGTCTTAGAGAATGCGCCTGACAGGATGGTGCCGAAGGGCGCGGACCGGGGCGTGACCGACACGTTCTTTTATGACAACAAGATCGTCCGGGATTTTGGCATCGCCACCGTGTTCTGGGGCATTGCCGGTATGCTGATCGGGGTGATCATCGCCTTCCAGCTGGCAAATCCGGACGTGAACATGGGAACCCAGTATACCACGTTCGGCCGCGTAAGGCCGTTGCACACCAATGCCGTTATCTTCGCCTTTGTGGGCAACGCCATCTTCATGGGGGTGTACTACTCGCTGCAGCGCCTCTGCAAAACCCGCATGTACAGCGACCTGCTCAGCAAAATTAACTTCTGGGGCTGGCAGCTGATCATCGTGGCGGCCGTTATCACCCTGCCGCTGGGCATGACCACCTCTAAAGAATATGCTGAGCTGGAGTGGCCTATCGACATTGCCATCACGCTGATATGGGTGGTGTTTGGCTGGAACATGTTCGGCACGCTGGCCCGCCGCCGCGAGCGCCACATGTATGTGGCCATCTGGTTCTACATCGCCACCTTCCTGACAGTGGCCGTGCTGCACATCGTAAACTCCTACGAGATGCCGGTTAACCTCTTCAAGAGCTACTCCGGCTACGCCGGGGTGCAGGATGCGCTGGTGCAGTGGTGGTACGGCCACAACGCAGTGGCGTTCTTCCTGACCACGCCTTTCCTGGGCCTGATGTACTACTTCCTGCCCAAGGCGGCGAACCGCCCGGTGTACTCGTACCGCCTGTCCATCATTCACTTCTGGTCGCTGATCTTCATTTATATATGGGCGGGCCCGCACCACTTGCTCTATACCTCGCTGCCTGACTGGGCACAGTCGCTGGGGGTGGTTTTTTCGGTGATGCTGCTGGCCCCAAGCTGGGGTGGTATGATCAACGGCTTGCTGACGCTGCGCGGCGCCTGGGACAAAGTGCGTGAAGAGCCCGTGCTGAAGTTTATGGTGGTGGCGATTACCGCTTACGGCATGGCTACCTTCGAGGGACCGATGCTGTCGCTGAAGAACGTGAACGCCATCGCTCACTTCACCGACTGGATAGTGGCACACGTACACGTAGGCGCACTCGGGTGGAACGGCTTCCTGACATTTGCCATGCTCTACTGGTTGTTCCCGCGCCTTTACAAAATACAACTGCACTCCAGGAAGCTGGCGAACGCGCACTTCTGGCTGGGCACGCTGGGCATCCTTTTCTATGCCATCCCGATGTACTGGGCAGGTTTCACGCAAGGGCTGATGTGGAAGCAGTTCACGCCGGAAGGCACCTTGCAGTATTCTAACTTTCTGGAGACGGTGCTGCAGATTGTGCCGATGTACTACATGCGCGGGGTGGGTGGCGTGTTTTACCTGAGTGGCGTGTTCCTGATGGTATATAACCTCTACAAGACCGCCAAAGCAGGAAGCCTGGAGGCGAATGAGCGCACCGAGGCCCCTGTGATTGTGCCTGCCGCCAGCATGAACGCGGGCCACTGGCACAGCTGGATTGAGAAGCGCCCGACACAAATGGCTATATGGGCAACCGTTGCCATCCTGATTGGCGGTCTGGTAGAGTTCATCCCGGCCTTTGTCATCAAATCTAACGTGCCGACCATCGCCAGCGTGAAACCCTATACCTCGCTGGAGCTGCAGGGCCGCGACTTATATATAAAAGAGGGATGCGTGAACTGCCACACCCAGATGGTTCGTCCGTTCAGGTCGGAGACTGAGCGCTATGGCGAGTACTCCAAAGCGGGAGAGTTCGTGTACGACCACAACTTCCTGTGGGGCTCCAAGCGCACCGGCCCGGACCTGCACCGGGTGGGGGGCAAGTACCCGCACTCGTGGCACTACCATCACATGATGGACCCTACCTCTATGTCGCCGGGCTCCATAATGCCGGCCTACCCCTGGCTGTTTGAGCAGGAGGTAGATATGAGCACCACCCAGGATAAACTGGAAGTGCTGAAGAAGCTGGGTGTGCCGTACGAGGACGACTATATAGCCAAGGCCAACGAGGAGCTGATGCAACAGGCGAAAGGGATTTCTGCTGACCTGGCCAAAGAAGGCATCGAGGTAGCCCCCGAGAAGGAAATCGTAGCCCTGATTGCCTACCTGCAGCGCCTTGGTACGGATGTTAAAGTGAAAGAGTAGAAAAACGACATCCGTATCACGTATCACGACACACGACATTTGAGAAGTGTAATTCGTGATACCTGATACGAGATACGAGTGTCACAACTTCTAAAGAAATGTATAAGAACGTTTTGCAAGCCATAGACGGCATCGAGGTATACCCGCTTATCTCGTTCAGTATCTTCTTCGTGTTTTTCCTGGGCCTGATCGTGTACGTGGCCCTGATGGACAAAAAATATGCGCAGGCCATGAGCAGCATCGCTTGCGACAGTGAGGAGGAAGACAAAAACATTGATGGAACAAGAAGATGAAATCTTTAAGGAACATACTCGGAAAAGGCGGACTGGCCCTAGCGGCCGGGCTGCTGCTGCTGGGCACACCGGCGGCACAGGCGCAGGATGCCGTAGCCGGAAAGGCCATATTCGAGGGCAACTGCTCCGCCTGCCATAGCCTGGAGGCCGACGTGGTGGGCCCCGCCCTGAAAGACGCCCACAAGCGCCGCGGCGACGAGTGGCTGGTGAAGTTCATCAAAAACTCGCAGGAACTGGTGCAGGCAGGGGATAAGGACGCTGTTGCCCTGTTCGAGAAATTCAACAAGGTGCCGATGCCAGCCTTTGGCGGCTCCCTCTCGGATGAGGACATTGCCAACGTAATCGCCTATATCAAAGCAGAAAGCGACAAGCCCGCTGAAGCTGCCGTTGAAGTTCCGGCGGCACCTGCGGCTGATCCGGGTGCGAACGCCGTGGCTCCGGCCGAAGTGCCTTTTATGAAACTGCCGGCGCTGGTACACTTCACCATCGCATTAATCGGCGTTATTTTCCTGCTGATTGTGCTGGTGCTCATCATGATGTTCCGCCTGTTTGTGCCGATGCTGGGAGATTCTATCTACAACGGGGAGTTCCAAGGCTCATTTGCCGGGCGGGTGCTGTTCCTGCTGCGGGGTGACACCTCTCTCATGACAGGCAAGGTAAAGGACGAAATCCACTCGCACCACGACTTCGACGGCATACAGGAGTACGACAACGACCTGCCGCCCTGGTGGAAGACGATGTTCTATGCCAGTATCGTGTTTGCCGTGGGCTATATGCTGCACTACCACGTGTTCATGACCGGGGCGCTGCAGACAGAGGAGTATGAGGCGGAGATGGAGCAGGCCGCCTTGCTTGCCGCCCTGACGCCCGACGATCCGAATGCTGTGACAAACTATGAAGCTCTCACAGATGCCGCAGCCCTCGCGTCCGGCAAGTCCATCTTCAGCACCAACTGTGCGGCATGCCACGGCCAGGAGGGGCAGGGTACGGTAGGGCCCAACCTGACGGATGAATACTGGCTGCACGGAGGCGACGTGAACGAGATTTTCAAGACGGTGAAATACGGTGTGCCGGCCAAAGGCATGGTGCCCTGGCAGGGCAAGTTGACAAAAGACCAGATGCTGGAAGTGTCCAGCTATATCCTCTCGCTGCAGGGCTCTAACCCTGCCAACGCCAAAGAACCGCAGGGCGACAAGGAATAGATTTGGAGATTTGAAGATATAAGGATTAGGAAATGCCTGAATAGGCACTCCTCGAAAGCTGCAGGGACATCATATAATGTTCTTGCAGCTTTTCCTTTTTAAATTCAGCCCCATCACCGGAATAGATCATAAAACCAAGGCAAGTGTTGCTTTGAACTGCCATTGCTGACGACAATCACCGCGGTATATGACTTAGGTCATCTTTTGCGAGGTGGTGTTTTCAGAATTTTGTAACAGGAAATTTTGGCATTGAAGTGAGAAATCGGGCGTAACACGCTCCTCTTAAATCCACTCATTCAAAATTCACTCATTCAAAATTCTAAAAAGGCAGGAATAAAATCCGCACAATTTACCACTGCCATGGCAACAAAAGTAAAACCGACCGATGAATTTCGGGACCACATCTCGACCGTAGATGAACAGGGGAAGCGCGTTTGGGTATACCCCAAAAAGCCGAAAGGCAAGCTGTACAGTTACCGCAAGTACGTCAGCTACCTGCTGCTGGCGCTCCTGTTTGCCGGGCCGTTCATCAAAGTGAACGGCTTGCCGCTCCTCATGCTGAACGTAGTCGAGGGTAAGTTTGTGATTTTCGGGGTGCTGTTCTGGCCACAGGACTTCTTCCTGCTGGTGCTGGCCTTCCTGGCGCTCGTCGTGTTCATCATCCTTTTTACCGTTGTGTACGGGCGCGTGTTCTGTGGCTGGATTTGCCCGCAGACCATCTTCCTGGAGATGGTGTTCCGCCGCATCGAGTACGCTATCGAGGGTGATTACACGAAGCAGCGTGCCCTGGACAAAATGCCCTGGAACCAGGAGAAGATCCTGAAAAAGGGAGCGAAGACGGCTGTTTTCCTGCTGATATCGTTTCTGATCGCCAACATCTTCCTGGCCTATATCATAGGGGTTGATGAATTACAGAAGATCATCACAGAAGGCCCTTTTAACCACCTGATTGGCTTTGCCTCCCTGATAGCCTTTACGGGTGTGTTTTACTGGGTGTTCGCCTACTTCCGGGAGCAGGTCTGTACCATCGTTTGCCCGTACGGCCGCCTGCAGGGCGTGATGCAGGATAAGAAAACTGTGGTGGTGGCTTACGACTACGTGCGCGGCGAGCCGCGCGGCAAGCTGCGCAAGGGCCAGGAGCGCACCGAGGGCGACTGCATCGACTGCAACCAGTGTGTGCAGGTTTGCCCCACCGGCATCGACATCCGCAACGGCGCGCAGCAGCTGGAGTGCATCAACTGCACCGCCTGCATCGACGCCTGCAACGACATCATGCGCATGATTGACAAGCCGGAGGGATTGATCCGCTACGAATCGGAGGAGGGGATTGCCGAGGGCAAGAAGTGGAAGTTCTTTACCTCCCGCGTGATGGGCTATACCGCCGTGCTGGTGGTGCTGCTCACAGCCCTCAGCGCCCTGCTCCTGACCCGCGACGAAGCCGAGGCCACCATTTTGCGCACACCGGGCCAGCTCTACCAGAAAACAGAGCAGGGGCACATCAAGAACCTGTACAACATCTCCGTCATCAACAAGACCAACCACGACATGCCGCTGACGCTTAGGCTGCTGGACAAGGAAGGAACCATCAAGGTGGTGGGCAATGAATTAGTGTTGCCAGCGCAGGGGATTGTGGAAGGCGTGTTTTTTACCGAAATACCCCAGGAGCTTCTGACCGGCCTGAATTCTGAAATTGAGATAGGCGTGTACCACGGCGATCAGCTGATCACGACGCAGGAAACCAAGTTCCTGGGTCCGGCCAAATAGGGTGCATGATAAAGAATAACGACTCGATAAACGAATAACGGGTAACGAACAACGAAGCAAGATGAAATCTGCAGATAAAAATAAGAGCTTCACCCTCTGGCCATATGCCATTGTGGGGGCCATGGTGCTGTTCATGAGCTACATTGCCATGTTTGTGTACCGCGCCATGAACCAGGAGGTGGACCTGGTCAGCAAAAACTACTATGAGCAGGAAATCCGGTTCCAGGACCACATCGACAGGGTCGACAGGACAGTAGCTGCCGGTGACGTGGCGATTGAATATGACCCGGAGGCGCAAAACGTTCTGCTGCAGCTGCCGGAGAGTTTCGGAGGGCAGCGCATCAACGGCAAAATCAACCTGTTCCGCCCCTCCGACGGCAAACTGGACCAGGAACTGCCCCTGCAGTTAGGGCGCGACCTTAGCCAATTGGTAGAGACTGCTGAGTTGGAGAAAGGGCTGTGGAAAGTGCGCGTGAGCTTTACCGCAGACGCGAAAACATATTATGCCGAGCAAGCCATACAGGTAGTGAAACCATGATTTGGGCCGGCTTTTTATTTGGGTTAGTTGGTAGCTTCCATTGTGTCGGGATGTGCGGTCCCATAGCCATGGCGCTACCCTTTGTCGGGAGTTCCGGCTGGCGGTACTACGCCGGCCGGCTCCTGTACAACAGCGGCCGGATCGTGACCTACGCCACGCTGGGAGCGCTGGCAGGCGCCTTCGGCGAAACATTGCAGCTGGCTGGCCTGCAACAAACGGTGTCCGTCGTTTCAGGAGTGCTCATCCTTTTATTGCTGGTTGTGCCCGCCATGAGAAGAGGCAAAACCGCCAGCCTGCCGGGCACCGGTAAACTGATGACGTGGGTGCGAAAAAGACTGAGCTTCTACTTTCAGAAAAACTCGCTGGGCGCTCTCTTTATGGTAGGGCTGCTGAACGGCCTGCTGCCCTGCGGCTTTGTATACATCGCGCTGGCGGGTGCCATCAGCGCGCCGGGTGTGAGCGGTGCCATGTTATATATGGCCCTCTTCGGTCTGGGCACTTTCCCGCTGATGTTCCTGGTGTCGCTGTCCGGCAAGCTCATCAGCCTGAAAATGCGCAGCGTGTTCAACAGGGCCGTGCCCTATATAGGCATGACGCTGGCGCTCTTGTTTATCATGCGCGGCCTGAGCCTGGGCATCCCGTACCTGAGCCCAAAGATTACACACACCGCCGCCCACACCAGCGAGATTACCTGCTGCACAAAGCCCTGATAGGTAAAGGATTCTGAAACCGTAATAGAATGGCATTCAGATTTATTGGAGCTATATATAACTTGACTTCAAAATTATATATAAAAATAATAAAACTTCAGTTTAGGTTAATTCTCCCTGTCGCCAAATGCTGACAGGCCCCGTCATCAACAGGAAGGAGGACACATGTACATGAGCAATGCAACAAAAAAGATACTTGTGCCCATTGCAGTGGAGAAGCCCGCCGAGGGTTTGCTGCTGCTTAGCTATGCGGGCCAGCTTGCCGCCGTGCTCGGTGCCGAGCTGCTATTGCTCGGAAGCTCAGGTACGCCAACAGTTGCCCCGGCCGAGGAGAAAGGTGGTCTGAGACAGCTGCAGGCATTGGGGGAGCGGGTGCTCGGACGGGTGCCGGAAGACAGGGGGTATGTTCGCTTCAGCTGCCTCCTGCAGCCCGGCAGCCTGAAGGACGGTGTACATGCTGTGGTGCAGGGCGAAGGAATCTATCTGGTGCTGATGCAGGCAGAGTCCTACCCGGAAGGGGGCAGAGTGGGAGCCGCCGACCATGCTGCCGCCGTGATGGAGCAGGTAAGCTGCCCGGTGATGGTGGTGCCGACCGCTCAACCCTTTAAACGGGTGGGGCGTCTGCTATTCGCCACCGACTTAACAGACCAGGACCCGCAGGTGCTGGCGCAGCTAAGCGAATTTGCCGCCCTGGCCGGGGCAGCCATTACACTGGTGCAGGTATATAGCAAGGCAGAGCAGGAGCAGGGAGGAGAGATGGAGGCGGCTATTCCTGGCATTGAGCGGCAACTGGAGGGACGGGCCGCCGCGTTTCGGCTGCTGGAGGAAGAAGACGTATTGGAAGGCATCAGCAGGTTTGCGGAGCGCGAGGGGGCGGACATGGTGGTGCTGGCCACCCAGGACAGCTACCTGATGCAGCGCCTCTTCAGCGAGGCATACATCCAAACCAGGGCCTACCACACCCATATCCCGCTGCTCACGTTCCGGCAGTACAAGAGCAAGTTCTGCGCAGGCTGCCTCACCGACAGCAACAGCCTGCGCGCGGGCCACCGAGTGCCGGAATAGTTTTCTCAGCCACCCTATATATAAGTAAAGCCACAGGTAGCACGACACCAAACATTGGACGGATTATTGACTGCGTGGCATATGATGCTTCTATGATGCGCCAGGCTGATTTTGCCTGCATACCTAAATCTTTTTGAGACCCCACCGCCCTCCACTTTACAGCATGGCAATGAGGTTTCAGTTTTAAGGCTGATGAAAAGCTATATAGGATGCCTTTAAGGCACACACGTGCGCTTTTATTAGAACCAACCCGTTCCGGTTTAAGTACATGAGCAGGTAAAAGCTGCCGCAAATGGCAGAAACCATCGCGCCCATGAACACCATCACAAGCCGGATAAAGTTTGCCTACTCCTATATCGTTAACAGCATTGGCTTTCACACCACCTTAATTTCTCTCTCATTTTTCGGATTGGCCCTGCTGATGCTATATCTGGAGACTCTCGGGCTCAGTAACAGGGTGATGGACAACCTCCCTTTCATGATCATCACCAACCATGAAACCGCCCGGCTCATCCTCAGTTCCATCACGACCGGCATCATCTCCCTCACGGTTTTCTCCTTTACCATGGTGATGCTGGTGCTGAACCAGGCGGCCGCTAACTTTTCGCCCCGTGTCATCCCCAGCCTCATCTCCTATAAATCGAACCAGCGGGTGCTGGGCCTGTACCTGGGCACGCTTATATACACACTGGTGATAATGGTGAACGTGCGGGCAGAGTATTATAAAATCACGCTTCCTGGCTTTTCTGTTTTCCTGGCGATGTGCCTTACCATTTTGTGCCTCTGCTTTTTCGTGTATTTCATCCATTCCATCTCGCAGACTATCCAGATTGAGAGCATTCTGGAGAGCATCTTCAAGGTCACGCACAAGAAGCTGGAGGAGGAGATAAAACGCGACAGGGGGCCGGGCATCCCGAAGGTATTCACGCGGACCTCTGACTGGCAAACGCTGGAGAGCCCTGAGACTGGTTACCTGCAAAGCCTGGACGAGCACGCTGTGCTGAAAATCTGCTGTAACTATGATGTAGTGTTGTATTTTGAGAAGCCATTGGGCAGCTTCCTGTTAAAAGGCGCTCCGTTTGCGCGGGTGAGCAGACAGCATGGTGACATGAAGGAATTCACGGAGGAGTTTTTTGGGCATGTGAGTTTTTTCAGGGAGGAGCGGCCAAGCGAAAACTACATCTTCGGCTTCAAACATATCACCGAGAGCGCCGTGAAGGCTTTGAGCCCTGGCATAAACGACCCTGGCACCGCCCTTAAAGCCATTGAGTACTTGGCAGCACTGTTTGCCACGCGCATGCGGCTCACGGATGAAAAAGTGCTCTACGACAGCCATGGCAAAGCCAGGATCGGCTTTGAGCATGAAACGTTTGAGGATCTGTCCGAAATGTGTCTGAGCCCCATCCGCCTGTATGGCAAGGAGAACAGCACTATTATACTGCGGTTGCTGTTCCTGGTGCGCAGTCTCTTATATAAGGTGCCGGAATACCCGCACCTGAAGCCGGTGCTTTACAATGACGCCGCTCTTGTGCTGCTAGATGCGGAGGAGGCCATCAGCAACCCTGGCGACAGACGCAAAATAAACCGGAAGGTGCAGGAACTGAACAGCATGAAAATTTTGGACAGGGAGTTGCCCCTGCTGCAGGTAAAATAACAGGCGGCAGCTCGGCCAGGGTTATTTCAGTGTTGATTTTCGTATATAGCTCCAAATCTCATTCAAGCCTATGACCTCACCGCCTGATAAAACGCTGCGGCAGAAACTGTACATCATCCTTTTTGAAGCCGAGACGGTAAAGGGCAAGGTGTTCGACGTCATCCTGCTGGTGCTGATACTGGCAAGTGTGCTGGTGGTATGCCTCGAGAGTGTTCCGGAACTCCACGTGCGGTACCTGCCCCTCTTCCGGCTCCTGGAGTGGGCGTTCACAGTAATTTTCACAATAGAGTATTTTCTGCGGATATACAGCACGCCCCGTCCGCTGAAGTATGTCTTTTCCTTTTTCGGCCTGGTCGACCTCATGTCTATATTCCCCACCTACCTGAGCCTGGTGCTGGTGGGGAGCCAGTATCTGCTGGTGGTGCGGGTGCTGCGCCTCCTGCGCATCGGGCGTATCTTCAAACTCACCCGTTTTATCAACGAGGGGCAGGTGCTGTCGCGGGCCATGCGGGCAAGCGCCACCAAAATCCTTGTCTTCCTGGGCGTGGTGCTGACGGTGGTGGTTATCGTGGGGTCGCTGATGTACATCATCGAGGGAGCCGAAAGCGGTTTCACCAGCATCCCGGTCAGCATCTACTGGACCATCGTGACGCTTACCACCGTGGGCTACGGCGACATTGCGCCCGTTACTCCGCTCGGGCAGGTTTTGGCCAGCTTCGTGATGGTGATGGGCTACGGCATTATCGCGGTGCCCACCGGTATTGTCTCCGTAGAACTGGCCCGCTCCGACAAAAAGATAGCTACCACCCGTACCTGCCCCAACTGCCACCAGGAAGGCCATATCACAGACGCCAATTACTGTTACAACTGCGGATACAAGCTGCAGCAGTAACTGGCGCGGCAGTTTTATATATGGCTATATGCCAATGGCTTTATTTGTAATGATTAAAGTGGTTTATCAAATGGATAAGCTGGCTTGCAACTGCGCTATTACCCGGTCCAGCACTTGCTTTACCTCGGCAACGTCGCCGCCAACAGTCCAGAGGTCTGTCTGCTGCCTGGCGTTAGTCTCAATGCGCCGCACCACTTCCTTCAACGTTTCGATGCGCAGGGTGTCGATACTGGATTTGAGTTTGTGTGCTGCGGCGCTTACCCCGTCCCAGTCTTCCTCTGTCAGCTTTTGTTGCATGTCAGCCACGGTGAGGGGCACGGTTGAGACAAACAGCTGCTGCGCCCGCTGCAGAAACTGCTGGTTTCCACGCGCCAGTTTCTGCAGCACCGCCAGGTCATACAACGGATCTTCCGGGGTTTGCGCTTCTGCTGTAGGGGAAGCAGAAGCCGTGCCCTGCGCTTTCGCTCCGGCCTGGGGCAGCACGCCCGCTATTTTCATAAACAGCTTTTCTTCCTCAAACGGTTTAGAGACATAGTCATTCATGCCGATGCTGATGTACCTGTCCGCGTCTCCCTTTAAGGCATTGGCCGTGAGGGCGATAATAGGGACGCTGGCTTTCGCCTTGTCCGGGTGCTGCCGTATATGCTGGGTGGCCTCCATGCCGCTTAGTTCCGGCATCTGTATGTCCATCAGAACAACGTCATACAGCTTGCTGGCTGCCATGTCCACGGCTTCACGGCCGTTACGCGCCACATCCACAGTAGCTCCCCACCCCTCCAGAATAGACTGGGCCAGGAAGATGTTTACTTCATTGTCTTCGGCCAGCAACAGGCATATATGGCTGAGGCTGTTGTAGTCGATGTCCTCTTGTTTTAGCAGAGGCGCCTCCTCCCTGGATTTAGGGAAAGCAAGCCGGACTTTAAAGGTGCTGCCTTTCTTTCGCTCGCTCGCTACCGCAATTGTGCCGCCCTGCATTTCTATCAGCGACTTGCAGATGCTCAGGCCGAGACCGGTGCCGCCATACTTGCGCGTGGTGTCGGAGTAGGCTTGCGTAAAACCTTCGAAAATAGCGTGCAGTTTCGACTCCGGTATTCCGATTCCGGTGTCGGCCACAGTCAGCTCTATGGTCAGGGCGTCTGCGGTTTCCTCCAGCGCCTGGCAGGAGAGCGTGACAGAACCTGCCTCCGTGAACTTGATGGCATTGTGCAGCAGGTTGAGCAGCACCTGGTGCAGCCGGTGCGGGTCGCCGAGCAGGGGAGTGCGCGGCAGCTCCAGTGGTTTCAGTTCGTAGCTTATTTCCTTTTCCTCCGCTTTATATATAAGCGCCTGAAAGGCTCCTTTTACCGCCTCCGCCAAATCGAAGGGAATTTCCTCCAGCTCCATTTTGCCCGCCTCTATTTTGGAGATATCGAGGATGTCGTTGATGACCACCAGCAGGTTGTCGGCAGACGAGTGGATGATGTTGAGGTAATTCCGTTGTGCCTCGTCGAGCTGCGTTTTGCGCAGCAGGCCCGTCATGCCGAGTATGCCGTTCATCGGGGTCCTTATCTCGTGGCTCATGTTGGCCATAAAGTTCTCTTTTACCCGCGCCGACTCCTCGGCGGCCTCTTTGGCCTGCTTGAGATGCTGCTCCGTGTGCAGGCGGTCGGTGATGTCCTGGGCAATGCCGATGATATAGGGGGTTGCATCGGGCTCCTCCACCTTATAGTTTTGATAAGACAGGCTTCGCACGTCGCCCTCCTTGTTCAGGATGGTCATGATGCCGTTCACCACGGTGCGGTCATCGAACTGGCGCAGGTAATCATCGACATTAGGGCCATAGGAGGCGGGGAAGAAGGCGTTCAGGTTCCTGCCCACCATATCGGCGGCGGTGCAGCCGAGCATGTTCAGCAGGTAAGGGTTCACGTCGCGGATGGTGCCGCCGAGGTCGTGGGTGCAGAAGTATGCCTGGCTGTAGTTTATCAGGTCGCGGTAGCGCTTTTCGCTGAGCCGGAGGGCCTCCTCCGCCTTCTTTCGGGCCGAAATGTCGCGTGCCGCCGACTGTAACTTTGTTACGTCCCCCTCCTCGTTGAGGAGGGGCCTCAGGGTTATCTCGGCCCATAATACCTTCCCGTCTTTCCGGAGGATCCTGCACTGGTGCGTCACGCTCTCCTTCCGGCGCAGCGCCTCCCCGAATCCCTGCTCCCGCATCGCCTCCCGGTCTTCGGGGTGTATGATTTTGAAGGGCTGCATCAGCAGCAATTCGAGCTGTGAATAGGCCAGCATCTCCTCCGCCGCCTTGGAGGCATATATATAACTGCCGTCGGTATTGTGCAGGCTTATGAGGTCCCGTGAGTTCTCGGAGAGCAGGCGGTGCAGTTCCTCGCTGTGCCGCAGGCGCTTGTTGGCGAGTCGCTGCTCTGTGATGTTGGTGGAGATGCCCAGCGCATGCACCTGGCCGTCGGCAGTTACGAGCGGCTTTTTGATGGTGCTGAACCATTTCACCTCGCCGTCGCTGCCCGTGAAGCGCTCCTGCAGCTTTATCTCCCTGTTCTCCTCTATAACCTGCCGGTCCGTGCCCAGGTAGAAGCGCGCCTCTTTCTTGTTTATATATAAATCCGCTGCGTTCCGGCCTTCCACTTCCGCCACTGTGCGGCCAAGGAGCGCCGCAAACTCTTGGTTCACCAGGATAAAGTTGCCCGCGCCGTCTTTTACATAAATGAGGCTGGGGCTGGAGTCGAGCACCAGTTGGATAAAGTCATTTTTTGCCTTTACCTCCAGAGCCGCGCGCTTCTCTTCGGTCGTGTCGCGGATAATGGCCAGCACTTCGTTCTGGTTATATTTTACAAGGCGGCTCTCGTAAAAGCGGGTTCCTTCCGGCAGGGCCAGGTCATATTCTTTCTTCGCCGGCCTGCCTGTCTGAAGCACCTTGTGCAGCAGCGCCATCATCTCTTCATACAGCTGCTCCGAGACCAGGCTGCTGATGTTGCAGCCGATTGCCTCGCTCTTCGGCACCATCAGGTGCTTCTGGTCCACATCGTTCATATCCACCACATCGCCCTTGCTGTCGATGATGAACATGAGGTCCGGGACAGCGGCGAGCACTGTCCGGTTCCTGGCCTCGCTGGCCGATACAACCGCCTGCGCCCGTTTCAGCTCCGTGATATTCAGCCCGTAGCCGATTATATATTGCAGCTCTCCGTCCTTGCCGAGAACGGGCTTGTGCCGGCGGATGAAACTGGATATGTTACCGTCCTTGTCCGGTAGCGCCTCCTCAAACTCCACCAGTTTTTTCGTTTGCCGCACCTGATCCAGGGCGCACATGCGTGCCTGCAGGCGCTTCTCCGTAAAGCCCCGGTACTGGCGGTATTCTTCGTTTGTCTTCCCGATAAGCCACCGGCGCATTTCCGGGTCGGCCACGGCGGCCGGGTTCAGGAACAGGTACCGCATCTTGTTGTCGAAAACGGCCACATCGGAGGGGATATGGTTCAGGATGGCTTCGTAAAACTCTTTCTGCTGCTGCAGTTCCAGGCCTTGCTGCCGGAGCCGTGTCACGTCCTCCGCAGAGCCTATCACCTGCTTCACCTGTCCGTTGTCCCGCCGCCGGAACACACGCTCGCGGCAGTTGAGAATTTTTATTTCGCCGTTTTTGCAGCGGGCCCGGTACTCCAGTTCCAGAATGTCGCCATCGGCGGCCTGCAGCAGGCGGCACACGTGGGCGTACAACTTTTCGTGGTCCTGGGGCATTATCATCGTCGACAGCACCTCGTCGCCCATTGCCGCGATGTCCTCGTGCGAATAACCCAGCACATGGCGCACCTGGTCGTTCACGAACACATGCCCGCCGTCTTCCAGGTCGTATATATACACCAGGTTCGGGATGGTGTGGGTGATGGTGTGGGCCAGTTTCTGCGATTCCTGCAGGGCCTTTTCCGCGATTCTACGCTTGGTGATGTCCGACATGTAGATATTGAAGTAACCTTTGTCGGGGCGGGGCGTGATGAGGGTGGCGTAGTAGCGCTTGGCTATATGTAATTCCAGGGAGGCCGGGCCAGATTCACCGTCGAGCCCAAGCTTGCTGATATGCAGCAGGAGCAGGCGGCGGAAACCTGCCAGCCGTTTCCCAGTCAGTGACTCCAGGAGCCGCCCGCCTGCCACGTTAACGAAAAGAATCTCCCCAGCGAAGCTGAGGCGCAGGATGGGGTTGGGGTATTCTTCCTGCAACTCCGACTGCAGTTCCAGTTCCCGCAGCCTCCTGTGCGTCAGGGTCACGTCGCGGTAAAGCCAGATGGTTCCGCCGGCTTCGGAGTCTGCCAGCGGCAGTTGCTCCCGTTCCAGCACCTTGTCCGGTGTTTGCTCCGATTCGGTGGCAGCGAGCAACATCCGGCCAGCGCCGGAGAAGTCCCGCTGGTGGCGGAAAGGAAGATTCTGCTCAAACTCCTGCAACGGCGTACCTATATATAAGGAAGGAGGGTGCGGGAGACCCAGCAGGGCGCACAGTTCCCCGTTCAGCAGGATGATGCTGCCTTCAGGGTCTGTCAGCAGGGCCGGGGCGCTCAGGTGCTGCAGCAGTTTCTCCGCCCCCTGGCGCAGGGGCGTGCGTGTGGCTGCAGCGAACAGGCTTTCCAGCTCGCTCTTCCGGGCCTCCGCCAGTTGCTCTGCGGCCTGCCGCGCCCGTCGTTCTGCGGCCAGCTCCAGCAGCAGCGCTTCTTCCATCATGATATCCTTCATATATGCGTAATAGGTATTAGACGTGCTTCTGCTATAGAAAAAATAGTGTTGCCATGAATTGTATTTTGCCCCGCCCTACCTTCTCCATGGATGGCGTATGGAGCAGCGGGGGGAAGTGCCTGTACTCACCTCCGAAGCCGCCGCTTTGGCAAAGCATCCGGCCGAAAAACTCTGAGACATATGCAGCTGTTGTTGCGGTTACTCTATTTTCAGCTCCTTGTCCTGTATCATCCGATAGATGGTGGACTTGCCTATATCCAGTTTATCGGCCACCAGCAGCACATTGTGGCTGTAGTTGTTGAGGAAGCGCTGGATGATTTCGGTGGTGTAGGCCCTGAGTGTTTTCTCCTGCGCCAGAAACGGCGCCTCTCTGTCGGCACCCGTAGCCAGCACAACATCATCGGCCTGTACCTGATTGCCGTCGGCCATCACCGCCGACAGTTCTACGATGGCTTTGAGCTCGCGCACGTTGCCGGGGTAAGGGTAGGAGAGCAGTTTCTCCTGGGCGGCGGCCGAGAAAGTTTTTTTGCCCAGGCTGTTCTCCCTTGCGAAATCCTGCAGGAAGGTTTTCGCCAGCACCAGCACATCGCCCCCGCGCTCGCGCAGCGGCGGCAACTGCACCGGCAGGCCCAGCAGGCGGTAGTACAGGTCTTCCCGGAAATTGCCCTTCTTTACCTCATCGGCCAGGTTTTTATGCGTCGCCACGATGATGCGCACGTCCACCGGCACCACGCTGTTGCCCCCCAACCGCGTAATCTCCCTTTCCTGGAGCACGCGCAGCAGCTTGGCCTGCAGGGTGATGTCCAGTTCCCCGATCTCATCCAGAAAGATGGTGCCTTTGTCAGCTTCCTCAAACCGGCCCAGGCGGCGGGAGAGGGCCCCGGTAAAAGCGCCCTTCTCGTGCCCGAACAATTCGCTCTCGATCAGCTCCCGGGGGATGGCAGCCACGTTCACGGCCACATAGGGCGCCTTTTTCCGGCTGCTGTTGTAATGCACGGCTTTTGCTGCCAGCTCCTTGCCGGTCCCGGTTTCGCCGGAGATGGACACCGTGATGTTGGTTCTGGCTGCCCTGTCGAGCAGGGCGTACACCCGCTTCATGGCTTCGCTGTTGCCGGTGATGAAGTTCGTGAAGTCGTATTTCTGCCCTATCTGCTCGCGCAGCTGAGCAATCTCCTGGCGGAGGGAGGCGTTTTCACGGATTTTGCTGATGGCCATCCAAAGGCGCTCCGGCGTGTCCTCGTCCTTCACAATGTAGTCGTAGGCGCCCTTCTTCAGCAGGTCCACAGCGGTGGCCACGTCCTCCTGCCCCGATATGACAACTACCTGCGTGTCGGGGCACTGCTCCTTTATTCTTTTGAGCACCTCCGCGCCGTTCTTGTCCGGCAGCGAGTAGTCGAGCGTTACCACGTGCGGGCGCAGGTACAGGCTGCTGAGGCAGTCCTTGGCTGAGTGGAACTTTGTGAGCTCGTAATCCGGGTTAGCCGACAGGTGATACTCCAGCAACTCGCTGTACCAGACGTCATCCTCTACTATAAAAATCTTGAATGCGGGATTCTTCATCGCAAATTGCACAAAACTTACTGGCGGCACAAAGCTGCAAATCCGGTACAATAGGATTTAAAGCAGCCGGGGTAATAGTAACCTGCGCCAAAGTTAATGGCAGTAAACGAATATCATAGCGTTAAAAGGTTTAATTTTAGAAGATTAAGCGCGATAGTTTGAAAAGTATAAACCTATATTGTAATTTATATACTATCGACAGGTTTTGTGCAATATGGGGAGGTTGCTGCTCTGCTTTTTGCTTTGGCTGGCTGCCTTCGGGCAATTTTATATATAGGCCTACCCGTTGCCGCACCTTCCGATCCAGGGAAATTTACCAGCTGATCCAGTGTGCTGGCGGTCATGTCTCCAACTTCTGCCTGCTGCCACCCCCGCAGGGTTGGGCATAAAAAAGCCTGCCCAGCCAGTCGCCTCTTTCAAGGCACACGGCAGGGCAGGCATGTTGCGCGTGGCGCTTATATATCAGGTATATATAGGTTGGTATTTAGCGCGCATAAACATGAACACGCCATAGCAGATAAGGCCTACTGCAACGGCACCCAGCACAAAGGAGCCGTAGGACGACTGCTCCAGGAAAGCGAAGGCGCTGCTGCTGCCACCCGCCTGCTGCGGGTCAGACTGCAGCGCCGCCTTCAGAAACAGGTAGCCGATCACGGCCCACACAACGCCCCTGGCTATATAGCCCAGTTTTCCGGCCTTGATCATTTTAGACTCTATGTCGCTTTTGAGGCCGGCGCTTCTCACCTTCTTCCGGTACTTCTCCGATAAGCCGTAGTAAATTTGGTAAAGTCCAATTAGAACGGTGGCCACCGCCAGTATCCCCACCAGCCATTGCCCAAAGGGCTGCTGCAGCAGTTCCCGCACCAGCGATTGCCGGGAGTCGCCGCCACCGCCGCCGTTACCCAGCGCCATTTTTGCCGCCAGAAATGCCAGCCCGCCATATATAATCCCGCTGAAGGCATAGCGCAGGCGCTTTGCCCCGCCTTTGGCATCCGAGCCTTCGCGCTCCGTGTCCTGGGCAGCTTGTATAAAGCGCCAGATCGCGTAACAGAGCAAGCCAAGGGCCACCAGGCCCAGCAACCATTTTCCGAAAGGCTGCTCCAGGATAACCTGAAAAACGCCTGATTTGCCAGCTTCCTGTGTCGATTTTCCGCCAAATTCGAATGCCGCCATAAAGGCGATGATGCCCACCAAGCAGTAGACCACGCCCTTGGCCGTGAGACCCACTTTGGCGAAAGTCTTCACCCACTCTGGCGGGGCGGAGGGTACATGATAAGAAATATCAGCCATATCTTTATGTTTACAATTTATAGTTCCATTTCCTCACATACACGTAAACATCATATAATCGTTGTAAAGTGAGGCTTATATATAACGGAAACGCTTCACCGCTTCCTCCTCCAGCCGTTCACGGTGGTCGGGGTGGGCAATGTTGATGAGCGCCCTGGCGCGCTGCCGCAGGTTTTTGCCGAAAAGGTAGGCCACGCCGTATTCCGTTACCACATAATGCACGTGTGCCCGCGTGGTGGTGACGGACGCGCCATGGTTGATGAACGGCGTGATGCGTGAGATGCCTTTGTGTGTAGTGGACGGCAGCGCGATGATGGGTTTGCCGCCTGCCGACAGGGCGGCGCCCCGCATAAAGTCCATCTGCCCGCCGATGCCCGAGTACTGGTAGGTGCCGATGGTGTCGGACACCACCTGGCCCGTCAGGTCTATCTCGATGGCGCTGTTGATCGCCGTCACTTTTGGGTTGGAGCGGATGATGGCCGTGTCGTTCACGTAGTCGGTGCGCTGCATCAGTATAAGCGGGTTGTCATCCACGAAGTCATACAGCGCGCGGTTGCCCACAATAAAACCGGTGGCGATGCGGCCGGGGTGGCGGTACTTGTGCTCGTTTGTGATCACGCCTTTCTCCACCAGCGGCATCACGCCGTTCGAGAACATCTCGGTATGGATGCCCAACTCTTTGTGGTTGGTGAGGCTGCCGAGCACCGCGTCGGGAATGGCCCCGATGCCCATCTGCAGGGTGGCGCCGTCCTCCACCATCTCGGCTATATAGCGGGCGATGGTCCTTTCCTTCTCGGTGATGCGCTGCGTGTAGTCCACCTCGGGCAGCGCCTCGTCAACCTCTACCAGCACATCGAAACGCCGGACGTGGATAAGACCGTCGCCGTGCGTGCGCGGCATATGCGGGTTTACCTGCGCGATCACATGTTTGGCGCTCAGCACCGCCTCCCGTGTCACATCCACCGACACGCCGAGCGAGCAATAGCCATGCTTGTCGGGCGGCGAGACATGCACGATGGCGACATCCAGGGGCAGGATACCGGTGCGGAAAAGCTGCGGGATATCGCTCAGGAAGATGGGTATGTAGTCGCCCCGGCCACTGTTCACGGCGTCGCGCACATTGGCGGAGACAAAAAGCGAGTTGATGAAAAACGAGTCCTTGTAGCGCTCTTCGGTAAGTGGAATGTCGCCGTAGGTGGTAATGCTCACCAGTTCCACATTCCGCAGCTCATCGGCCCGCTCTGCCAGCTTCCGGATCAGGTACTGCGGCGTGGCGGCGCTGCCCTGGATGAACACACGGTCACCAGACCGGATGATGGAGAGGGCTTCCTCGGCTGTTTTGTAAGTAGTGCTGTATGTTGGCATGAGATTCTGTTTTTACTTTAGATAATCGTATATAAATGACAGACTGTAAGCAAATAATCATCTTCTGAATACTTCATATCAAGGGCCATATTCCCTGCACAAGCCTTGCACTAAGGCTCCTCGCCGGAAGGGTTTCCGGTGCCCCGCTATGATTATACTCGTTTCCGGACGTAAATGATAACGCTTTTCGGGCGTTTGCGATGCTGAGACCTTCGTTATACCTTTACCGGGAACAGGTGCGGCAAAACTAACCGGAGGCGGCACACCATAAAATGATGCTTATCACCGGGGGGCGCCTGCTTCCGGAAAATAATTGTTTTGATACCAGAACCTATGAAAAAGAACTTACAGACGCTCCTGCTGCTTGGCCTGGCAGCCACGGCCTTCGCTCTGAACTCCTGCGTCACCACCTCGGGCGCCATCGGGGCCAATGCCATCAAAGCGCCCTACGCCACCCCCGACAGGTATAAGACCTACGCCTGGTACCAGCCTGCACCGGCCGAGAAAGCTGATTACGATAAAGGCTACAGCAAGCAGCTCCACGAGCATATACAGCGGGCAGTGGAGGAAGAAATGGAGGAGCGGGGCTACCGCAAGGACGCCGGGAAGCCGGATGTGCTGGTGGCGTACGATGTGAGCGTGTCGGTGCCGGAGGAGAAGGACAGAACCTCAAAGGCGCGTCCCGGCTTCGGCTACAGCTATGGCTATATGGCCGGCTACCGCTACAACTACGGCCACGCCGACATGCCCGGCTACCGCAGCGTGGATCTGTTCAAGGAAGGCACGCTGATCATCGACCTGGTACACCCGCAGTCGAACATGCTGTTGTGGCGCGGCTGGGCCGAGGGGGGAATCAGCAACTTCAAAGCCGGCTACAACAGCGTGCATGGCCAGGTGGAGGAGGTGCTGGAGAAACTGTAACTGTGTATGGCATTTCTGAATCAGGCTATCAATGAACCTGTATATGCCAAAGCCATATACAGGTAGGCATCGCAGCAGGGGCTTCACGTTATCCTTGTTCTTCAGTCCGCCTTCAGGTAATTGTTGAAGCGGAGCACCTCGCCCGGCTTGCCGACAACATATATGATATCCCCCTGCTTTATATAGGTGCTGGGGCTGATGTTGAGCAGCGTCTCGCTGCCCCGCCTGATGGCCACCACCGTCACGGAGAAGCGCTGCCGGATGCCGGACTCCAGCAGGGGTTTCCCTACTATCTCCCCCTCGTCGGCAAACACCCGCAGGCTGGCCACCTCAATCTCTGGCAAACCCAGGTCTGCGTTGGCGGACATATAGTTTTTCCGGCCCGTCATGCTCCGCAGCATGTCGTAGTTGTCGGCGCGGATCAGTTGCGTGAACTCCTCAATCTCATCCCGGGGCAGGAGGTACTTGTTCAGCACCCTTGTGAAGATCTCGATGGAGGTCTCAAACTCCTCCGGGATCACCTCATCGGCCCCTATCCTGTAATTCTCCTCCATCTCCTGCACAAAGCGGGTGCGCACGATGATATGGGCTTTGTCCGTGATTTCCCTGATGCTGGCGACGATGCGCCTCGTCGCCTCGGCATCCGAGATGGCCACCACCACCACGCGGGCTCTACGGATGTTGAGATGGGCCAGGATCACGGGGTGTACCGCGTCGCCATATATGATTGGCTCCCCTAGCCTGCGCTCCCGCTTCACAGTAACGGCATTGAGTTCCACCACCACATAAGGAATCTTCGAGTGCCGGGCTGCCCTGGCCACGTTGCGCCCGTTTATCCCGAACCCGATGATGACGATGTGATCGTCCAGGTCCGGGAGGTCGCCGTGCCCGCCTGCGGAATCTGGGCCAAACGGCATCGGCTCCTCACCGGAGGAAAAAGGAGCCCCGATGAAGCGTGCAATCTGCTGGTACGACTCCACCACAAACGGCGTGATGGCCATGGTGAGCAATGACACAGACAGGAAATACTGATAGTTGTCCTCCGACAGCAGGCCGCTCTCGATGCCTGTGGTGGAGAGAATAAAGGCAAATTCACCCACCTGGAAGATCGAGAGGCCCACCAGCAGCGAGATACGGAGCGGGTACTGCAGCAGGCGGGCCGCCACCGTG
Organism: Pontibacter russatus; assembly: GCF_009931655.1. Classification (NCBI taxonomy): domain Bacteria; kingdom Pseudomonadati; phylum Bacteroidota; class Cytophagia; order Cytophagales; family Hymenobacteraceae; genus Pontibacter; species Pontibacter russatus. Next base: position 519,818 of record NZ_CP047984.1, on the reverse strand, counting down.
GCCACAGCGCCCTTGAGGAGGAACGTGAGCAGGGTGAAGACCAGAACGAGGGGCAGGTGCTCCAGCAGGAAGTGAAAATCCAACAGCATGCCGATGGACACAAAGAAAAAGCTGGTGAACAGCTCCCGGAAGGGCAGGATGTTGCTGGTGGCCTGGTGGCTGTATTCCGATTCTGAGATGATGAGCCCCGCCATAAAGGCACCCAGCGCCAGCGATAAACCTAAACTGGAGGTGAGCCAGGCTACAGCAAAGCAAATCACGACCACGCATAATATAAAAAGCTCCCTGCTTTTTGTGCGGGCTACCATATAAAGCAGCCTGGGCACCAGGTACCGGGCGCTGACCAGCACAAACAGAATCACAAACACGCCCTTCAGCGCCATCACGAGCAGGGCGACACCGATATTGCCGGAGTCTCCGGCCAGCAGCGGCGTCAGCAGCATCATCGGCACCACCACAATGTCCTGAAAAATGAGGATGCCCAGCACCACGCGCCCCTGCGGCGCGTTCATGTCGCCTTTGTCCTGCAGCAGCTTCAGGACGATGGCCGTGCTGCTCAGCGCCACCAGGAAACCCATGAAAATCCCCTCGCTGTGGCTGAAGCCAAGAAGCAGCATCACCAGCCACACCAGCCCGATGGTGGCCAGCACCTGCACCGTTCCGCCGAGCAGCACCGTCCGCTTGATCAGGACCAGGCTCCGGAGCGAGAACTCTATCCCGATGATGAAGAGCAGCAGGATAACGCCAATCTCGGCGAGCATCTCAATGTCGTGCGTGTCGTTGATGAGGCTCAGGCCGTGCGGACCGGCAATCACGCCGGTGGCCAGAAAGCCCAGCAGCGTCGGGAAACGGAAACGCTGAAACAGCAGAATGACCACGATAGCCAACCCCAGGATGATGACGATGTCTGAGAGAAAAGGAATATCCATGGGCTAATTTATATAGGAGCGGCGGCTAAGTGTCTCAAAGTTGAGGGAATGCTTCCATCTGTACCGGCAGTGCCCTGCATCCAGTTTTGAGCGCCCGCTTGATGGTTCATCAGATTTTACCTTCCCATTCTGCGTAAAACTGCTTCAGGAACCCCTCCATGTAGCGGTGGCGCTCTTCTGCAAGTTTCCGTGCGGTTTCGGTATGCATACGGCCTTTCAGCAGCAAAAGCTTCTCGTAAAAGTGGTTGAGGGTGGGGGCGGTGCTGGACTTGTACTGTCCGAACGAATTGTGCAGCACGGGCTTTATGGAGGGGTTATGTAGCTCCCTCCCTTTATGGCCGCCGTAGGCAAAGGCACGGGCGATGCCGATGGCGCCTATCGCATCCAGCCGGTCGGCGTCCTGCACCACGCGGCCCTCCGGCGACTTCATCTCAGAAGAGGTGCCGGCGCCCTTGAAGGATAACTCGCCTATGATGGAGCAGACATGAGCTGTTTCCTCCACACCAACATTGCATTTCAGGAGCCAATCCCTGGCCATGCGCGGGCCAACTGTCTCATCGCCGTTATGGAACTTATGGTCGCCGATGTCGTGCAGCAAAGCCGCCAACTCCACTATATATAAGTTCACCTGCTCCTGCGCCGCAATCATCTTCGCGTTGTTCCAGACACGGTAGATGTGCCACCAGTCGTGCCCGGAGCCTTCCCCCGACAGCAGCACTTCTACATAGGCGGCGGTGGCAGCAAGGATTTCCTGTTCTGTCTTCATGCAATGTAAGCGGTTTAGAACTCAAAACTGAACATAAAAAGTGGAAGGGGCAAGCCTCGGGGTGCGTGAACGGTCTTTAACTTTATGGGGAGCGCCAGAAACAACCGGTGCTGCTTATTGGGGGAAGTTATATAGCCGAACAGGCGTGGAGCATATATATGACCGAGAAAACTGCTAACTTAGGCCGGTGTTGCTACAGGTTGTACCAATAGGCTTTATCGATGCTGACCAGCACCCGGCCTGTAAGAACCGGCAGGTATTTGACGGGCAGCGAAGCCTGGAAGTTTTCCAGGTTCAGGTCGAAATTGGTGGAGAAGTAAAACGAGTTTTTATCCGACAGGATGGCGATGGGAACCACGGTTTCGTTATTTATGCCCTGCAGAACGATGGTGGTGGTGCGGTTGGTGGTGGATGGCACGAAGACCGCCGCATTCAATTGCTCCTCGGGGGCTGCGATAGAGATCAGCAGTTCCGGGTACTTGGCCCCGAACAGCACTTCGTAAGCCATGGCCGGCGGTATGGTGTCGTTCAGTGGCACAAGCGTGGCAACCGGCACCACGCATTCCAGCGTATGCCGGTCCCTGTTGTGGCGCACGAGCATCTGTTCTGACTTAAACTCGTATCGCTGGCCCTGGCCCTCGAAAGCAATGAGGATGGTGTTATTACCGGTGTAAGGCTCCCGCTCGTCCTGCGCGATGGCCTGCGCACCGAACAGGGAACTGAGCAGCGCGAAAAAAAATATGCGGAGTATGTAAATTTTCATAAATTACATAATTGAAGGAACGTCCTATGTTTTAACGCAGTTCTGTCGGTAAGGATGTTCAACAGGAGCTGCTTTCGGTGGAATAGGCATTGACAAGGCAGGTGAGGCGCAACAAAATCCGGTTAGGGTTGTTTACGGGAAAGAGACGTTTTAAGCAGAAATTAATTGGGAAAAATGCAAAACTAAAAACGTCTGCACAGGTATAAATAGAGTAGGTAAACGCAAAGCTGCGTTCTGGTTATAGCACTGCGTGGAAATTTTATATACCCATAGGCGATAAAGGGGCTGAGAATGGATTCAGATAAGAAAAAGCAAGTAAACGCGACCCAGCGCTCTGCCTTCCGGAGCATCGAGAGGATGCATCCCATCCGGATGCTGCTTTATCTGAGCATGATCGGCATCGGCGTCCTGTTTTTCATCCTGACGGTGGCCTTTGCGCGAACCGGCGGCTTCCCCGACGAACAGTTTGAGCTTCCCAACTTTTTCAGTGTGAGTGCCATCCTTTTGCTCTTCAGCAGTTATACCATGACGAAGGTGCCCCGCATGTACAAAAAGGAGAAGCTGAAGAAGATGGTCCGCTACCTGGCCCTGACCTTAACCCTGGGGGTCCTCTTCATCGTGGCGCAGCTGATCGGCTGGAACGAGATGGCTGCAACGGGTGTGTATTTCTCAGGCAAAGCGTCGGGCACCTACCTCTACCTCATCTCGGCGCTGCACATCCTGCACCTGCTGGGCGGCATCATCTTTCTGTCGTTCATGCTCTTCAAAACCATCTACGTGGCCTCCGACGGCGTCCGGAGCCTTATCTTTATCCGCGACCCGTTCCGGCACCTGCAACTGTCGATGCTGAACAGCTACTGGCACTTCATGGATTTTCTGTGGCTGGGGCTGTACCTGGTTTTCCTTTTCATCGCATAACCCAGGCATCTTTATATAAAGGAGGAGAGCCGGCGTAAAAGCCGGCTTTTTTGTTGCGGCTATATATGGCTCAGGTTGCCGCTTCCCTCCGCCACCGGTATGAAAATCCATCCTATATTTTCTGGTGAGTAAAGCTGCTATATGCGGAAAGGTGCTCACTTAATAGGAGTGGGGTGGCAAGCACCTGAAACCACGCTGTTATGTATACCGCAGCCATATATGGGAGCCAAGCGAGTTGTGGCGCCATTGTCGGCTGGGGTTCAGCATTGCCCGCATTAGGCAGGTTACTTATATATAAGCAGACCATATATAAAACACGGAACCCATTTTTTTTTGAATGAGGAAGGCCCGTGCTCTATATATAGCATAACGTTCTACTACCTGACAAGGGTGACAGATCCTCTGTATTCTGTTGTCTTGTAGTCGATTACATAGAAGTAGACGCCATCATTCACCTCGCTGCCGTCCCAACGGAAGTTGCTGCTGGTGTTGAAGAACACCTCCTGGCCCCAGCGGTTATAGATGCGGATGCTGGAGAAGACGGCAGAGCAGAACTCGGAGGGAAGGTCAGGTACTTCGAAGAAGTCATTTTTCCCGTCGCCGTTGGGGGTGAAGATGTTGGGCGGCACGTAATCCTCTATCTGCGGCACCTCAATTCTGAATTCCATGGTCAGCAGTTGCGGCGACGGGTCACAGGCATCTTCTGCCAACGTGAAATTTACCCGCACCACCCCCTTCTCCGCAGCCTGGCAAAGCGCCTGCATCCTGAAAAGCCCGGCTGCATTGCCCTTGCCAGTGGTACTCTCGAAGCTCATCCCATACTCCTCCAGGTTAAACCCATCCCCAGCCGCCGTGATAATCAGGTTGTCCAAATCGATGTCTGTGCCTGCCAGTTGTGCCTCAAAATTATCGTTCAGCTTCAGGTCGAACGTCAGCACAGGCTTGTCTGAGGTGAGCACGGGCGCATTGTTCGGGCTGTTTACCCGGAACTCCAGCACCAGTTCCTGCTCCATGTCCGGGGCGCAGGCATCCTCCTTCAAAATAAATTTAACCCGGATCGCATCTTGGGAAAAGGCGATGCAGGTCGGCGTCCAGGAGAAGACGCCGTTTGCCTCACCGTTGCCGCCGGTGCTGGTAAAGTTCATGCCGTAGTCGGCCAATGTAAAGCCTTCTCCCTCTGCCAGCAGGGTCAGCAGGTCCAGGTCTATGTCCGCCCCAAACAGCTTGGCGTTGAACAGTTCCCCCACCTCCAGTTCTATGACCCGTTCAGGCTGGTCCGAGGTGAGGGTGGGCAGGTTGTTTGTCCCCTCCGGCTGAACCTCAATCGTGACGGTGCGGGTAACGGTTTCGTTACAGGCCGTGGAGGTGACGTTGAAGTCCACTTTATAGGACTCCTGCTTCATCGTGTTGCAGTCTATGTTCCAGACAAAGGGAGAGCTGACCTCTCCGGCGGCGCTGCCTCCTGTAAAGGTGATGTCATGTTCTGTGAGCGAGAAGCCCTGGCCCTCGGCGGTTATGGACACCACATCCTCGTCCGGATCAATGCCCAGCACATCAAACGTAAGCTTGTCGCCGGACTTTACTTTGAATAACCGTTCTGTGGTGGAGAGCGAGATAGCGGGCGGCGCATCCGGGATGGGAGCTATCTGGAGGCGCAGGCGCACCGTATCCTGGCGGGGAAGGCTGCACCCGTCGTCCTGCACAATAAGATCCAACTCATATACTTTCCCTTCGGTGTCAAAGCAGTCGGCAAAGCAGAGCGTGGCCTTCAGCGAGTCCAGGGCCGCCCCCTGGTTTACCATGCCGCTGGTGGTGCCCACGAACGTGAAGTCCTTCTCAGAGAAGTTTACCGGCCGCGCCCGCAGCGAGACGAACTCACTCAGGTCAGGGTCGGTGATAAACACGTCTACGCAGCGGTTGCCGGTCGGGTCGATGCGCAGCACGGTGCCCGCTTCGTAAAAGTCTTTTTGCCCCTGCTCACGCGCCCTCACCTGCGGCGACTGGTTGCGGGGGCAGTCGAGCACCAGCACCTGGAAATCGCGCCGGACCTCGCCTATTTTCCTGCCGCCCCTGAACTCCTGCGCGCGGATGCCGAACACGAACAGGCCTTTCTGGCTGGGCCGCATCGTCAGTTGGCCCGTGCTGGCGTCTACGCTGATGGGCGGGGTGCCCGGCACCTGCGCCGTGGGGCCGTAGCTGGGCCGCCAGGTAATCTCGGGGTAGGGAGCTGGCTCCGGAAGAACGGTATAGACCGGCATGGCCGGGGTAGTGTAGCCGTTCAGGGGCGTTACCATATCGTACACAATTGAGTCGCCGTCAGGGTCGGTGCCGTTGAAGTCGAAGTAGAAAAGCTCGCCGACACAGGCGTAGTCGCTGAGCGGCGGGAAAAGGATGGGGGAGGAGTTAACGAAAGGCTGCCCGTTCAGCACCACCGGCGGAAACTCCATATAGAAGGTCTGGGCGGCGCTCTCCGGGGCCACAATGTTGTTGATGGTGTTGTTGCGGCAGCATCGCTCCCAGGTAACGTAGTAGCCGCTGGGGCTGTCGAACACGCTCGGGTCAAGGTAAACCGTCTCATAGTAGACGAGCTTCCGGGTCACGAGCTCCCCAATGGCACAGTCGATGTTGGTGTAGGGCACCAGCGACCGTTCCTGCAGGTACATCACCTGCCAGCCTACCCGCTGGTTATTGGCCTTGCTAAATACGTTCACCGTCACGTACGGGTCAAGTGCGCCGGGGTCTCCGTTCACCACGTCGAAGTACAGGTTCAGTTTGAGCCTGTAGTTGAAGCCGCTCAGGTGCTCTAACTCAAACTCGCCGCCTACAATATGGGTGGCGCCCGCGCTCAGCGAAAGGAAGAAAGCGAAAAGAAATGTAAGTAAACGTTGCCTCATGCACACTCCATATAAATTTCAATGCGATGCTGTTTTAAATGTATCTAAAATTAATGTAATTTAAAACGGGATTTTGCGTATATTTCTTCAGTAAGAGAAGCTCACGGGCATAAGGAATTGAGCACAAGGAATTACTTTTTATCTTCCTCTTCCGGTTGCAGCACCTTCTCCAGCAGGTCGTCGAATGGGAGGGGCTGAGAAAAATGAGAATCGTTATAGGCGTTGGCTATGAAACGGATATAGCCTGGGCGCCGGTTCACCCTGATATAATCGAGCAGGATATTGCCGTACAACTGGTTGCAGAGGCTGGTGCCCGGCAGGTCGGAGGCGGGGGGCGTCAGCAGGTGTTTCTCTACCTGCTCCGTGTAGCGATCATGGCTGAGCTTTAGCTTGTCGCAGCTGTGCAGCGTGTACCCGAGGGCCTGTGCCCGGTCCTTCAGCAGGTTGAAAAAGAAGGAGAAATTCTCTTCCCCGATGCTGGGGTCATAAAAAAGGATAACGCCCTGCTGGTGCGTGTCGCGCACCGCCTGCACCCGTAGCGGGCTGTTCAGGCCCGCTTTTGTGTAGTGATATGACTTGAAGAATGCCTTTGCCCACTTCAGGTAGGCCTGTTGTGCCACCCATGCTTCGTAGGAGGCTATATACCTGCCCGACCGCCTTAACCTGGTGCAGGTGGCTTCGCCGGTGGTACGGCCCAACAATCGCTTGAAAAACTCGTTTATTGGCATGCGATAATTTACCCGTAAAACATACTTCCGCTTAAATAGTTTAAGCCTTGTCTCCGACTTACCGACCCAGTGGTACGTGCAGGCATTGTAAAATCTCAAACCTACTTAAATAAAAATTCTAAACATGCCAGTGTCGTTTGTTCTGGCTGCGCCCTGTGCAACTGCCGGAACAAACGACACTGGATTTAACGCAAATCGAGAACTATGGAAATGCTTAGCCAAGAACTTGACACCAAGAAGCGGCTGCTTCAGGAGTGTACAAGAATACTGAATGCCCAGATCAAGGCTGCGAAAGACGCCATGGACGAGGCGCAGGAGAGTGCCAACGAGCACCAGGGCGCCATGGAGGACAAGTTCGAGTCTTTCCGGGAAAACTGCCAGATACAGCGCGACATGTACGCCCGGCAACTCGACGAGCTGATCAGGACGCAGAGCATTCTCCGGAACATCAACGCGACCAGAAGCAATAGGGAGGTGTCGATGGGGGCGGTGGTGCAGACCGAGCTGCAAAACTACTTTATCGGGGTGAGCCTGGGTGAGATAAAAATAGACGGCGAATCCTACTTTGCCATCTCGGGCATGTCGCCGCTCTTCAAGGCTATGTCGGGCAGGGCTGCCGGGGAAACCTTCACCTTCCGGGACAACACCTATAAGATACTGCAGGTGTATTAGCGCCGGTTTACCTGCGTCGGGCAATGTTGCAGACACCCGGGAAGCAGCCGGCTTTGGTGGTCTGCTGTCGCTGGGTTATATATGCCTGTTCAAGGCCATATATAACCCAGCGACAGCAGACAGAATTTTGCCAGGCATACGCGCTGGACATTCAAAGGCACTATACTAAAAGGGCCGCATGGACGCGGCCCTTTTAGTATAGTGCCACTCAGAAGCTAGTTCGTCCGGCTCCAGTTCTGCGACCTGCCGATGAGGGAGATGCCTATATAGCCTTTCACCTCCATCTTGTCATTGCCGAGCATTTTCATGTAGCAGGAGTAGGTCTTGCCACTTTCCGGGTCATATATGGTACCCTCGTCCCAGGTGTTGTCACCGTTGTACTCAAAGCCTTTCAGAAACACCAGCCCCTGCAAAGGGCGGCCCTGCAGCTTCCTGTTGGGGTTGTTCTCATCCACTTTCGGCTTGCCGTCTTTGAGCGGCTCCTTTAGCGATACTATTTTGCCGCACAGTTTGTCGCCGCACGCATATATCTCAAATTCGGCCTTGCCCTCCTCGTTTACCCAGGTGCCGACCGGGGACATACTTTGAGACCAGGCAACGGTTGCAAGCAGCGAGAGGATGATAAATGTCAGAAAATACTTTTTCATATATAAAACGGTAGGTTAGCACAGGCAACGAAATATAATGAAAAATCAGATATAAAATGCTTGCCGCGCCCATTCCTATATAAATCAGGCAACACCAGGGAGAGCTGGCAGCGCAGCGGGACGCACTTTCCGCAGGCCCTTTTCGTGCTGCATCAGCTGTGCTAAAAAAATCGACGAATTATATATGGAGCGGCTTGTGGTGCTGTAATGCTGAAGCCGCTTAAGGTTGTTTAAGATTAGGTTGCTGATAATAAGAACGTTGCTGCTGAAGAGGAAGCTTCGCAAATAAATCTTACTCTTTTATGTAAAATCTTGTGAACTTTTAGAGGTTCTTTTATCTTTATAACTCAGCAGCGAGTGCTGCGGCTCTGGTCTAACAGCCTAATGCTAGATGGTCGAAGGTTCAGGGTTATGTTGGACTAATGAGAAAGGAGGTGCTGATGTCTAATCCCAAACAAGTGTTATCAAGCCTGCGTAATAGTATTCACCTAAACCGTGAACTGGCTTCATAAACGGGATTTTGCTGTTTGTGCAGCATGCAATTGCATTGGTCTTCGGACGGTAACCTGAATCACAGGAAGCCGCTTGGTAAGACTTTTTAGGATTCCGGAACACCTGGTGTAACCTGACGGGCTGCATCAGGTGTTCTTTTTTATATTCTCCCCGTTCCCTACAGGTCGTCTTTGAAGATGGTGTTGTTGCGCAGCCGCCGCTCCCTTACAAAAGTGCCAACGTAGAAACCCGTCGCGACAAGGCAACTCAATCCCATCAGCACCAGCAGCATGCTGCGCCCGCTCCAACTGAAGGCCTCCGGATCTATGCGCCAGGCGACCAGCAGCCCCGCCAGCAGCGTGAGGGCGGTGACGGTATGGAGAACGAAGCGGTTGTGCCGGCGCAGGTGGTAGGTGCATGCCAGCAGCAGCAGCCCGAAAAGGGGCGCGATAAGCGCGGTGGGCGGTTTGGCCGGGTTGGTGAAGTAAACGATTAACCCGGCTACCAGCAGCACTGCGGCGTTGACGGTGTTGATGATGTAAGGATGTACCATGGCGTTGTCATTATGTACAGCAACAGGGCCTGTTGTGGCCTCGTCATGGTTTTGTGTACGTAGAAATCATTGAGGGTTATATAGGTGCTTTCAGATAATCTCTATATCCCTACAGTATCCGCCGGATTTGCAGGAAACGGAGGTCGTAGCGGGTGCCCTCCACCTCACTTACCTTTACGCCCCCGTTAGAGGAGGAATGCACAAATTCAATCGTGTCGCCGGGGGAGGAAATGACGATGCCCACGTGGCCGGGCTCCCGCACGTCGGCGTTGGTACCCGTGAAAATAACCAGATCGCCTTTCCGTGCCTCTTTACGCGCCACCTGCACCCCCTCCCGGGCCTGCAGCGCAGAAGAGTGCGGCACCGCTATGTCAAACTTTCCATACACATGGGTGATAAAACCCGAGCAGTCAAACCCATCAGGCGTAATGCCCGCATACACATACGGGCTGCCCAGCAGGCTCATGGCATACTCCACAATGCTATCGCTGCCGTTGGCAGGAACCGCATGGGCGGAGGCAGTCAGATGAACGGCACCTTCGGGTTTGCTGGCAGCTGCGGTTGCTTCCATATCCGGGGCCTGTTGCGTCAGGAGATTGCGGGACCCGGCCCAAAATAGCGCCAGCAGCACCAGGAGCGGGGAGAACAGGAGCGTTTTCTTCTTTTTCATAGCTGTAGGGTATAGGATTTGCCCGATTAAGAGAAAATATCATGCCATTGCTGCCTTTTCGCCTAGGCAGGCAGCAGAACCTGTCGTTATTGCTGGTAACAAAGTCCTCCGATTTCCTAACAACGATAGAAACGGCTATAAATGTTTACACTCTAATTTAGCCTATATACACTATTTATGCATTCTTTAACTTTTTATATGATTAATTTGAAACATTTTTATAGGGATGCATTGCTTTGTATAGCAGAAGAAATATTTTTGTGTAAGGCGTATAGTAATTGAGGAAGGATGAAGGTATATAGCACATTATCGGTGGAGGTGAAGTTTGATGAGGCAAGTGGCAGACTACATTTGGTGTGCTCCAGGAACTTCAATGCGCTGGAGTTTCGCAAAAGCCTGTTGGCGGCGCTCCGCTTTGCGGAAGCGCACCACGTAAAGCAGTGGCTCCTTGACTATACCGCCATCGGCACCCTGGACGATACAGAAGAAAACTGGCTGCACACAAGCCTGTTCCCGCGAATCATGATGACCATGGGAACCGACAATTACGTGGCTGTTGTGCTGTCGGAAGCGTGTTATCAGACGCTGTTGAACGAGGCGGGGCTTCTGGGGCTGCAGAGCTACAATTCCTTCATCATCATCAACACCTTCTGCGATGCGGAGCGGGCCACGGCCTGGCTAAGCGGCAGGGCACTGCCCCACGCCTCCTGACATAGTTGCAAAGCCGCTGGCGTCTCCACCGGATTTTGATATGCACGGTTTTTGTCGTAAAATGCCGTAGCTATCAACAATCCACGCTAAAACATGCACTCTAAAAAGCGATTAACACACTCTCTCTTATTTTTTGTATTTCTTAGTATTGGCAACGCAGCGTCGGCGCTCGCGGCCGAACTGCGCTACACCCTCTCGATGCCCGAGCCCCACACACATTATTTTGAAGTGGAGGCGGAACTGTCAGGGGTAAAGAAAAATCATATCGATTTCACGCTTCCGGTGTGGGCGCCGGGGTCTTACCTGGTGCGGGAGTTTGCCAAAAATGTCGAAGGCTTTGAGGCCGCCGACAAGGAGGGCAAGCCACTACGCTCCGAGAAAATTGATAAAAACACCTGGCGCGTGTACAGCAACAAAGCAGACGTGGTGCGTGCCAGTTATGATGTGTATGCGAACGAGCTCACCGTGCGCACCAGCTTCCTCGACGCCTCCCACGGCTATGTGAACGGAACCAGCGTCTTTATGTACCCGGAGGGCTACCAGGACCTGAACGGCACCCTCGCCGTAAAGCCCCACAAAGGCTGGGACAAGGTGTCGACGGGGCTGAAGAGCACCGGCAACTTCACTTATACCTTCCCAAATTATGATATCCTGGCGGACTCTCCACTGGAAATCGGCAACCACGAGGTATATAAATTCACCACAGCCGGCATTCCGCACGAGGTGGCCATATATGGCGAGGGCAATTTCGACCCGAAGGAACTGATGGCGGATATGCAGCAGGTGACGGAGCAAGCGGTGAGCGTGTTCGGCGAGTTGCCTGTGGAGCGCTACCTGTTTATCGTACACAACCTGCAGCGCGGCGGCGGCGGGCTGGAGCACCTGAACTCAACCACTCTGCAGACTTCGCGATGGAACTATGGCACGGAGGCAGGTTACAACGGCTTCCTGTCACTGGTCGCGCACGAGTACTTTCACCTCTGGAACGTGAAGCGCCTGCGCCCGCAGCCACTCGGCCCCTTCGACTACAACCAGGAAAACTACACGGACCTGCTGTGGGTGTCGGAGGGCATCACCAGTTACTACGACGACCTGCTGGTGCGCCGCGCCGGTTTCACCTCCCCGCAGCGCTACCTCGATATCATCGCCGGCAGCATCACCTCTGTGGAGAGCACGCCGGGCAATAAAGTGCAGACGGTGGCGGAGGCCAGCTTCGACGCCTGGATCAAGTACTACCGCAGCAACGAGAACTCCAGAAATGCCGAAGTTTCCTACTACACCAAGGGCGGTGTGCTGGGGCATCTGCTTAATATGGAGGTGATGGAGGCAACAAAAGGCGAAAAATCGCTGGATGATGTGATGCGGTATATGTATGAGCGCTACTACAAACAGCTGGACCGCGGCTTCACGGAAAAGGAGTTTAAAGAGGCGGTGGAGAAAGTGTCCGGCCGCAATATGGATGCCTTTTTCAGGGACTTCGTGAACGGCACCAAAACACCGGACTATAACAGCTACTTCGATGCGGCGGGCCTGCGCCTTGTCAATATAAACGAGGGCGGCAAAGCGGCCAGTTGGGGAGCCTCTACGGTTGTGTCGGACGGCAGGGTGCTGGTGCGCAGCGTGAGCAGGGGCGGCAGCGCCTATGAGGGAGGGCTGAATGCCAACGATGAGGTTGTGGCCATCAACGGCTACCGCGTGGGAGAGGACCTGGACAGCTTCGTGAACCGCCTGGACATAGGCGACACGACCGAGGTGGTGGTGGCCCGCGAAGGCAGGCTGCTGACGCTCCACATCCCCATACTAAAGGATGAGAGTGTGCGTTACAGGTTCGAGCGCGTGCCAAATCCAAGCAGTGTGCAGCAAAAGGTATTTAATGAGTGGCTCGCGCTGGATAACAGCTGACGATACAAAACTGGCCATAAACAGCGGCGGCGGCAGAAGAGGTACAGGTCTTCTGCCGCCGCCGCTGTTTATGGCCCTGGGCTCAAAATTTTATGAACCACTATATATAACTATTAGAAGCTATTGCCTGCCCATATACTTCAGGCTATATAAATTACTGGCGTGCAGCCATATATCATTACTTCTTCCGGAAGCGGTAGTCCTGCTTCTTAGGATATATAATAATTCAATTTCATATTGAATCTTCAGTCTGATTCTATACAGTCAATAATTTCAGATATAGTTTTTGATTTGCAGTTTTCTATGTACCTTTCGAAATCAAAAAGCCAGGTCGGCTCCTTGTAGATGGTTATACTGGAAACTTCTTTTGTTAGAATAGATTTTCTGAATCAGTCTGATATACTGGTTATTAAGTGGGTGGATAAGCCTGATGATGCCACTTTTGCTGATGCATATCTTACCGCCCTGCAGTTCCTGAAACATATATTCCCAATAAAGCTGTTTTGCACTGATTTAACGTTAATTGGCCCGCTGACGAGGACCCAGGAGTTGTGGTTGAGCCAGGAGTGCTATAAAAAATCATATAATGTACTGCAGGATGACTTTTTTGTGGCGGTAGTTTTCTCCGAGGATCATTTCAAAGCCGTGGTATTTAACTATGTTCTGCCGGAAACTGCTTATGCGCACGAGTTTGTGCATTTCAACTATTTTACCTGCCAGAACGAGGCGCTGCATTGGCTGGCGAGCATTAATGAAGGCCAGGATACAGCGCTCATGCCGCGCATTCCTGGCCTCCTGTAACTGGTATGTAAATTTCCCCATCAGGGGAATATTCCCAGCGACTCGTAGCTTACGCCAATTTTCTCTATCGCGGTGTAAAATGCAGCCGTGCGCATGTCCGGAATGTTCTTCTGCTGCATCACATCCCTTATCTCATGGAATGCGTTGATCATGGTGTCTTCCAGGCCGGACCTTACCAGGCTGATCTCATCTGCGCCCTGCGTTAAGAAGGCCCGCTCTTTTTGCGTCATGCTTTTCCCGGACGAACTCTCAATTGCATTCACAAGCCGCCTGTAACTCGCCTCTTCGGCACGCTTGCCCATCCGCCCGAAGCGCACGTTCGACAGGTTCTTCAGCCACTCGAAGTACGACACCGTTACACCGCCGGCGTTCAGGTAAAGATCCGGAATCAAAATGACGCCATTGCGGCGCAATACCTCCTCCGCTGCGCGCGTCACCGGTCCGTTGGCCCCCTCAGCCAGAATCTTTGCCTTCACTTGAGCGGCGTTTCCCTCGTGTATCACGTTCTCGAGCGCAGCCGGAATCAGGATGTCGCACTCCATCTCCAGCAGTTCGGAAGAATCGTCGTAGTTTTTGCAGTCCTTAAAGTTCAGTATCGAGCCATTCTCGCTCCGGTGCCGGAAGGCCTCCTGCACGTCAATGCCATTGCTGTTGTAGATGCCGCCCTCCCGTTCGGCTATGCCTATTATCACGGCGCCGTCCTGCTGGCAGAAGTAGGCGGAGTGGTAGCCCACGTTTCCCAAGCCCTGCACAATAATGCGCTTGCCCTGCATGGTGCCCCCGTCCAGGTTTTTGCCTATCAGCAGCTCCGTATCGGCCAGCGCCTCCCGTATGCCGTAGTAAATGCCCAGACCCGTCGCCTCGGCCCGGCCCCTGATACCCCCCTGACCCACAGGCTTCCCCGTCACACAGCCCAGAGCACTTGTCTCGCCATACTTAAACGTCTGATAGGTGTCGGCAATCCAGGCCATTTCGCGGCTGCCGGTGCCGTAGTCGGGCGCGGGCACATCAATGCCCGGTCCTATGAGGTTCTTCTTGATAAGCTCGGTGGCGTAGCGGCGGGTAACGCTTTCCAAGGTTTTAACGGAACTGGTGCGCGGGTTTATCTTCACCCCTCCCTTTGCACCGCCGAAGGGCACGTCCACCACGGCACACTTAAAGGTCATGAGCGTGGCAAGCGCCTTTACCTCGTCCTCGTCCACCTGCATGCTGTAGCGGATCCCCCCCTTGGAAGGGAGCTTGTGGTGGGAGTGCTGTACCCGGATGCCTTCAATCACTTCTATCTTGCCCTCAATCTCCACTGGAAAGGATACTTTGTAGACGCTGTTCGGCGCTTTGATCTGGGCCAGTATGCCCGGGCTGAGTTTAGAAAAGCTGGCGGCATGGTCGAAAAACTCATGTACGCTGTCTAAGAATTTTTTCCCTTCGTTAGGTTCGTTTGCCATACGGATATTCTTATTGTTTTATATGTCCATGTGTTGATTTATGAACGGCTTCCGGTCGGTTTTGTTCCCGCAGCCCCATTGTCGGGAGTTGACCTCTGCCCAAGAAGGTTCTTTGGCACTTCATGGGTATTATTTTTGTGGGTAAGTTTATATTTAATAAAGGATGCGTTTTATTTTTGTTGTTTTATAGCAACCAAACCTGTAGCTTTACAAGCTTAGATTTGGTTCCGCAACAGCACGAACAGGCGTGTGCTGCTCTATCTAACTGGCAAGCTGTTAATTCTGACTAACCGATGAAAGCTGAACAGATGATTCAACAAGAAACGTTGCCACCGCTCTCTATGCAGCCGGAGGGCAATTCCTGTTTAGAGAATCTGGATATTTCTTATGATGCTGACAACGAGGTGCTGGTTGTGAATTGGGAGGGGGAAATAAACTCGGAGTGCATACGCAATGGCTACACGCTGCTGATGAAAAGGGTGCAGCTGCTCAGGCCCCGGAAAATCCTCCTCGACTTCCACAACCGCCTGTCTATCCGGCGCCGGGATCAGCGGTGGGTCTTCAGCTACGTCTTCCCCAACATTTTGAGCACTGTAGGCGACAATGTGTTTCTGGCCATTGTACTTCCTGTAGAGCTCTATCATGGGCTGGTGACAGACATAAACGGCGACGAACTGATGAACGGGAATGATTTCCTCATCATTCACCATGCCCTATACCGCGCAGAGGCTATTCGCTGGTTAAATGATATGGAGGCAATTGCCGCCAGGGCTTCCTACGCGGGCGTTAGCAAAGGGGCATAAATGTCAGGTACAGGATATAAGGCTGTTTTTGTTTTGCCTTTCTTGTAAACAGCAATTTGCGGTCTCAGGAGCCATATGCGGTTGTGTAGTTCAACTCCGTTATTACCTTATTATATATAACCATATATAGCGAAGCCGCTGCCAGCGTAGGGTTTCTCCATACGTCAGGGCAGCGGCTTCGCTGAGTGATTTAAATGAAATAGTTATTTGACGGAAAGCAACTCCACGTCAAAAATCAGGGTAGAGTTGGGGCCGATGTCACTACCGGCGCCCTGGGCACCGTAAGCGAGGTTAGACGGGATAAAAAGCCTCAATTTGGCTCCCTCTTTCATCATTTGCAAGGCCTCTGTCCAGCCGGCAATTACACCGTTCACCGGGAAAGTGGCGGGCTCGTTGCGCTGGTAGCTGGAGTCAAAAACAGTTCCATCAATCAATGTGCCGTGGTAGTGGGTGGTTACCGTGTCTGTTTTAGAAGGCGATTTGCCGGTGCCTTCCTGCAGCACCTGGTACTGCAGGCCGCTTGGGAGTGTTTTAACGCCCTCCTTATTTTTATTTTCCGCCAGAAAAGCTTCGCCAGCCTGCTTGTTGTCTGAACCGGAGGCGTCCTGCTTTCGGGCCATTTCCTGCTGCAGCGCCATCATGGCCTGCTGCACTTCCTCCTGCGACAGGGAAGAGGGCTTGCCTTCCAGTGCTTCCTTCATACCCTTGATAAAGGACTCTGCCTCTATGTCGATGCCCTGCTTCCTGAGGTTGCTGGCCATGTCGCGTCCAATAATGTAGCTGATTTTCTCCTTTAATTCCATAGTGTCTCGTTTTGCACCGTTTGGTGCCATCAAAATTTAAGTATACCGCCTGGCAGCGGCTAAGTTGCAAAGCTATGCATTTTGCTGGAAACGGGAGCGACAGGTTGAGAAAAACCATGCTGTGCAAAGCAGGCAGACAAACGAGCCACAGTGCAGTGGGGGCTGTTGCTTTGTACTGTTCAGCTACTGTCGGGATGGGAAGAAAGAGGGTAACGCTTAGACAACTATGGCGAAAGGAGAGGCCACACCCATTTCTGCATGGGGTCTCTAGCTTTTCTATATATCATTTGGCCGAGTTCTCACGTGCCTAAACATCCATATGGCAGGATCACTAAACCGGCATTCAGCGGGCTGAAGAATGTCTGCAGCAGGGGGAAAGCATCACAGATACAGGTGGTAATCCTCCTCTGTGTCTGAGTCATCGAGGTGCAGGGTGCTTGGCTGAAGCCAGCTTTTCATCAGCAGGCTTAGCGTGGTGCCAATCAGAAAGAAAGAGGAAAGTGTAGTGATGTTTTTCATATGCCAGGGCTATGTTTAGGAGTGAGACACCATTTGGCACATTAACGTATCCGTATATTAATAAGTTTTATTGCTGCGTTAATAATATGTAAATATTTAGTGCTTACTCACTTCTTTGTTTACAAACTGGTAATCCTGCCACATGAAGTGGAAGAGAACAGCAGGAACTGCACCTAGTCGGCTAGCTATATGCAGTTTCCCGACACGCCTTTCAGAAACCTGGGCTTTTAGAGAAGTTGTGGCAAAATAAACCCCAGCTATATATGCCATTTACATATTCCGTCTGTACTGTCCACCCACCTCGAACAGGGCGTTTGTGATTTGGCCGAGGGAGCAGTATTTTACCGTTTCCATCAACTCCTCAAAGATGTTTTCGTTCCGGATGGCTACCTGCTGGAGGCGCCTGAGCAACTCCTCCGATTCGTCAGCGTTGCGTTTCTGCAGGCCGTGTATCATCCTTATCTGGTACTGCTTTTCCTCTTCCGTCGCCCGGATAACCTCTTTGGGGAGCACGGTTGGGGAGCCGGTAGAGGACAGGAAGGTGTTCACGCCAATGATCGGGTACTCGCCCGTGTGCTTCAGCGTTTCGTAGTACAAGCTTTCTTCCTGGATCTTGCCACGCTGGTACATCGTTTCCATGGCGCCCAGCACGCCGCCGCGCTCTGATATTCTGTCAAATTCGGCCAGCACCGCTTCTTCCACCAGATCCGTCAGTTCCTCAATAACAAAAGACCCCTGCAGCGGGTTCTCGTTCTTGGCAAGGCCCAGTTCCCGGTTGATGATGAGTTGGATGGCCATGGCACGGCGCACAGACGCTTCGGTCGGTGTGGTGATGGCCTCGTCGTAGGCGTTGGTGTGCAGCGAGTTGCAGTTGTCATAAATGGCATAAAGGGCCTGCAGGGTGGTGCGGATGTCGTTGAAGTCAATCTCCTGCGCGTGCAGAGAGCGGCCTGAGGTCTGGATATGGTACTTCAGCATCTGCGAGCGGGCATCTGCGCCGTACTTCTGCTTCATCGCCTTCGCCCAAATCCTGCGGGCCACCCGCCCGATGACCGCATACTCCGGATCGATGCCGTTGGAGAAGAAGAAGCTCAGGTTGGGCGCAAACTTGTTGATGTCCATACCGCGGCTCACGTAATACTCCACAAAGGTAAAGCCGTTGGCCAGCGTAAAGGCCAGCTGCGAAATGGGGTTGGCGCCTGCCTCCGCGATATGGTAGCCCGAAATTGACACGGAGTAAAAATTGCGGATATTCTTGTGGATGAAGTATGCCTGCACATCGCCCATCAGGCGCAGCGAGAACTCCGTGGAGAAAATACAGGTGTTCTGCGCCTGGTCTTCCTTCAGGATGTCGGCCTGAACGGTGCCGCGCACCGATGCCAGCGTGCGCGCCTTTATCGGCTCGTACACTTCGGCAGGCAACACCTGGTCACCGGTTACGCCCAGCAGCAGCAGGCCCAGCCCGTTGTTGCCCTCCGGCAGTTTGCCCTGGTAGCGCGGGCGTTCTGCGCCTTTCTCCTTATATATGGCCTCTATTTTCTGGTCGATTTGATCCTCCAGGCCCTGCTCCTTTATATACAGCTCGCACTGCTGATCGATGGCGGCATTCATGAAAAAGCCAGTCAGAATGGCCGCCGGGCCGTTGATGGTCATGGAAACTGATGTCATCGGGTCGGCCAGGTTGAAGCCGGAGTAGAGTTTCTTGGCGTCGTCGAGGCAGCAGATGCTGACGCCGGAGTTGCCGATCTTGCCATATATGTCGGGGCGGTAATCCGGGTCCTCGCCGTACAGCGTCACCGAATCGAAAGCGGTGGAGAGGCGTTTGGCCGGCATGCCCAGGCTCACATAATGGAAGCGGCGGTTGGTGCGCTCCGGGCCGCCCTCGCCGGCAAACATACGGGTGGGGTCCTCGCCTTCGCGCTTGAACGGGAACACGCCCGCCGTATATGGAAACTCGCCCGGCACGTTCTCCTGCAGGTTCCACTTCAGCAAATCGCCCCAGGCTTTGTAGCGCGGCGTGGCAATTTTCGGTATCTGCAAATGCGACAGCGACTCGGAATGCGTCTTTATTTTGAGCTCTTTGTCGCGCACCTTAAACACATAGAACTCATTTTTATATGCCTGCACCTTGTCCTTCCAGTTCTCCAGTATCTTCTTGTTCTGGCCGTCGAGGTGCATTTCCACTTCCGCGTACGCCTGCTCCAGTTGCATTATCAGCCGGTCTTTGTCATCCAATGCGATGCTCTGTACGGCTTCGATGGACTTTTTGATGCCGTAGAGATTCTGCGCTATTTCTGCCTGATCTTTGCCCCATTTGTCATAGCTGCGGATTGTCTCGGCAATCTCCGAAAGGTAGCGCGTGCGGGCAGGGGGGATGATGTACACCTTCTCCGACATCTCCTTTGAGGTTACAAGGCTGGAGTCGAAATCAATCCCTGACTTTTCAGAGATCTTGGCCATCACCGCCCGGTAGAGCTGGTTCATGCCCGGGTCGTTGAACTGCGACGCAATGGTGCCGAAAACCGGGATGGCCTCGTCAGTTATATCCCACAACTGGTGGTTCCGCTTGTACTGCTTCTTTACGTCGCGCAGGGCATCCAGCGCCCCGCGCTTGTCAAACTTATTGAGAGCAATAACGTCGGCAAAGTCCAGCATGTCGATCTTCTCGAGCTGTGTGGCGGCCCCATACTCCGGCGTCATCACATACAGGCTGGTGTCGGAGTGCTCGACAATCTCTGTGTCGGATTGGCCAATGCCGGAGGTTTCGAGGATAATCAAATCGAAGTCGGCGGCTTTCACGATGTCCACGGCGTCCTGCACGTATTTGCTCAGGGCCAGGTTGCTCTGGCGTGTGGCCAGCGAGCGCATGTAAACTCTATCGTTCGAGATGGAGTTCATCCGGATCCTGTCACCCAAGAGGGCGCCGCCCGTCTTGCGCTTGGAGGGGTCTACCGAGATGATGGCAATCCGCTTCTCCGGGAAATCCTTCAGAAAGCGGCGCACCAGTTCATCCACCAGCGATGATTTTCCGGCACCGCCCGTACCCGTTACACCCAAGACAGGCGTGGTTCGAGTTGTGTGGGTCGTTTTACGTTTTTCGTCAGCCTTGCCGGTGATGTGGGCTTTTACTTTGTCGTATTCCTCCGGGAAGTTCTCGGCAGCCGAGATCAGCCGGGCAATGTCTTTGGGGTTCTTCTCCTGCAGGTGCTTGTATTCGCCGTTCAGATTTTCGCCTGTCGGGAAGTCGCACTGCTGCAGCATGTCGTTTATCATGCCCTGCAGTCCCATCGCGCGGCCGTCGTCGGGCGAGTAGATGCGCGCGATGCCATATGCATGGAGCTCATCAATCTCCGAAGGCAGAATCACGCCGCCGCCGCCGCCGAAAATACGGATTTGGCCGCTGCCGCGCTCCTGCAGCAAGTCATACATATACTTGAAGTACTCGATATGGCCGCCTTGGTAGGAGGTGATGGCGATGGCCTGCGCATCCTCCTGGATGGCGCAATCCACGATTTCCTGCACCGAGCGGTTGTGGCCCAGGTGAATCACCTCCGCACCAGAGGCCTGGATGATGCGGCGCATGATGTTGATGGCCGCGTCGTGGCCGTCGAACAGAGAGGCGGCCGTCACGATGCGGATGTGGTTGACAGGCTTGTAAGGTTCTACAGTTGTTGCTTGCATACTCTGCTATAACAGTATCTCTTCAAATAAGATGCGAATATAGGCAATTTTGGAAGAGGGCTTACAAACCGCTGGGTAGGCGGGAGGTTGGACATTCTTTAAAAACGTGTAAGCGAAGCAGCGCAAGGGATAGCCCTATATAGCCGGCACAGATAGAGCCTTGCATCGGGGCGGCTATATATGCTGCCGGTGTTTGTACCTGCGATAACCTATAGCCCCTGCTTCTGGTCCTGTTAGCTTTTCTCTATCTCTTCCTGATGTTCTTCCATCGTGTCCATTACCTTTTCCGGGGCTACGTTCTTTTCCAACTCGTCTATTTCCGGGTTGTCCGACTCCCGTATGTCCATTTTTTGGGCTATGGCCCTCACCATTTTTATCAGGGACGTAACCTCGTGCTCGGTCAGCAGGCTGACCTGCAAGTCCAACTCGGCTCGTTTGTCGGCCTGGGCCGACATGCGGTTCTGGCTTATGAGGACAAACGTAGACAGGAAAATGGCCTCTACGGATGCCTCCATGGCCAGCACCACCAGAGACGGGTCGAACGGCTCCAGGCCCAGCACACCTGTATTCCAGAGTATCCACACCCCGAAAAACACGATGTGTATATAGACGAACGTCATGCTGCCGACAAACCTGGTGATGCCGTCCGCGATTCTGTTTTGAGTGGATCTTCTTTCGTCTTCCTGCTTTTTCCGCTCCAGCAGGGCCTTGATATTGCGCTCTACCACGCCTGCCATCCTCCCCGATTTGTCAGGGGCTGTTGCTATAGGTGATTCTGTTTTCATGCTTGGTTGTGTTATGGAGGGTATATATACGGGGAAGGGTTACAGCCGGGGGGCGGCTTCCTCAAATTTGGCAGGCGACGGCTGCACTTCTGGCTGGACTGCTGCTTTCCGGGGTGCTATATAAATGTTGGGCCCGGAGGCAGCAACAAAGCCTCATTCTTCTTAACTTTGTTTTCCGTATATAAAATTTATGAAGAACATTCGCAATTTCTGCATCATCGCGCACATCGACCACGGCAAGAGTACCTTGGCCGACCGGCTCCTCGAGTATACCTCCACGGTGGCGGAGCGCGAAATGCAGAACCAGCTGTTGGATAACATGGACCTGGAGCGGGAGCGGGGCATCACCATCAAGAGCCACGCCATCCAGATGAACTACCCTTACAAAGGGGAAGACTACGTGCTCAACCTGATCGACACGCCCGGCCACGTCGACTTCTCCTATGAGGTATCCCGCTCGATTGCCGCCTGCGAAGGGGCGCTGCTGATCGTGGACGCCTCGCAGGGCATCGAGGCACAAACCATCTCGAACCTGTACCTGGCCATCGGTAACGACCTGGAGATCATCCCGGTGCTGAACAAGATAGACCTGCCGCACGCCATGCCCGAGGAGGTGTCGGACCAGATCACCGAGCTCATCGGCTGCGACCGGGAAGACATCATTCTGGCGTCCGGCAAGGCGGGCATCGGGATAGAAGATATCCTCAACGCCATCTGCGACCGCATCCCGGCACCGAAAGGAGACCCCGCTGCCCCCTTGCAGGCGCTGATTTTCGATTCTGTTTTCAACTCGTACAGGGGCATCGAAGTGTATTTCCGTATTTTCAACGGCACCCTGAAAAAGGGAGACAAGGTGAAGTTCATCAACACGGGCAAAACCTACGAGGCCGATGAGATTGGGGTGCTGAAGCTGAACCAGGAGCCCCGGCAGGAGATGGGCGCCGGAAACGTGGGGTACCTCATCTCCGGCATCAAAAATGCCAAAGAGGTGAAAGTGGGCGACACCATCACGCACGTGGACCGCCCGGCCAAAGGCATTCAAGGTTTTGAGGACGTGAAGCCGATGGTGTTTGCCGGGATATACCCGGTGGAGACGAGCGAGTATGAGGAGCTGCGCAGCTCCATGGAGAAACTCCAGCTGAACGACGCCTCGCTGGTGTGGGAGCCGGAGACGTCCGCTGCCCTTGGCTTCGGTTTCCGCTGCGGTTTCCTGGGCATGCTGCACATGGAGATTGTACAGGAGCGCCTGGAGCGGGAGTTCGACATGACGGTTATTACCACGGTGCCTTCGGTGCAGTTCCATGCCTATACCACCAAAGAGAAGATGGTGAAGGTAAACGCGCCATCCGAAATGCCGGAGCCGAATTATATCGACCATATTGAAGAGCCCTATATAAAGGCGCAGATCATCTCCAAGTCTGAGTTTGTGGGGCCCATCATCACGCTGTGCATGGACAAGCGCGGCATCCTCAAGAACCAGACCTACCTCACCAGCGACCGCGTAGAACTGACGTTCGAAATGCCGCTGGCCGAAATCGTGTTTGACTTCTTCGACAAGCTCAAGACCATATCCCGCGGCTACGCCTCCCTGGACTACGAACTGATCGGCTTCCGCCCCTCCAACATGGTGAAGCTGGACATCATGCTGAATGGGGAGAAGGTGGATGCGCTGAGCGCCATCGTACACCGCGACAAGGCCTACGACTGGGGCAAGCGCCTCTGCGAGAAGCTGCGCGAGCTGTTGCCGCGCCAGATGTTCGAGATTGCCATCCAGGCGGCCATCGGCCAAAAGATCATCTCGCGCGAAACGGTGAAAGCCATGCGCAAAAACGTGCTGGCCAAGTGCTACGGCGGCGACATCTCCCGAAAGCGAAAGCTCCTGGAGAAGCAGAAGAAAGGAAAGAAGCGCATGCGCCAGGTAGGCAACGTGGAAATTCCGCAGGAAGCCTTCCTGGCCGTGCTGAAACTGGATTAACACATAACAAGCCCCGATGTGCTGCCTGCGCGCCGGGGCTTGTCGCTTCATAGCAATTCCCCTTTTATGCAGTATACATGCCTGAACTGAGCAGATTTTATGGGATTATTGTTTATAGGTTTGCAAAGGACCATAATCCACCGCATTTCCATGCAAAGTACGGTGAATTTATAGTTGTGATTGATATTAGAACAGCAGTTTGATCGAGGGGTAATTGCCAAGAAGAGCTTTACGGTTGATAATTGGGAAAGAGCCCAGTCGGATAATCCAGAGCTTATGAAGATTGAACCTTTAACTTAGTTTGAAGATGATACACTTGGTCAAAGAAATCGTTGCAGTTGAGCCTTTTAATCTCACTTTGAGATTCATCACGGGAGAAGTGAGACTGCTTGATTTAGGAGATAAACTAAATGAATGGGCGACAACGCCACAGTCAAAATTTGCAGAACTGAAAGACTAAGAGAACTTCCAAAAAGTAAGTCTTGATGAGAACTACGATACCCTTGTCTGAGAAGACGAAATAGACTTATGTCCTGATGTGCTGTATAGTCTCAGCACAATACTGGATAAGAAAGACGAGGCTTAACGGATGCACTGCATCGCTTTTTCACCCATAGAAACGAATAATAACCAATCTCATAACTCTCAACTACACAAATGACTTTACTTGACGGTAAAAAGACATCCGAAGCCATACAACAGGAAATTGCTGCTGAGGTGGCCGAACTCAAAGCCAGTGGTGGCAAAACACCGCATCTGGCGGCCATCCTCGTCGGCAATGACGGCGGATCGGTGACGTATGTGAACAACAAAGTGCTGGCCTGCGAGCGCGTGGGCTTTGCCTCGTCGCTGTTTCATTTCGAGGACACCATTTCGGAAGAGGAGCTGCTGCTGAAGATAAAAGAACTGAACCTGGATGAGGACATTGACGGTTTCATCGTGCAACTGCCGCTCCCGAAGCACATTGACCCGGAGAAGGTGCTGGAGGCGGTGGACCCGAAGAAAGATGTGGACGGCTTCCATCCGATAAACGTGGGACGTATGGTGGCGGGCTTGCCTGCTTACCTGCCTGCCACGCCTGCCGGAATCTTACAGTTGCTGGAGCGCTATAAAATAGAGACCAGCGGCAAGCACTGCGTCGTGCTCGGGCGCAGCAACATTGTCGGTTCGCCCATGAGCATCCTGATGGCCAAGAGCACCTACCCCGGCAACTGCACCGTCACCATCTGCCATAGCCGCACCGTCGATCTGCCATTTTACACCCGCCAGGCCGACATCATCATTGCCGCCATCGGCAAGCCGGAGTTCGTGACCGCCGATATGGTGAAAGAAGGCGCCGTGGTGATAGACGTGGGCACCACCCGCGTGCCGGATGCCTCCCGCAAGTCCGGTTTCAGGCTGAAGGGAGATGTGAACTTTGAGGAAGTGGCACCCAAGAGCAGTTATATCACGCCCGTGCCCGGCGGCGTAGGCCCGCTTACCATTGCCATGCTGCTGAAGAACACCCTGAAGGCTGCGAAAAAGGAAGTATATTCCTGAGTTATATATAGCTGTGAAGCAAAAAGCCCCGTGGCCATATATAACCACGGGGCTTTCTGTATATATGCCTGATGCGTTAATGTGCGCCCACGTTCACGATATCGGCAAACACGCCGGCGGCAGTTACTTCGGCTCCTGCTCCGGGGCCTTTCACCACCATGGGGCGCTCTTTGTAACGGTCGGTGGTGAAGGAGATGATGTTGTCGCTGCCCGAGAGGGTGTAGAAAGGATGGGTCTCGTCCACCATTTCCAGCGAAATAGTGGCTTTGCCGTTGTCCAGCTTGCCTATATAACGCAGGACTTTCCCGCTGCTTTCGGCCTTGTCTTTCAGTTCCTGGAAGTAGGCTTCCGCCGCTTTTAACTCCGCATAAAACTCCGGCACCGAGGCTGCCTGCAGGCACGAAGGCGGCAGGATGTTGTCTATCTGCACGTCTTTTGCCTCCAGCGCGTAACCGGCATCGCGGGCCAGTATCAGCATCTTCCGCATAAAATCCATGCCGCTCAGGTCGTCGCGCGGGTCCGGCTCAGTATATCCTTTCTCCTGCGCCATTTTCACCACGTCGTGAAAAGAGGCATCGCCCTTGAAGTTGTTGAAAATGAAGGAGATGGTGCCGGAGAGGATTGCCTCAATGCGCAGCACCTGGTCGCCGCTCATCATCAGGTCCCGCAGCGTCCGGACAATCGGCAGGCCCGCCCCCACATTCGTTTCGTAATAGAAGTCTACCCCATGTTGGAAGGCCGTGTCCTTGAAGTTTTTGTACTGCGCGTAATCAGAGGAGTTGCCGATTTTATTGCAGGTGACAATAGAGATGTTGGACCTGAAAACCTCCTCGTAAAACCGGACGGGAGCGGGGCTTGCGGTGTTATCGGCCAGGATGCAGTTGGGCAGGTTCATGCGCTTCATGCGTTGCACGAACTCCTGCAGGTCGGCTGGCTCCCCGGCTGTTTCAAGTACCTCCCGCCAGTTGTCCAGCGGCAGCCCATCGGCATCGAACACCATTTTACGGGAGTTGCTGATGCCCACCACCTTCACCTGTATGCCGTTGTGCTGCTGCAAAAAGCCCTGGTGCTCCTGCAACTGCCGGATGAGGGTGCTGCTGATGTTTCCGGTGCCGAGGCAAAACAGGTGCAGCGTCTTCTTCAGTTCTACAAAGAACGCATCATGGACGGTGTTCAGGGCTTTGGGCAGGTCATGGCGCGAGATGATGACGGATATGTTGTACTCTGAGGAGCCCTGTGCAATAGCGCGTACGTTGACGCCGTTCCGGCCCAGCGCGTGAAACAGCCTGCCTGCGATGCCTGGCGTCTGCTTCATGTTCTCGCCCACAATGGCCATCACCGAAAGGTCCTGCTCGATGGTGGGCGCCTCCAGTTTCTCTGCCTGCAGTTCCAGCTCAAACTCCTGTTCAATCAGCCTTTTTGCCTTCGGGGCATCGGCAGGGTGCAGGGCAAACGTGATGCTATGCTCAGAGGAGGCCTGCGTGATGAGGATGACATTGATCTGCTCCCGCGAGAGCAGCGAGAAAAGTCGCCCGCTGTAGCCCGCCTTGCCCACCATGCCGCTGCCCTGCAGGTTGATGATGCTCGTCTCGTTGATAGAGGAGATTCCCTTGATGTTCGAGCCTGACTTCTGAATGTCGTGCCGGATGGCTGTGCCCGGGAAAGCGGGATTCGTGATGTTCCGGATTATAATGGGGATTCTTTTCAGGAAAGCCGGCGTCATGGAAGGCGGATAGATCACCCGGGCCCCGAAGTAGGAGAGTTCCATCGCTTCGATGTAGGAGAGCTCCGTCAGCGGAATCGCCTTCTTCACCATCTTCGGGTCGGCGGTCATCATACCGTTCACGTCGGTCCATATCTGAATCTCGGAACTGTTCAGGGCAGAGCCAATCAGGGCGGCGGTATAGTCGCTTCCGCCACGGCCCAGCGTCGTGATTTGTCCTCGCTCGTCGCTGGCGATAAACCCGGTCACGAAAAGCAGGCTGTCTTTATGCTCGCTGTAGAAGCTGCGGATAAGCAGTTCAGTTACCTCCGCCTGCACCCGCGCATGGCCGAAGCTGCTGTCGGTCTTGATGAGCGTGGCGGCATCCACGAAGAGCGCCTCCGGGAAACGCTGCCGGGCTACCTCGCTGATAAGGAAAGTGGCGCAGCGCTCGCCATAGCTCAGCACGATGTCCCGGGTCTTTGGGGTAAGCTCACGCAGGGATGCTACCCCGTGTAGCAGGCTCTCCAACTCCCGGAAACAGGCTTTTAGCTTCGCCGTCACCGATTCCTGGTTCTCTTCCTGGATCAGTCCATCTGCCACGGCGAGGTGCCGCTCCTCCAGTTCCTGCAGGTATCTGGAAAAATCCTTCCCGTCAGCGGCATGGTCTGCCAGACTGGAAAGCTGGTTCGTTACGCCGCTCATGGCCGAAACCACGACAATCGGTTTCTCTGTCTTGGCTTCTTCGGCGAGTATATCTAATAGCGTGAGAACATTCTGAACTGAGCCAACCGTTGTTCCCCCGAATTTCAGGACTTTCATGTGTATATAGGAGCTAATTTCTGGGCGCAGGCTTCTGCTTTGCCTGTCGCTTTGTTTTGATGAATGAAGTTTGCCTTTCTGCTGCGTCTGTAAAACGGAGCGGCGCATATATAAGAGTCTATCTAAACTTATATATAAATTGCCCGGATAGGCTTTGTACCTGCTACAGGTCAGGAGGCGGTGTGCAGCCGGTTTTGCTCCTGCAGCAGGGTTGCCAGTTCTGCAAAGTTATTGCGGATGCTGCTCACTTTCTTCTGCCTGTTCAGGAAAGCCTGCAGTTGCTCCGGCAGTTCAATATCCGAGTCTAATATGGCATCGATGGTTTGCTTGAACTTGGCAGGGTGGGCTGTCTCCAGGAAAATACCCGCAGTCTGCAATTCCGGCAGGTGTTTTTTCAGGGCCATATAGGCAATAGCGCCGTGCGGGTCCAGCAGGTAGCCCTGGTTTTGCTGCACCTCCTGAATAGTCTTTTTAATCGGTTCATCCTCCGTCCAGTAGCCTTTGATCACCTGTGTCAGGGCCTCATATTCCTGGCCGAATGTCTCCTGAATGCGCGGGAAGTTGTTCGGGCTGCCCACGTCCATGGCATTGGCGATGGTTGCCACCGAAGGGGCGGGCGTATATGTCCCCGATTCGAGGTAAGCCGGCACGATTTTGTTGAGGTTGGTGGCCGCGATGAAGTAGTTTACCGGCAGACCCATCTGCCGGGCCAGCACCCCGGCCGCCAGATTGCCGAAGTTCCCGCTCGGCACCGCAAAGGTCACGGCCTCGGTATGCGGCTGTTGCTTACGCCACTGCCCCCAGGCATGGAAGTAATACACCATCTGCGGCAGCCAGCGCGCCACGTTGATCGAGTTGGCTGATGACAGCTGCATTTCCTTTGCCAGTTCCGGGTCAGAGAAAGCCTGCTTCACCAGGTGCTGGCAATCATCAAAAGTGCCCTCAACGGCCACGGCATGGATGTTCTGCCCCAGCGTGGTGAACTGCATTTCCTGTATCTCGCTCACGCCGCCCTTTGGGTACAGAATCACCACTTCGATGTTTTCCACGCCCAGGAAGCCGTTGGCCACGGCGCTGCCCGTGTCGCCGGACGTGGCCACCAGCACAGTTACCGGCTTCTCCGGCTCGGCAAAAGCCTGCAGACAGCGCGACATAAACCGTGCCCCCACATCCTTGAAAGCACATGTCGGCCCATGAAACAGCTCCAGGCTATAGATGGTATCTTCCACTTGAACCAACGGAATTGGAAACGTGAACACCTCCGCGCATATATGTTTTAACGCTTCCGGTGCGATGTCCGGGGCGGTATAGGGCTGCAACACCTCGAAGGCGATTTCAGGCAGCGTCATATCCGGCAGCGCCTCAAAAAAGGAGGGGGGCAGTACAGGAACCTGCTCCGGGAAAAAAAGCCCTTTGTCTTGGGGCAGTCCTTTCACAACCGCCTCTTTAAAGCTCATGTCAGGCGATTGGCGGTTGGTGCTGTAATATTTCATTGTTGTGCGTGTAAAGTAGGTTGTTGAATAACGCGGGCGCCCTGCTCCGGCACCTGCGAGACGTAGGCGTGCAGGTCGATGCCGCTGGAGAGGTATACCTGCTCTATGGCTGTTTTTACTTCGGAAGCCACCTGCTCCGTCGCCGACAAGGCGAAGATAGAAGGACCTGAACCTGAAATACCGGCGCCCAAGGCGCCTGCATCGAGGGCCGCCTGCTTTGCCTGCTTAAACAGCGGGATCAGGAAGGCGCGCTCCGGCTCAAATATCTCGTCGTGCAGGCTGCGCCCGATGAGGCCGTAATCCGCTTTCAGCAGGCCTGCCATCAGGGCGGCCAGGTTGCCCCACTGCCGGATGCCTTTCTGCAGCGGAATGTCTTTTTTCAGGATGCTGCGGGCCAGGGAGGTTTTCAGTTCTACCTGCGGATGAACGACTGAGCAGTATAGCTTCACCGGCACGCCCAGCGGCACCACATCCAGTGGGTCGTAGCTCCGCACCAGCACAAAGCCCCCCAGAAGGGACGGCGCCACGTTGTCGGCGTGGGCCGATCCGGAGGCGATGCGCTCGCCCTCCATGGCATAGGGCACAAGCTCCTCTGTCGTGAAAGGCTTTCCCAAAAGCTCATTTACGGCGTACGCAGCGGCGGCAGAACTGGCGGCGCTGCTGCCAAGCCCGCTGCCCACGGGCATGCCCTTGTGCAGCTGCATGTCCAGGCCGAACGGCACCTGCAGGTCGGCCAGCATTTTCTGCGCCACCACGCCCACCACGTTCTCCTGTGGGTTCTGTGAAAGCCCGCTGATACCCCTGATGGCGGAAATGGTGATGCCTGGTGCATCCTTTTTACGCACCCAGACCTCATCGCCGGGCTGGTCCAAGGCAAAGCCCAGCACGTCGAAGCCGCAGCAGACATTGGCCACAGTGGCCGGGGCAAACACTTTTATATACTCTGATCCTTCCATTTATATATGCTTATGCCAGTGAGCCGGCAAATTTATCGGTTTTCGCCAGAAAGAAGCTGTCGTGCAGCAGGTTGACGGCAGCCACCGCGTCCTCCCCGCGAATCACCAGCGAGATGTTGCGTTCGGTGGCGCCCTGCGCAATGGCCCTTATGTTGATGTTGTGACCGCCCAGGATGGAGAACATGGAGCCCGCGATGCCCGGCTGCTGAATCATGCCGTTGCCGACAATGGCCACAATGCTCATATGCTGCTCCAGGTTCACGGGGTCTACCTCGCCCTCCGTTATATGGTATTTAAATTCATCTGAAAGCGCCTCCAACGCAGCCTGGCCCTCTGTGTCGGCGAGGGCGATGGTAATGCTCTGCTCCGACGACGACTGCGTGATAAAGTAGATGTTGATGTTGCGGGTGGCCACTGCCTTGAACATGCGCATCGCAATGCCGGGCACGCCCACCATGCCGCTGCCGCTCAGCGTAATCAGGGTAATGTTGTCGATGCAGGAAACCCCCTTGATGATGTTCGGCCCCGGGGCAGGCGTGGCCGTGATGCGCGTGCCTTGGTGCGAGGGGTTGAAGGTGTTCTTAAGGATCAGCGGGATGCTGGCAGCCACCAACGGCGCGATGGTGGGCGGGTAAAGCACTTTGGCCCCGAAATAGGCCAGCTCCATCGCCTCCTTGTAGCTCAGTTCCTTGATGGAGCGGGCCGCCTTCACCTTGCGCGGGTCTGCGGTATACATGCCATCTACATCTGACCACACCTCCAGCCGCTCCGCCTCCAGTGCCGCCGCATAGATGGAAGCACTGTAATCGGAGCCGCCGCGGCCCAGTACCGATGTCTTGCCAGCCTCTGTTCGGGCGATAAAGCCCGGTGCCACCACCAACGCTACATCCGGCATCTGCTCTTTGATGCGGGCGTACGTTTTCCGCTGGTCTACCTTGGCATTCAGGTAGTTGCTATCGGTGGTGATATAGTCGCGGCTGTCAATCAGGGTGTTGGCGAGGCCCTGGTGGTGAAAAGCAACGGAAACAATCGAAGAGGACAGCAACTCGCCGTACGACATTACCCTGGCTTTGATGCTGTCGCTCAGCTCGTCGAGCAGCACCACCCCCTGGCATATATCCTCCAACTCGCGCAGCAGCAGTTTTATCTTTCCCTTCACCTCTATCTGGCAGCTGTAGGGCACCAACTGCTCTATGGCCTCCATGTGCTTTGCCTCCAGTTGCTGTATCACCTCCTGATAGGAGTTGTCCTGCCTGCCTGCTTTCTGGTAACAGGAGATGAGCATATCCGTGACACCCGACATGGCCGACACGACCACCACCATGTTGCGCGGGTACTTTTTTTCTTTCAGGACGGCGGCTATTTGCAGCATGGCCGCCGCGTTGGCCACAGACGTGCCGCCAAATTTTAAAACCAGCATGAGGAATATATAAAAGCTTGATACAAGAGAAATTGCCTTACAGCAGGCCTAAACCGCACGTGGCGCGGTATTAGAGAAGGGACGATATGTATAGCAGCACCCCGGAAGGGGTAATAATGGTGGCAATGAAAGAAGCGGAAAAAAAAGGTGCCGTCTTCCCTTTTTTCAGAGAAGGAACCAGGTGCTGTACTATGTGTTTTGCGCTTTCCATTGCTTACGAAGCGACAAATTACTACCTGATTTATTCAATTACTAATTTTTTGTAAACTTTGTTATGAATTGAGTAAACGGAGGAGCTGCGGGAACGGCAGCCCGGAACATTATGCGTAGCAGCGCTTGTTGCATTTTTAGCTAAATTGCACTTTCTGCGCCGCACATGACTTACGACAGCGCAGGTTTTATAGATAACAGGCACTGGCCGAAGCAACACGAAATTGGAAGTAACAAAAGCATACAAAACAGCCTCCATCCACACAGTGCCGAAAGATGGCAGTGAGCTCCCGCTGATGGAGGCCTTTTACACCATACAGGGCGAGGGTGCCAACACGGGCACAGCCGCTTATTTTATACGCCTGGGGGGCTGCGATGTGGGCTGCCACTGGTGCGACGTGAAGGAGTCGTGGGATGCGGAACTGCACCCGCTCACCAAAGTGGAGGCCATCGTGGAGATGGCCGATGCCTTTCCGGGCAAAACCGTGGTTGTAACGGGAGGCGAGCCGCTGCTGTACAACCTGCAGCCGCTGACGGCACAGTTGCAGGAGCGCGGCATCCGGACCATGATTGAGACTTCTGGGGCTTATCCTGTATCTGGCATATGGGACTGGGTGTGCCTGTCGCCGAAAAAGTTCAAGGCCCCGGATGCGTCTGTCTATCCTTTTGCAGATGAGCTGAAAGTGATTATCTTTAACAGAAGCGACTTGAAGTGGGCCGAGGAGCACGCCGCGCGGGTGGGGGAGAAGTGCAGGCTTTACCTGCAGCCGGAGTGGAGCAAAGCTGCCGCAATGATGCCGCTGCTGGTAGACTATGTCAAGCGCCATCCGCATTGGCGTGTGTCGTTGCAGGCGCATAAATATATGGATATCCCTTAATTACCTTATGTACAAATCCCTGCTTGCAGCCTTGCTCCTGACGGTCGGCTGCGTTACTGCCAGTGTAGCACAAAACAAGAAATTAAGCACCAGTTCTGCCAAAGCAGAGCGCCTGTATGAGAAAGCCGACGAGTATATGCGCAGCAGGGACTTTGAACGGGCGCTGCAGGCGCTGTCGGAGGCGATTGAGAAAGACCCGAAGTTTATAGAAGCCTATATACGGGCCGCCAACCTGCAGAAGATGATGGGCAACAAGGCTGCTGTTTATGAGCTGTTGGAGAAAGGGCTGCAACTGGTACCTTATACCCCTGCCTATGGCGGCTACTATTTCGACCTGGCCGACCTGCAGTTTGAGCGCGGGGAGTACGCCGCCGCCAAAGCGAACTATGAAGCGTACCTGAAATCCAGGCCGAAGAACCCGAAGCTGATCGACTGGTCCAGGAAACAGGTGAAGACGGCGGAATATGCCCTGGAGGCCATGCAGCATCCCGTGGATTTCGAACCGATCCGGATGCACGCTCCCCTGAACGGTTTCGGTTTGCAGTATTTCCCCTACACTACCGCCGATCAGCGCTACTTTATATATACCGCCCGGGCCAGTGCCCGCCCCGACCACGACGAGAACATCTTCATCAGTGAGCGGGTAAACGGGGAGTGGCAGGAACCCGTGCCTATCTCCAAAGCCATCAACACGCACGCCAACGAAGGGGCCGCCACCATTTCCGGCGATGGCAGGTCGCTGGTGTTCACCTCCTGCAACCGCCCCGACAGCCAGGGCGACTGCGATTTATATATCTCCTTCCGGACAGGCGATGCGTGGAGCAGGCCAAAGAACATGGGCAACATGGTGAACTCAAACGCCTGGGACTCACAGCCAAGTCTTTCCGCCGACGGACGCACCCTGTACTTTTCGTCCACGCGCGGAGGGGGTGTGGGCAAGGAGGATATATGGGTGGTGTACCAGCAGGAAGACGGCTCGTGGCGAAGGCCCGTGAACCTGGGGGAAGACGTTAACTCCACCGGCCGCGACATGGCCCCGTCCATCCATGCCAGCGGCTCCACCCTCTACTTCGTGAGCGACGGGCACCTGGGCTTGGGCGGGCTGGATGTGTTCAAAGCGACAAAAGAGGGAAAACAGCAGTGGTCGGTGCCGCAAAACCTGGGCTACCCACTCAACACGCATGCCGACGAAGGCTCGCTTTTCATCACCCCCGACAACAAGATCGGCTATTACTCTAGGCAAGAGTCCAATGAAGCGGGCACGCCCACTATCCAGCTCTATCGCTTTGATGTGCCCGCCGAGTGGCGCAGCAGCGTGAACAGCACCTACGCCCAGGGCCGCGTGTTCGACAAAAGCACCAAAAAGCCGCTGGCCGCGCAGGTGCAACTATACGATGTGGAAACGGACTCGCTGGTGCAGCAGGTGGATTCTGACGCGACAAACGGCGAATACACGGTGGTGCTGACCGAGGGGAAGCAATATGCCTTATATGTGAGTGCGCCCGGTTACCTGCTCAACAGCCTGAGCTTCGACTACACTTCGCCGAAAAATCTGTCGCCGGTGGCGCTGGATGTGTACCTGGAGCCCATCAAAGCGGGGGCTGCCGTGGTGCTGAACAACCTCTTTTTCGACACGGGCCAGTATAAGCTCGAAGACAATTCAAAGACTGAGTTGAACAAGCTGATCCGCTTTCTGCAGCAGAACGGGGCTGTAAAGATGGAGATTTCGGGCCATACCGATGATGTGGGCTCAGAGAAAGACAACCAGGTGCTCTCCGAGAAAAGAGCCAAAGCCGTGGTGGATTACCTCAGCAGCAACGGCATCGGCAAGAGCCGCCTGAGCTACAAGGGCTACGGCGAAAGCAAGCCCGTCGCGCCCAACTCCTCCGAAGAGAACCGCCAGCTGAACCGCCGGATAGAGATGCGGGTGCTATGAGAGCCATACAGGCCCGGATGTAAGAAAAAACCCTAACCATATATAAAGCAGAACCCTCCAGCACCAATGCGCTGGAGGGTTCTGCTTTATATATGAATCGGATGGTTACATAGTGCGGATCGCCGCTGCTTACCAGATCCTGATTCTTTCCTCAGGCGCTTTATAGAGTTTGTCGCCGGGCTGTACGTTGAAGGCTTCGTACCAGGCATCCATGTTCACGGGCGCCCCGATGGTCCTGTACTCGCCCGGGGAGTGCGGGTCGGTCACAATCTGCTGTGCGGCGCTTTCGGGCAGGATGTTGCCACGCCACACCTGTGCCCACGACAGGAAGAAACGCTGATCCGGCGTGAAGCCGTCAATCTTCTCATCCGACTGTCCCTGCTCCGTCATCTTAAAAGCCTCGTAGGCTGCATTCAGGCCGCCCAGGTCGCCAATGTTCTCGCCAAGCGTCAACTGGCCGTTCACATGGATGGTGTCCAGAACCGTATAGGCGTCAAACTGTGCGGCCAGGGACTGCGCTTTCTCCTTGAAACGCGCCCTGTCTTCTTCCGTCCACCAGTTGCGAAGCGTGCCGTCCTTGTCGTATTGGCTGCCGGAGTCGTCGAAGCCGTGGGAGATTTCGTGGCCGATGACCGCGCCGATTCCGCCGTAGTTCACCGCATCGTCCGCCTCCGGGTCGAAGAAAGGAAACTGCAGGATGCCTGCCGGGAACACAATCTCGTTCATCACCGGGCTGTAGTAGGCATTCACTGTCGGGGCTGTCATGCCCCACTTCGTTCTGTCCACCGGCTTGCCCAACTGGCTCACCATGTCGTTATAGCTCCACTGGTCGGCGTTGCGCACGTTCTGGAAGAAGGACTTGCGGCTGATTTCGAGGCCATTGTAGGTTTTCCACTTGTCGGGGTAGCCCACTTTCGGGGTGAAGGCGTGCAGCTTGGCCAGCGCTTTCTCTTTTGTTTCGGCGCTCATCCACTCCAGGTTGCTGATGCGGATTTCGTAGGCTTTGACCAGGTTGCCGATCAGCTCGTTCATCCGCTCTTTGGCCTCTGGCTTGAAGTGCTTCTGCACATATAGCTGCCCCAGCAGCTCGCCTATCGCATCGTCCGTCAGCGACGACATGCGCTGCCAGCGCGGCGTCTGTACCTTCTGGCCCGACAGCGCCTGGGTATAGGCAAAATTCGCATCGGCAAACGGAGAACTCAGGTATGGGGCCGAAGCCTTCAGCACGTTCCATTGCAGGTACGTCCGCCAGTCAGCAACCGGTGTGCTTTTCACCAGCCCGTCCAGCGCCGCAAAGAATTTAGGGTTGTTCACCAGGATGGTATCCTCACCGCTCACCTTCATCTTCGCCAGCATTGATTTCCAGTCGATGTTCGGCGTGGCCTTGCTGAAGTCGGCCACCGAGAACTTGTTGTAGGTTTTGTACGGGTCGCGCATCTCCACGCGGGCCATTTGCGCCTCCGCCATCTTTTTCTCCAGCTCAAAAATGGTCGCTGCGTTTTGCTTTGCCCTGGCCTCCGGCACGCCGGTGAGGGTGAAGAGGGTGGTGATATAGGTTTTCAACGCCTCCTGTATCTTCGTGCTGCGCGCGTCGTTTTTCAGGTAGTAGTCGCGGTCGGGCAGGGTGGTGCCGCCTTGGCTCAGCTGCGGCACCATGTTGTCCACGTCTTTGCGGTCCTGGCCCACGTAGAAGCCGAACATGGGGGAGGCAAGGCCGGTGGCCTTCTGGCGGGCAACCTCGTTCAGCACGCCCTTCGAGTCTTTCACTGCGCCCGCTCTTTTCAGATCGGCTTTAATGGGTTTGTAGCCGGCTTTCTCAATGGCTGCGCTGTCCATGGCCGCCGCATAGAAATCGCCCACGCGCTTCTCCACAGAGCCCGGTGCCGCATTTTGGTTAGCCGCCGCGTCGCTCAGGATGGTGCGAACTGCATTGATGTTGAAGTCGCGCAGCAGGTTAAAGCTGCCCCAGCGCGTCTCTTTCGCCGGAACCGGGTTATTCTCGATCCAGGCGCCACTGGCGTAGGTATAAAAATCGTCGCCCGGCTTCACGCGCAGGTCCATGTTTGATTTATCAATAAACTGGTCCTGCCCTCTGTCCTGTGCCGAGGCCTCCGCACCAATTAGGGCGACAGCGCCGAAAAGTAAAAGCCGCAGTTTGTTTTTCGGGTTCGGGATGCTCTTCATATATGATTAATGGTTGTTAGATTTTGGAAATGGTATGCTGTATTGATGGCCGGACTGCAGCCAGCGCAACAAAAGTAAGGCAATTTAACAGAATATCCCGCTGCCGTTCGCAGGATGCCTTTCACAGGATATAAATCCAATGTAAACTCGGAGATTAATCCATAATTAATCTACTGGGGATCATTCTACTACCTTCATGTGCAAACC
Organism: Pontibacter russatus; assembly: GCF_009931655.1. NCBI lineage: Bacteria > Pseudomonadati > Bacteroidota > Cytophagia > Cytophagales > Hymenobacteraceae > Pontibacter > Pontibacter russatus. The sequence goes on along the minus strand of NZ_CP047984.1, from coordinate 483,014 downwards.
TCTAAAGAAGCTCAAAGCGACACTGTTTCCAGTTTTTCCTTGAAGCGTCTTGTAGATTTCCGGTGCCGCGGGAGCGGCATCCGTATGGCAGGAAATGTACACAGCGCTGAGAGGGGAAACGAGGCCTCACGGCCTGAGAGCTCCGATGTAAACTATAGAACTTAAATGAAATTAGGCCGAAGGGATGTACAGCAGTTCAAGACTGAGGCAGAATAATTCCAGAGTTCGCGTTAAATCCAGTAAATACAAGCGAGGTTCTGCTAACGACAGCTTATAGATTTCAAGCCTCAGAGTTTGAACATCAGATTGTTGCCTGCAGTTCATGCCGGAGTAAATGCGTGGGTTGGAAGGGAATAATAATTGGGTAGTAAAGGTAACGTCGCTGGTATGCATGCCGCTTCCTCCTGGGCCATATATGGCGTAAAGGGGGCGATTTTATATATAGCTGATATTTATATATAGCTTGTGTTTCTGGAGCCTAAGCCAGCGCAACAGCATCTGCCTCGGTGGCCTTGGTGGCGCAGGTGTCTGTGCGCTGCAGCGTAACGGAGAAAACGCTGCCCCTGCCTTCCTCGCTGTCCACCTCAATGCTGCCGTTCTGGCTTTCGATGAAGTCTCTGCAGAGCATCAGACCCAGGCCGGTCCCCTTCTCATTGCGAGTGCCGGGGGTTGTCACGCGCTCCTCGGTGAAAAGTTTCGGGATGAAATTCGAAGGGATGCCTTTGCCGCTGTCCCGCACCGCCAGCGTGACGGACTTCTCCTGCACGCGCACCTGCACCAGCACCACGCCGCCCTCAAACGAAAACTTCACGGCGTTCACCAACAGGTTACGCAGCACGAAATTCAGCCTTTCCCGATCGGCGCGGACCTGGATATGCGCTGAGATCAGGCTCACCAGCCGGATTTCCTTCTCTTCCGCCTGTGCTGCCGCAAAGGCCAGGTTCTCCTCCACCAGCTGCCGGAGATCGATGTTTTCCATTTTTACATGCGATTCCTCCAATTGCGCCTTCGACCATACCAGCAGGTTCTGCAGCATGTCGGCAGCCGCCTCCACGTCGCGGCTTAGCAGCCCAAACACATGCTGCATCTGGCTCTCCGACAACGATTTGCGCAACACCAGCCCCAGCGCGGCTTTCAGGGAGTTGAAGGGGGCGCGCAGGTCGTGGGAGATGATGGAGAATATTTTTGTCCTGAATTGCTTATGGATCTCCAATTGCCCGTTCTGCGCGCGCAGCGTCGCCGCCTGGTCCGTCAGCTCATTCTTCTGCCTGATAATTTCCGCCTGCTGCGCCTGCATCAGGCGGTGCGTCTCCTGCAGCGCCTGATGGGCTGCCCTTTCGCGCCGTCTGCTGAGGTAAAGCGCCACCAGCAGCACCAGCAGCAGCAGAACGGCGGCTCCGCCCAAAGCCAGCATCGCCTGTTGCTGCCTGAAAGCTATCTCATGCCTCTTCCTTTCCGCCTTCAGGAAAAGATATTCCTGCTCTTTCGCCTCCGAAGCGGCTTGTGTGGATGAGGACAAGCTAGCGCCGTTTTTTCCCGCCTCATGTGCTTCATGTAAAGGCAGACTGTTTTGGGGCAAGGCCTGCGCAGGATCTGTACGGATGCTGTAGGATGCATCCGCCAAGCGCATTTCCGGGTGGTACTGTGGGCAAGTAGCCGGAAGCAGCAGGAAAAGAAGCAGTAGAAGTATTCTCATCGGGGAAGTATAAACCCGGGGGTGGTGTCTGTGAAAATATGCTACTTAAGCCGCGCCCAATCGGTGAGAACTTATTTGGAGTATTAGGAGAGGAGAAAGAGGCCGTTTCATATAGCAAGCAATAATGTAATTGGTTATATCGGTGCAAAATAATACGTTATATCATATAATAGAAGCTTTTAGGAAATTAAATATTATATATATGTAATATATGTTCTAAGGCCTCCAGAAACAGGATTATGCACATAAAGCGTCATGTGTTAAAACAAGAGGGGTTCCCGAGATAATTTCCTTTCCTGGAAAAAATGGTGCAATTCATTATTGGCTTACTTTGGAGTTTCCGGGCATTTCAGTTGTAGGGAGGGGAGGCTTCTGCCGACAGAAAGCCCGTATGAAAGCAGGCATACATGGCCAGGTGCCTGCGGCACAGCAGCAGACAAGGAATAGGTGTATGTGCGTTGCGCACAGCCATATACCTGTTTTTAGTCAAAGGCCAGCCTATATAGGAACTGAGGAAATGAGAAGGGGCTTCTGGCTCGGTGTTGTAGAAACCGCCGGAACTACTGAAAGTAAGGCAGCGCCTCCGTATTGCCCTGCTGGTGTGCCAGGTCGAGGGCGGTGAGGCCCCGGGAGTCCCGGATGGTTTTGTCGGCGCCCTTTTCTATCATGATCCTGACAAGCTCGTTCCGGCCGAACAGGGTGGCGAACATCAGCGCGGTGCCGCCGTTGCCGTTCTGGAGGTCAAGCGCCGCCCCGTTCTGGATCAGCAGTTCGGCCACTTCGGGATAGCCTTTAAAGCAGACGCCCATCAGGGCGGTGTTACCACCAAAATCCTGGGCGTTCACATCCGCGCCGGAGGCGATCAGCAGTTTCGCAGCGTCCAGGTGGCCTTCGTAGGTGCTCAGTATCAGAGGAGTGAAGCCCCTTCCGTCCTGTATGTTCACGTCTGTGCCCGCGTCGAGCAACTCTTTTATATAGGCGGTATCGCCTTTACGGGCGGCATCAAAGAGAAGGTCTTCTGGTCTGGTGGAACTGAACGTCATATAGCCTGGAGTTTTATAGCATCAGCCTTAGTACCGCGACGCGCGGCAAAATGTTTAGGGGAGAGGCCATTTTATATATGGCTTCCTGCCGGGTATACGCCGTAGCGGGCTCATGTCCGCTACATATATAATCTGACATATATAATGGGCTTGTAGACCCCTGCCGTCTTTCTCTTTATATATGAAACCATAAATAAGTGGAGGAGGAGCCGGAAATGCGAAAGTCCGGCAAAATCTGGACAGTTCCCCGTTGCATAAAATACCGGCAGCGAAGCTACCTGCCTGGCCGGTCGTTGTTGACCTCAATCCAGTGGCCATCCGGGTCCTGAAAGTAGATTTGCTTCACCCCATCTACCCGGACGGTGGGTGCCTTGGCCGTACCGGGCCAGTTGGTGTACTCGATCCGGTGCTTGTCCAGGTTAGCGATGAAGTCCTCGATGGAGCCCACGCTGAAGCACAGGTGGTCATTTTTGTTTGGTTTCAGGACTTCAGCCGCTCCCTGTATCAGGTGCAACTGGCCGGCAGGCCCGAGCGTGAACCAGGTGTGCAGGCCGTCGTGGAACGGCTCTGGTATTTTCTGCAGCTGCAGCACCTCTTCGTAAAAGGCCGTGCTCCTGCCAAGCTCATGCACATATACGGCAATGTGGTTGAGGACCGGCGCATTGGCGCTGGCGGTGGCCGACTGGGCAAATGCGCCCTGCCCGCCAAAGCAGAAGAGGCAGGCGAGCAGCAGTTTATATATAGCTTTCATAAAACAGCATCTATGGTGAAACAAATACAGCCTCTGCAGTGGTGGATTGCGGCCATGCGCAAGCGCGACAGACAGGTTTATATATACTGCCGGGCCCCGTTTTCGTTTAATACTTTTCTGGCTGTCACTCCGGTTCCACCTGCTGCTCGCCGAACAGCTGGTAGCTCAGGTCGCCGGTGCGGAACCAGCGGTAGCCGTAGGCGTCGAGGGTGATGTGCTGTTTGCCCTTGCCGTCGGCCTCCCCCTCAAAATTGTTCATCAGGTCGATCAGCTTGTCGCCCGGCTGCTGCTTCAGGTCAATCTCCACCTCGTATGCCTTCTCATTAAAATTGTGGAGCACCACCAGCGAGTTGCCTTTCCAGCAGTAGCAGATGCACAGCACCTCCTTAAAGCCGGTTTGCAGCAGTTGCCACTTACCCCAGCCAATCTCAGGGCACTCCTTGCGCAGGCGTATCAGGGCCGTCATCCAGTTAAGCAGCGAGTCCGGGTCGCGGCGCTGGTTCTCGACGTTCACATGGGTGTAAGCGTAGGGGCCCTCGTTAATGACGGGGTGTATCAGCTTTTTGCCCCTCGAGAAGCCTGCCTGTGGGTCGGCAGACCACTGCATCGGTGTCCGGACGGCGTCACGCTCGTTCAGGCTCAGGTCGTCGCCCATGCCTATCTCGTCACCGTAACGGATGACGGGGGTGCCGGGCAGCGAGAACATCAGGCTATAGGCCAGCTCCACCTGCGGGCGGTTGCCCAGCATCGGCGAGAGCCTGCGGCGGATGCCCCGGTCGTACAGCTGCATGTTTTTGTCCGGACCGAAGCGGCTGAACACCTTTTGCCGCTGCTCCTCCGTGAGCCGCCCCAGGTCCAGCTCGTCGTGGTTACGCAGAAACTGCGCCCACTGCGCCGTGAAGAACAGGTCTTTCGTGGCCTCCAGGGCTTCTGCAAGCGGCTCGGTGTCGGCGGTGGCGAGGGCGTAGAAGGCATGCTGGTTCACGTAGAAATTGAACATCAGCTGAATGCCGTCGCCCTCGTGCCCGAAGTATTTCTGACTCTCCTCGGGCAGCACGTTGGCCTCGCCCAGCAGCACGGCATCGCCGCGACGCCACTGCAGGAAGCGGCGCATCTCGCGCAGGTACTCGAAGTTCATGGTGGGCTTGGCCTTGCCCGGCGCGGGAGTTTCCAGTATAAAAGGCACCGCGTCTACCCTAAACCCGGCCACACCCAGCTCCAGCCAGAAGCCGATGATGCGCCGTATCTCGGCCCGCACCTCCGGGTTGTCCATGTTAAGGTCGGGCTGAAAATCATAGAAGCGGTGGTAGAAGTAGGCTTTTGCTTTTTTGTCGTAGGTCCACGTGGACTTCTGCACGCCCGGGAACACCATCCCCTCATCCCAGTCCGAGGGCTTATCCTCCGACCATACGTACCAGTCTCGGTGCCTGGCGTCTTTGCTGCTGCGTGCGTCCTGGAACCAGGGGTGTTTGTTGGAGGTGTGGTTCACCACCAGGTCGATGATAACCTTGAAGCCGCGCTTTTTCGCCTGGTGCATAAACTCCACAAAGTCGCCGCTGGAGCCGTGGCGGGGATCCACACCGTAGTAGTCGCTGATGTCGTAGCCGTTGTCTTTGTTCGGGGTTGGCTGGAAGGGGGCCAGCCAGAGGGTGTCCACGCCCAGCGCGTGGAGGTAGTCGAGGCGGCGGGCCAGGCCCCCGAAGTCGCCGGTGCCGTCGCTGTTCACGTCCATGAAGGTCTCAAGGTCCAGGCTATATATAACGGCGTTTTTGTACCACAGGTCTTCTATCATATGGGTTGCTTTTAGGTTGGCTATACAGGAACGTGGCCGCGCCGATATTATCCGGAGGGGCGGGTACACAGCCATTATACCCCTCCGGGATTTTAAGGGTTGAATAAAAGGGGAAAAACCGCTTACTTTGCAGGTATCTATGCCACTCTCCATTACATCGCTCAACTCCGGAAGCAACGGGAACTGCTATTACATCGGGAACGAGAAAGAGGCCGTTCTGGTGGATGCGGGCATTTCGTGCCGCGAAACGGAGAAGCGCATGAAGCGCCTCGGGCTGTCGATGCACAGGGTGCGGGCCATCTTCGTGTCGCACGAGCACACCGACCACATCAAGGGCATTCCGGTGCTGGCCCGCAAATACCAGTTGCCGGTCTATATCACTCCCTTCACGCAGCAGAACTCGCGGCTGAGCTACGAGGGTGTACGGGTGCTGCCTTTTACAGCGTATGAGCCCGTCCAGGTGGGCCGCCTCAGCGTCAGGCCCTTTCCCAAGCTGCACGACGCCGCCGACCCGCACAGCTTTGTGGTGAGCAGCGAAGGCGTGAACATCGGCGTGTTCACCGATATCGGCGCGCCCTGCGACCACCTGATACGCCACTTCCGGGAGTGCCACGCAGTTTTTCTGGAGGCCAACTACGACGAGCACATGTTGGACCGTGGTTATTACCCGTACTACCTGAAGCAGCGCATCCGCGGGGGGAGAGGCCACCTGTCGAACGCGCAGGCGCTCCAGGTTTTTGCGGCCCACCGACCCGCCCACCTGAGCCATGTGCTGCTGGCACACCTCTCCAAAGACAACAACTGCCCGAACCTGGTGAAGGAACTTTTTGCCGCGCATGCCGGAGGCACCGAAGTGATCGTGGCCTCGCGCTTCGAGGAGACGGCCGTGTACACGATACGCGCCGGGGAGGTGCTGCCCACTGCGGTTGGCCCTCCCTTGAAAGGGGCACAGACAGCCTTTGCTTTCTAAAAAGTTCCGGTTATATATGCCGCGTCTCAGTCAGGCCGCTTTGTGTAAAACCTGTATATAACTCGTGCTGCGTACTATAAATTGGTTTTTTCCGATGGCTGTAAATCCACTTCTCAAGGATTTAAGGGGGAGTCGTGTTTCAACAGCCAAAATGAATTGCGGTCTTGTTCCTATATTGTTAGCCCTTGGTGTTACGATGCAATTGGAGCACCGTAAGCACATGCACCCTCCGGCCACCAAACCTGCATCAGGCTGGTTCAAGCCTGCGCAACAGGGTCGTTTTCCTTCGCCAAAGGCTGCGATGCTGTAAAACACTATTTTAAAAATGGTGTTAAAGGTATATGCCTGCCTTTGCAACGTAAGCTTCCATTAAGTTAATTTCCTGAAAGAGGCTGCTTTCCGGGCTGGTTAACCTGATTGTTTATAAACCCTGTTACATGATGAATGAATTTTTAGAAAGAGTCTATTTCCATAATTCCGTACTGGACTATCTGATTGCCCTCGGCATTGTTGTGCTTGGGTTCATCGTGATAGCCACCTTCAAACGAATCATCCTGACCAGGCTCCAGGCACTCACCCAGCACACCCAGACTTCCTTTGACAACTATGTGGTGGAGGGGGTGGAGCGATTCGGAATCCCGGCCCTCTATATCACCACGTTCTATATGGCCCTCCAGTACCTGGTGTTGTCCGAAAGGATGGTGGACATCCTGCGCATTGCCGTGACGGTGGTGGTGACGGTGCTGGTGATCCGGTTTATCTCTTCGGCCATCCTGTTCATGCTCCGCGGGTACGTCCGGAAACAAAACCATGGCGAGGAGAAAGTGAACCAGCTCGGAGGCCTGATGCTGCTCATCAACGTGCTGATTTGGTTTATCGGGCTCGTCTTCCTGTTCGACAACATGGGCTACGACGTCACGACAGTGATCGCGGGCCTGGGGATAGGCGGTATCGCCGTGGCACTCGCCGCGCAGAACATCCTGGGCGACCTGTTCAACTACTTCGTCATCTTCTTCGACAGGCCGTTTGAGGTGGGCGATTTTGTGACCGTCGACAACAAAATGGGGGTGGTGGAGTACGTAGGCATCAAGACCACGCGCCTCAAGAGCCTCACCGGGGAGCAACTGGTATTCTCCAACAGCGACCTGACCGGCTCGCGCCTCCACAACTACAAGCGGATGCAGCGGCGCAGGGTGGTGTTCAAGATCGGCGTCACGTACCAAACCCCGCTGCGGCAGGTGAAGGAGATCCCCGTCCTAATCAAATCGATTGTGCAGGCGCAGAAACTCACCGAGTTCGACCGCTCGCACTTCTCCTCCTACAGCGAATCCAGCCTCGACTTCGAAACGGTGTTTTACGTACTCAGCGCAGAGTTCAACGTGTACATGGATATCCAGCAGGCCATCAACCTGCGCATTTTCGAGGAGTTTCAGGACAGGGGAATTGAGTTCGCCTACCCGACACGCATGCTCTACCTGCAGCACCAGGCACAGGAGGCCTCCACCTGAGCCGGCGGCAGTCGGGCTACAGCATCATATATTATAACGCTGCCTCACCCCGGTAGCGGCAACAGAGAAAGAAACGGCGCATGCACTACAAAACACTTGGAAAATCAGCTATTGAGGTAAGCGAGGTCAGCTTTGGCTGCATGTCGCTGGGCGAAGACCATGCCGCCAACGCGGCACTGCTGCACCGGGCGCTGGACAAGGGCATCACGCTGTTCGACACCGCTGACCTCTACCAGAAAGGGGAGAATGAAGTAACGGTGGGCAAAGCCTTCAAAGGCATGCGCGACAGGGTGGTGCTGGCCACCAAGGTGGGCAACCAGTGGCGGCCCGACGGCAGCGGCTGGGACTGGAACCCTTCCAAAGCTCACATCCTGCGGGCCGTGGAGGAAAGCCTGAAGCGCCTGCAAACCGACTACATTGACCTGTACCAGCTGCACGGCGGCACCATCGAAGACCCGATAGACGACACGATCGAGGCATTTGAAACACTCCGGCGGCAGGGCAAAATACGGGCCTACGGCATTTCCTCCATCCGGCCAAACGTGATCCGGGAGTATGTGCGGCGCTCAGACATCGCATCGGTGATGATGCAGTACAGCCTGCTGGACCAACGGCCGGAAGAAGCGTGTCTCGGGCTGTTGCAGCAGCACGGAATCGGGGTGCTGGCAAGGGGCAGTTACGCGCAGGGGCTTTTGCTGGGCAAACCGCCAAAGTCCTACTTGGGCCACCCGGAAGCTGAGGTAGCTGCGGCAGCCGAAGCTGTGCGCAAGACAGCCGGCATCCAGCGGACGGCAGCGGAAGTGGCCGCCCGGTTTGTGCTGCACCATCCGGCCATCACATCCGCCGTACTGGGTATCCGGACGGAGGAGCAGCTTGGGGATGCGCTGCAGGTGGCGGAGGCCGCCCCATTAAAGGAAGCGGATCTGGAGCAGTTGAGGCAAGCCGCCAAACCAATCTTGTATGAGCAGCACCGGTGATGTCGCTGGTTTATATATAAATTAGCCTCTTCAGGCTATATAGCCAACTTACGCTGTCCCACATATTCCCCACGCACATGAAAAAAACGCTACCGCTGCTTTTAGCTTTTGGCTTTCTGTTCACCCTGCAGGCCCCCGCCCAGAAAACCTTTCAGGTAAAAGGGCGCTTCCTGCACGACCCGAACGGCGAAAAGGTCGTCCTGCGGGGCGTGAACGAAATGTTTATCTGGTCTAAAAGGGATCTGACGGGTGAGGCCACCTTCCCGGAGATTGCTAAAACCGGGGCCAACGTGGTGCGCATCGCCTGGCTCAGTTCAGCGGAGAACCCCATTGGCGCGGCCGCCAACCTGGACGCGGTGATCTCAAACTGCGTGAAGAGCGGGATGATCCCGATGCCGGAGCTGCACGGCGCCACCGGCGACTGGGGCAAACTGCAGCAGCAGGTGGACTACTGGGTGTCGCCGGAGGTGGTGCAGGTGCTCAAAAAGCACGAACCTTACCTGCTGCTGAACATAGCCAACGAGGTGGGGGACAGGCAGGTGACACACAAGCAGTTCAGGGAGGGGTATGGGCTGGCCGTGGCGCGCATCCGAAAAGCGGGCATCCAGTGCCCGCTGGTGATTGACGGCGCCAACTGGGGCCAGAGCATCGACATCCTGCAGGCCAACGGGCGCTATCTGCTGCAAAAAGACCCGCTGAAGAACCTGCTCTTCTCGGTTCATATGTGGTGGACGGCTCCCGACGGCGCTACGAAGCGCATAGAAGATGAAATCAAGGCATCGGTGGAGCAGGGGCTGCCTTTGATAGTAGGGGAGTTTGCCCCGATGGGCGTGGGTTGTGCCGGGTCGATCGACTATAAAACCATTCTGGAGGAGTGCCAGAAAAATGAAATAGGGTGGATGGCCTGGTCGTGGGGGCTGGTGGACAACAGCGACTGCAAGCTAATGGACATGACGGACGATGAGCACAAGGGCCGGTTCAAGGGGCTCTCCGGTTGGGGCAAAGAAGTGGCCCTGACGGACAAGTACAGCATCCGGAACACCGCGAAAAAGACCCACTATATGAAGACCCTTGGTAAAGTGAAGTAAGATAATAAGGCCGTCCGGCCATGGAGTGCCGCATCCTAGCACCGAATTTTTGAGGGAGTGGCGCCGGAGGGATGAGTTGCCGTTGGCGGTGCAGTGAAACATTAAAGTGAAACATTAAGAAGTTAATGCGAAATCAATTTGCTGGGTAACAGCTGGAGGCATTTATATATAAACTTCAATAGCGGGTGTAAAAAGAAAGCGACGGCACCTGCAGAGCGGTGCCGTCGCTTCTATTGTGAAAATTTTACTTTTCAACTTTTACTTTTCAACTTTTACTTTTCAACTTTTACTTTTCAACTTTTACTTTTCAACTTTTACTTTTCAACTTTTAGCCAGTTATATATACGGCGGCATTTAGGGAGTGGTTGTGCCTGGTGAGAAAAAATAATTTATATATACCGCCTACCGCAGCCTTACCAGCAGGCAACTTCTTATATATAAATCCGCATGTCCTACGGTGTAGTTGTGGGAATCAGGAAGCAGCTTCCGGATTCTCTGCCGTTGCCTGGCTTCTCCTGCCGGAGTACAGCAGGTGTACGGCCAGCGCCAGCGAGGAGAACACCAGCCCTACGGCCACCACGCCATCCCAGCGCCATATACGCCATGCCTGACTCGCGATATACGTGCCCGCGGCGCCGCCCATAAAATAGATAAACATATAAACGGTGTTGAGGCGGTTGTGGGCCTGCGGGTTCAGCGAGAAAACGAGGGTCTGATTGGCGATGTGCGATGACTGCAGTCCCACATCCAGCAGAATAACCCCCGCCACCAGACCGACCAGGCTGTAACTGAAGAAGCCGAAAATAAGGTAAGCGAGAAAGAGCATGGAGATGGTGCCCATCAGGATATACCGGGTGTCGAAGCGGTCGCTGAGGCGGCCCATGACAGAGGCCATGACGGCACCGCCCGCCCCGATGAGCCCGAAGGCACCGGCCACATCGGGCCCGGCGTGGAAGGGCGGCCCCTCCAGCAAAAAAACGAGCGTGGTCCAGAATCCCCCGAAGCAGGCGAACGACAAAGCGCCCCGGGCTGCGGCCAGGCGCAGTTTCGGCTCAGTCCGGAACAGGTGCAGCAGCGACTGCATCAGGCTGCGGTAATTGCCCTTAAACTGCGGCCTGACCTCCGGGAGCAGGAAGTACAACACCACCCACAGCACCAGCATCATGCCTGCCGCTATCAGGAACATGGCCCTCCAGCCGAGGTGCGCCCCCACGAAGCCACTGAGCGTGCGCGAGCACAGGATGCCGATCAGCAGCCCGCTCATCACGGTGCCCACCGCTTTGCCCCGCGCCTCCGGCCGGGCCAGGTGCGCGGCCATCGGCAAAAAAAGCTGCGGCACCACCGAGGTTGCCCCTATCAGCAGGCTGGCCACCATCAGCACGTAGATGTTGGGCGAGAATGCCGCCCCGAGCAACGAGAAGATAATCAGGACAAAGTCCAGCAGGATCAGACGCCTGCGCCGCAGCATGTCCCCGAGTGGAATAATGAACAGCAGCCCGATGGCGTAGCCAACCTGCGTGAGCATGGCCACACTGCCCGCCCTCGCCTCCGGCACGCCATATGTCCGGGCAATCTCCACCAGCAGCGGCTGGTTGTAGTAAATGTTAGCCACCACCATTCCGGAGCCAATCGTCATCAGCCACAAAGTAGAGCGCGTAAGCTGAGGTTCGGCGGTGGCAGTGTGCGTGTTATTCATGGACGGTTAAAAACAATGCAAGTATAAGCAACAGCGGGAACAGAAACAGCCGCAAGTACCAAGAGTTTTTAACTGCATGGCGGATCGTGGTCCTGTTGTGTCGTCGGAGGGAACTGCTTATATATGGTATCAGTTTTCCGGGGAGGCTTAATTTAACATCTTTGTGCTACCTATATCACTGGCTGCCCTACAACCCTACAAGGCAAAAGATTGCATCAGCGGCACATCGTACAGCCTGGCTTAGCGGTAAGTTCGCTACCTTTGGGTGCCTTTTCCGGGCACATACTAATATCGTTATATAACTTCTGCATGCTGCGCTTTATAATGTTTCTGGGAGTGATATCCCTCTTCTTGGACTGGTACGTGTACCAGGGAGTAAAAAGAATCACGGCAAACTGGCAATCAGCGCGGCTCCGCGCGGCGGTGCGTTGGGCCTTCTGGTTTTTCTTTATCGGCCTCATCATCGGGTTTGCCATCACCATATACCTCCGTTTCTCCGCCGACCGCTCCACCCCGCTTGTCGAGTGGTTCATCAACGCCTTCCTGACTTTCTTTGTCACGAAACTGGTGTTTGTGCTGGTGCTTTTCGCGGAAGACGTGTACCGCACCCTTGTGGCCATCTTCCGTCTCTTCCGGCGCGCCGGCGATGGGAAAACGGCACAGAAACCGCTACTGCCGCACCGCCGCAAGTTCATGAGCCAATTGGGGCTCGCCCTTGCCGGTATTCCTTTCTTTGCCTTTGTATATGGCACCACGAGGGGCAAATACAACTACACCGTACACCGCCACACGCTGTACTTCGACGACCTGCCCGAGGCCTTCGACGGTTTCACCATCACGCAGCTGTCTGACATCCATTCCGGCAGCTTCGGCGATGCAGCGGCAGTATATGAGGGGATAGAGCTTGCAAAGGCGCAGCAGTCGGACCTCTTCGTCTTTACCGGCGACCTCGTGAACGACTTGGCCTCAGAGATAGAACCCTATATACCGGCGCTCCGTCAGGTTAAAGCACCGCACGGGCAGTTCTCCATCCTGGGCAACCACGACTACGGCATGTACCACAACTGGGAGAGCGAGGCGGCGCAGGAGGCAAACCTGGCGAAACTGAAGCAGCACCACGCCGACATGGGCTTCCGTTTGCTGCTGGACGAGCATGTGATGCTTGAGAAAGATGGTGAAAAAATAGCGCTGATAGGGGTGGAGAACTGGGGCAGGGGCTTCATCCAGCTAGGCGACCTGGACAAGGCCCTAAACGGCGTGGAGGCCGACACTTTTAAAATCCTGCTGTCGCACGACCCGACGCACTTCGAGGAGGTGGTGAAGGTACACCCCACGCACGTACACCTCACCCTGTCGGGCCACACGCACGGCATGCAGGTAGGGGTGGAGACGCCGCTTGTCAGGTGGAGCCCCGCGCAGTACCGCTACAAAAACTGGGCAGGGTTGGCGAAGGAAAACGGCAGGCTGCTGTACGTGAACCGTGGTTTCGGCTTTATCGGCTTCTCCGGCAGGGTGGGCATATGGCCCGAAATCACAGTGCTGGAGCTGCGGAAAGGGTAATTCAGATTTGGGAATTTGGAAATGTGTGGATTTGGAGGTTTGAGGATTTGGAGATATGGAAATCCAAATTTTAGAAATAAATGATGAGAAATAAATGATTAGAAGCTATTTCTATCATATATGCTTGCGCTGCATTCGAAGTAAAAAGCCTTTCATTCAGGAGAAATGAAAAATGAGATGATGTAAATCATCAGTTTATTTCCAACACCAGCCATCACTTCAACACTTTGTATAAGCACATTGACTCATCTCCAAATCCACATATTCCCAAATTTTCAAATCTGAATCAGGTTTTCGGCTTTTTCTTTTTGGCTGCAGGGAAGAGAATGTTGTTCAGGATGAGGCGGTAGCCGGGGGAGTTCGGGTGCAGCGCCAGGTCGGTGGGCGCTTCGCCGGGCATGTGCCAGTAGTCCTCCGGATCGTGGCCGCCGTAGAAGGTCCAGGTGCCCTTGCCCATGGTGCCGTTGAGGTAACGCACCTCGCCTGCCTCCTCAGTCACGCCCATCACGGTGGCCGTCGGTTTTACAAGCTGCTTTTTGAAAGCGGTAGTCTGCCCCATAAAGCCCCGGATGGTTTTTTCATGGTTTTGGGTGAGCATGCTCGGTATCTGGTCCCATTTGGCGGAGAAGGTGAAGAGCGAGAAGTAGTCGTTTCCCTCGTACAGGCCGCGTTCGTTCCAGGAGTTGTCGATGCTGGAGAACTCGCGGCTATAGGGGCCCAGGTACACCTCAAAATCCCGGAAAGCGAAGCTCAGGCTAAAATCGAGCTTCTGCTGCGCCTCCGGGTCCACGCCGTCACCGTCGTAGAGGGCATCCACAATGTCCACACCGTTGGCGGCCAGGGCCAGGTCGTAGGTGTCGGTGGCAGAGCACATGGCAAACATAAAGCCGCCCCCCGTCACAAAGGCCTTTATCTCCTTCACCACCCCCAGCTTCATCTGCGACACTTTGCCGTAGCCGTGCCTGCGGGCCACCGTCTCCGACTCCATTTGCTGCTGCATCAGCCATTCGCCGTGGCTGAGGCCGGACTTGCCGTACTGCCCCGTGAAGTCCTCGTGGTGCAGGTGCAGCCAGTCGTAGCGGGGAAGTTGTTTGGTCAGCACCTCCTCGTCGAACACCTGGTCGTAGGGAATCTCGGCGTAGTTGAGCACCAGCGTCACGGCATCGTCCCAGGGCTGCTGCGATTCGGGGGAATACACGGCAATGGCAGGCGCCTTCTCCAGCTTCATCACCTCCATGTTCACCTCCGGGTCGGCAATCTGCTGCAGTATGTTGTTGTACTGGCCATCGGTCAAAACCTCGTAGCTGACGCCCCTGGCCCGCAGTTCCTCCTCAAACAGCGGCGTCTGCCGGAACCCGAAGCTGCCGCCCCGGTAGTTGAGCAGCCAGTCCACTTCCTGCTGGTGCTGCAGCACAAAATAGGCGATGCCGTAGGCTTTGAGGTGATTTTTCTGTGCTTCGTCCATGGGCACCAGCACCTGCGAGGCGGCGGCACCCGTGGCGGAGAGCAGCAGGAAGGTAAGGCTGATGAAAAGTCGCTTGCTCATGACCAGGCCGAAAATGTACAGGTATAAATATATAAAATCCAGCCATAACTTCATCCTATATAGCTGTTAATTTATCTGGTACACAAGTAGTTGCATTAGAAAACCCGATGCAGCCCTGCGCCGCACGGGAGAAGCGCTCGCAGGCAGCTTATATATAGCTGGATATATAAATCCGGAAATATGGCGGAAGCTTCACACTTGGCAGGTTTTATGCTTGCTTCACAGAAAACAGTCCACGCAAAGCCGAGGAACTGGCTGCTCGGCCGCTGTATAGCCGGAGGCTTAAATCATATGTAACTTTGTGGTGCATTACCAAGACGGGACCGGCAGGCAAAGGAATTTATAAAATATTACCTATTTTGAATTTTAAAAATCTAATTACTGTTTCTGTAGTAGCCCCGCGCCTGAAAATATGCACCTCGCATTTTCCTCTTGTTTTTGAAGTGGCGAATGTTTATCTTTTATGTTTAATAACACAGGGTGTATAGGGATTCTTTGAAGAGGTCCATATATCTCCCTTCACCTGTTTGGACTGACAACCTGCGGGAGAACATCCGCCAGCCGGGCCTGTTTCTCTATTGCGCACCTCTATATAGCTGTTGTGTGCAGGCAGCAGGGATTTAACTGACGACGCTAGCGGACAGAAACGCAGAAGCCTCAAAAACTGCTTCTGAGACCCACGAAAGGCACCCGGTTTCTGTTAGTGATTTAGAAACACACTATTATATATAACACCCTTTTCCTATGATCAGATTTTTGCTGAGCAGTAGCCTGAACACCTGACAAAACCGAGTTGAGACACTGCTTTTGCTCCAAGTTGTAAAATGATTCTGACAATGTTAAAGACACACCCTATGAGCATTTTAGAAAAGATCAAAACGAATTACAGTGCCTCAACAAACGAGATGACAGTAGCTGCCTATCTCGACGAATGCAAGAAAAACCCGAAGGTATATGCCAAGCCCGCCGAAAGGATACTGGATGCCATCGGGGAGGCTGAGCTCGTGGACACGCGCCAGGACCCGGTGCTGAGCAGGATATTCTCCAACAAGCGGATCAAGGTATACCCGGCCTTCCGGGATTTCTATGGCATGGAGAGCACCGTGGAGCAGATTGTGTCTTACTTCAGGCACTCGGCGCAGGGCCTGGAGGAAAAGAAACAGATTCTGTACCTGATGGGGCCCGTGGGCGGCGGCAAGAGCTCGCTGGCCGAAAAGCTGAAGCACCTGATGCAGCAGAACCCCATCTATGTGCTGAAGGCGGGAGAGCAGGTGAGCCCTGTGTTCGAAAGCCCGCTGGGCCTGTTTGCCGATTATACCGAAGAACTGGAGGGCGAGTACGGTATCCCGCCCCGGTACGTGCCGAGCTGCATGAGCCCCTGGGCGTCCAAGCGGCTCCGCGAGTTTGGCGGCGACATCAACCGGTTCAAGGTCATCATGCTGTACCCCTCCATCCAGGAGCAGATCGCCATTTCCAAAACTGAGCCCGGCGACGAGAACAACCAGGATATATCCACCCTGGTGGGCAAAGTAGATATCCGCAAGCTGGCAGAATACCAGCAAAGCGACCCGGACGCCTATTCCTATACCGGCGGCCTCTGCCTCGCCAACCAGGGGCTGCTGGAGTTTGTGGAGATGTTCAAAGCCCCCATCAAAGTCCTCAACCCGCTGCTGACCGCTACCCAGGAGAAAAACTACAAAGGCACCGAGCCGATTGGCGCCATCCCGTTCGACGGCATTATCCTCGCGCACTCCAACGAATCGGAGTGGGCAAAATTCCTGAACGACAAGAAGAACGAGGCCTTCCTGGACCGTATCTATAAAGTGCAGGTGCCGTACTGCCTGCGCGTGAGCGAGGAAATTAAGATATATGAGAAACTCATCCGGGAAAGTTCGTTGCGCGAGGCGCCCTGCGCGCCTAAGACCATTGAATTGCTGGCCGAGTTCTCGGTTATGTCCAGGTTGAAGGAGCCGGAGAACTCCACTATCTACTCCAAAATGCGGGTATATAACGGGGAGACGCTGCGCGAGACGGACCCGAACGCCAAGTCTATCCAGGAGTACCGCGACGATGCGGGCATCAACGAGGGCATGCAGGGCATCTCCACGCGCTTTGCCTTCAAGATTTTGTCGAAGGTGTTTAACTTCGACAGCGAGGAGATTGCCGCCAACCCGGTACACCTGCTGTATGTGCTGGAGCAGGAGGTGATTAAGATGATGCTGCCGCCTGAGACGGAGACAAAGTACCTGCACCTGATCAAATCGGTGCTGGCCAGCAAGTATGCCGAGTTCATCGCCGACGAGATCCAGAAAGCCTATATAGAATCCTACAGTTCGTACGGCCAGAACA
This sequence comes from Pontibacter russatus, assembly GCF_009931655.1. Lineage (NCBI taxonomy): Bacteria > Pseudomonadati > Bacteroidota > Cytophagia > Cytophagales > Hymenobacteraceae > Pontibacter > Pontibacter russatus. The sequence goes on along the minus strand of NZ_CP047984.1, from coordinate 466,038 downwards.
TCTTCGACAAGTACGTGATCTATGCGGACCACTGGATGCAGAACAACGATTACCGCGACCCGGACTCCGGGGAGATCTTCGACCGGAGCATCCTGAACGCGGAGCTGGAGAAAATAGAGAAGCCCGCCGGTATCGCCAACCCAAAAGATTTCAGGGCTGAGGTGACCAATTTCACGCTGCGCTACAAGGCCAACCACGGCGGCGAGAGCCCCCGCTGGGACTCTTATGAGAAGATCAAGAACGTGATCGAGAAAAAAATCTTCACCAACACCGAAGACCTGCTGCCGGTGGTGTCGTTCACGGCCAAATCCAACAAGGAGGATGAGAAGAAGCACAGGGATTTTACCAAAAGGATGAAGGACCGCGGCTATACCGACAAGCAGATACGGATACTGGTAGACTGGTTTATGCGGGTAAGGAAGACGATGGCGTAGTGACAATGAGTGAATTTTGAATGAGTGGATGAGTGATTTTGGTGAATGGCATATATAAAATACGTGCCTTCATTCATATATGGCTCATTCAGTTATTCAGAAGTCAGTTATCCGAAATTAAATATTCACTCATTCACTCATTCAAAATTAGCTATGAGCCATATCGTTGACAGAAGGAAAAATGACAAGGGGAAGTCTACCGGCAACAGGCAGAAGTTCCTGAAGCGGGTCGAGAGCCAGATCAAGAAGGCCATCCCCGACATCATCAGCCAGGAAAGCATCAAGGATACCCAGACCGGCGGCAACGTGAAGGTGCCCGTGCGCGGGCTGGATGAGCCCAGCTTCCGGCACGACCCGAAGTCCGGGAAAAAGCAGATCGTGAAGCCGGGGAACGACAAGTTCAACGAAGGCGACCGGGTGCCCAAGCCCAAAAACGGCGGCAAAGGCAGCGGCGTTGGCAAAGGCTCCAACAGCCCGGAAGTGACAGAAGACGAGTTTACCGTGGTGTTGTCGCGGGAAGAGTTCCTGAAGTATTTCTTCGAGGATCTGGCTCTGCCCAACATGGTGAAGAAGCTGATGGAGAGCACCGAGATCGTGGAGATGAAACGGGCCGGCTATACCCGTGATAGCGTGCCGTCCCGGCTGAACATCAAGACCAGCTACCAGCAGTCGCTGGGGCGGCAACTGGCCCTGAAAGGCGTGTTCGATAAAAAGCTGCAAAACCTGTTGGAGCAGCTGGAAACCACTACCGACCCGGAGGAAAGAGCAGCCCTGGAGGTGGAAATCGAGAAGGTGCGGAAACAGGCCAACACCATTCCCTTTTTCGAGGACATCGACCTGCGCTACAACAACTTTGAGCGGGTGCCGGTGCCGGTTACCTCGGCCGTCATGTTCTGCATCATGGACGTGTCGGCCTCCATGGGCTTTCATGAAAAGGACATTGCCAAGCGCTTCTTCACGCTTTTATATATCTTCCTGACCCGGCAGTACAAGAATGTGGAGCTGGTCTTTATCCGGCACCACACCGAGGCGAAGGAGGTGGACGAGGAGGAGTTTTTCAACTCCCGCGAAAGCGGCGGCACCGTGGTGGCCCCTTCACTGAAACTGATGGACCAGATCCGGCGGGAAAGATACGACGAGAGCTGGAACGTGTACTGCTGCCAGGCCTCGGACGGGGACGTGTGGTCGAAGCAGGATGCGGTGGACTGTAAAAAGCTGGTGCAGGAAAGCATCCTGCCGGCTATCCAATACATGGCCTACATCGAGATCAACAACAAGCCCAAGGAAGGCGACCTCTGGCAGGCCTACAAGCGGATCAGCAACGACGAGAACTTCGCCATCCGGCATATATACGAGGTCTATGAGATATGGCCGGTCTTCCAGGGCCTCTTCCGAAAACGGAACGAAGCGACTGTCTGAATCAGGATTTACAGGAGGAAGGGATTAACAGGATTCCCTGCTGGTGCGAGCTTGTGAAACAATTCATTCAAGCAGGAGTCCTGAGTCTTGTGTCTTGATACTTGTGTCTCAAAAATGAAAGCCATGATGGAGAAAGAGAAATACAGAGCGATGTTCTGCAACCCCAACTGGGACTACGACACGCTGGAGGCGGCGGACGAGGTAATCAGCAGGATTGGGCGCGAGTACCTGAAACTGAAAACTTACCCCAACCAGATCGAAATCGTGACGTCGGAGCAGATGCTGGATGCCTATGCCCTCACGGGCCTGCCCACCTCGTACCCGCACTGGAAGTTCGGCAAAGACTTCGTCCTCAACCAGAACAACTACACCAAGGGCCGCATGGGGCTCTCCTACGAGCTGGTGATCAACTCCAACCCCTGCATCAGCTACAACATGGAGAACAACTCCACCTGTATGATGCTGCTCGTGATCGCCCATGCCTGCCAGGGCCACAATGCCTTCTTCGCCAACAACTACATGTTCCTTGACTGGACCTCCGCCGACTCCATCGTGGATTATATGGTGTTTGCCCGCGAGTTTATTTTGAAGTGCGAGGAGGAATATGGCGAAGAGGAGGTGGAGCGGGTGCTGGACGCAGCCCACGCCCTGATGCACCACGGCGTGGACAAGTATAAGAAGCCTTCCAAAATATCGGCCAAAGAGGAGAACGAGCGGCTGAAGAAACTGACGCACATCCGGCGGGAGAATTACAACGAGCTATGGCGCACACTGCCGACAGCGCCCGCCGCCACCGATACTATCTTTGTGGAGGAGCAGGTGTTTCCGAAAGAGCCGGAAGAGAACATCCTCTACTTTATCGAAAAGTTTGCCCCGGCGCTGCCGCAGTGGAAGCGGGAGATCATCCGGATTGTGCGGAAGGTGTCGCAGTATTTTTACCCGCAGGGTGCCACCAAGGTGATGAATGAGGGCTTTGCCACCTTCACGCACTACCATATCATCAACAAGCTGTTTGAGGAGGGATACGTGAACGACGGCTTTATGCTGGAGTTTATTAAAAGCCACAGCGGCGTGCTGTACCAGCCCGGGTACAACAGCAAGTACTACTCCGGCCTGAACCCTTACACGCTCGGCTTCAACATTTTCATGGACATCAAGCGCATGTGCCTGGAGCCGACGGCGGAGGACAGACAGTGGTTTCCGGACCTGGTGGGGAAAGACTGGCTGCAGCAGGTGCATTACGTAATGGAGAATTTCCGCGACGACAGCTTCATCCTGCAGTACCTCTCCCCAAAAGTTATCCGCGACATGAAGCTGTTCACCATCATAGACAACGAATTGGAGAATGAGTATGAGATCGGGGCCATCCACAACGAGCGGGGCTACAGAAGGGTGCGCGAGCAGCTCAGCAACCAGTACGACCGCTCCTCGATGGTGCCAAACATCCAGGTAACGAAAGTGGACCTGCACCAGACCAGCAAACTGTACCTGACGCACTACATCCAGAAAGACCGCCGCCTCGACGCCGACAGTACCTACGACACCCTGGAGCATATCCGCTACCTCTGGGGATATCCGGTGGAACTCCACTCCAAAAACAAACTGGGGATAAACGAAAGCACGTATGATGTGCTATAGGAAGAGCCTGTTTCAAGCACGCGACGGCTGTGGCATGAGCGGCGCTGCCCGGAACATCTGACAGGTTTTGGGAATGTATAGTACTATCAAATAGATTTGCGTATCTATCCAACTACCCCTGCCCTTCCTTGTCTTTTTCGAGGGCCTCTACCCCCAGTAGGGGCGTTTTTCTTACTCCTTCACCTTACTTGCTTATTGCAAGCGCAGGTATATATGATTTATATATGACCTGTTCACGTAGCCATACTGAACGGTCAACTATAGTCCATAAAATGGAGAAAGTGAAAGCAGATTCCCCTCCTTAGACAAGGAGGGGCAGGGGTGGTTGGACCTGGTACAAAAGCAAATGACAGAAACAAGCACCCGCTTTATACCAGCATAAATTATATCGAATACCATATATACCTGTTCAGTTTGCAGGCAAAAGAAATAGCAACCCCGGTTATGGCCGTCAAATCATCAGAATTATATATATTGTTGTGGAAGCGGGCGGAAGCCGGAAGCTATAAACCACACCACGACTTTTATATATGAACACCACGACCCTTTGCACCCTGCTGCTGGCAGCCTTTGCCTTTACCGCCAATGCACAGACAAACTCCATTCAAAAGTCTAAACCCCTGACGGAGGCCGCGCCCGAAAAGGTGGGCCTGTCGCCGGAACGCCTGCAACGGATAGATGCGATGCTGCAGGAGGCCGTGGCCGAGGGGGATGTGCCGGGCGCGGTGGCCCTGGTGGCCCGCAATGGCAAAATCGTTTTTCACAAAGCCTACGGCATGGCCGACAACGAGTCGGGGCGGGAAATGAAAAAGGATGATATTTTCCGGATTGCCTCGCAGACCAAAGCCATCACGTCCACAGCCGTGATGATGCTGTGGGAGGAGGGGGAGTTTCAGCTCGACGACCCGATTTCCAAGTACATCCCGGAGTTCAAAAACCCGCAGGTGCTCCAGTCCTTCCGGTACAGCGACACCAGCTATACCGCCGTGCCTGCCGCCAGCGAAATCACCATCCGGCAGTTGCTCACGCATACCTCCGGGCTGGGCTACGGCGTCATTGACGGCGACGAGCGTTTTAAGATGCTGTACCACAAGGCTGGGGTGACGGACCTGTTCACCACAGAACCTGTCAGCATCGGAGAGAGCGTGAAGAAACTGGCGAAACTACCCTTGCATTTTAATCCCGGCGAGAAGTATTCTTACAGCGAAGGATTGGATGTGCTGGGCTATTTTGTAGAGGTAGTGTCGGGGATGCCCTTTGATGTTTTCCTGCGGAAGCGCCTGTTCGAGCCGCTCGGCATGCACGACACCTGGTTCTATCTGCCGCAGGACAAGGCGAAACGCCTGGTGTCGGTGCAGCGGCCGGAGGAGGGGGAGTGGCACCGCTACCCTGTCACGTTTTACGACCCGGACTACCCCGTGAAAGGCGCGAAGAAGTTCTTTTCGGGAGGGGCCGGTCTTTCCAGCACCGCGAAAGACTACGCCACCTTTCTGCAGATGTACCTCAACGGCGGCGAACTGAACGGGAAACGCTTTCTTAGCCGGACCACCATCCAGTCCATGATGGGCAACCAGATTGGCGACCTCTGGGAAGGGTCGGGGCGGCATTACGGACTGGCCTTTGGCGTGCAGACACAGGAGGGGCAGGACAGGGGCGGCAGCGGCAGCGCGGGCACCTTCGACTGGGGCGGCTATTTCAACACGCAGTATTTTGCGGACCCGAAGGAAAACATCATTGGCATCCTGATGAAGCAGACGCAGGGCACCACCTCAGACGACACCGGCTGGAAGTTCCGCCTCCTGGTGGGCCAGTCGGTAGATGACTGAGGGCGTGGCTTATATATAAAACACCCAAAAGCAGGGGCAGTGGCTCCTGCTTTTCTTTTTTGAGTAGGTGAGGGGTTCAGGAGGAGGAGCGGAATACAAAATGTAATAACGGCTATATATCCCGGTAGCCGCCCTTGAAGACTTCGTGTACGTGCCAGGCGGTATATTCGGGGTTGGGGTAGAAGGCTTTCTTCTGAGGCGGCTGGATGGATTTGCCGTGGTGCTGTAGCAGCCACTCCGTGGCACCCAGGCCATTTATCTCATCCGATACCAGCATTTTCAAGTCCGCATTCACGGTAAAGGCTCCAAGGTCGAACAGCTTGTGATGGGTGGCGCATAAGGCAAGGCCGTTCACTTCTACGTCCGGGCCGCCTGCTTGGTGCCACATGATATGGGCTGCTTCCAGAGCCAGAATCTTATGCTTCAGCCGGACGCCGAAGCCACAGACAGCGCAGCGGTATTCGTAGGCTTTGAGGATGCTTTCCCGGAAGAGCGGGTCTCTTTTCCTGGCCTGCCTCATGTTGCTGCTGTTCAATGGGTCAATCGTCAGGTCAATGCCTACCGCATCCAATATATCCTGGTGCAGCGTTTCCGGGAAGTTCTGTTCCAGTATCGTTTCCACCACACTCCTTAACAACTCCGGGTCTTGCTTCAACTGCTGCGTTATCTCGTCGGGAAACTTACCCTGCAGGTCGTTCTTCAGGAGAAAATTAGAAGAGTAATCCTGCTTCGTATCCAGCAGTTCCGGCCTGTTAAACTGCCAGAGGTTGTCATTGGCCAGTTTCGTGAAAGGGAAATTGGGATAAAGTGTTTTCCGTTGCGGACCAAAATCAAGTAGCAGCTCTTTAAGCTTCGGCTCAATGCTTGCGTAGGGTATAAAGCCGGTGTTCCCCCTTTGGATTTCTCCCAACGCCAGCAGCATCAGCAGCGGCTTGTGCGGCGCACGAATGCCTTTGCTTTTCCAGGTGTTGATGTTCTGGAACTGGGAGAGGAGGTCGTTGTGGGGCATTAATTCAGATACAAAGATTTAGAATGCCTATGGGAGGTAAAGTTGCGGACAAAGTTAACTTTTATATAGGTGTTAGCCTTGGCTAAGAATCTTTTATATTTATTTGAAATAGGAGCAAAACCTACTTCGCCATAGCATTCTCAAAATTGCAGACTTTTAAATTTAAATAAGCTATAATAAATTATTTAAAAATCGAATGTTTCAAATAAAACAGTATTCCCTCCGTACATACGAGTTCGTTGTTTAGTAAGAGGAACAACTATTTGATCATAAACAGACTGTACTTCAACAGCATCAATGGTAGAAATTCTAGAAGCTTTGTTTAACCCTAAGCTATTAATAGAAGTGCCTATATTTAGACCTTGTAACTTATCATACATCAAGATCCAACGATCATGAAAAGGAGATTTAGCATTGGCAGATGATTTGGTTGACTGATTCGTAACCCTCACAAAAAATGTTTGAGGGGGTTCCTCTGATGAAACACGATTCCATGCGTTCCTAAATGAATATCTATTAAAATCTCCCCCAGCTTCGCAGCTTGTAAGTACCGTTATATTCGACCCATAGCACCAATCCATAATATTTTTCAATAAATGAATATCCTCCTCAGAAAAATAAGGGTCAATAAGATAAATATCCGAGGAGCCAGATAATTTCATTGATTTGCCTATAAACTCAAAAGCCTCTTTTCTGAAGCCAGGCTTAATAATATATGTATTATCCGATTCTACTCCGGCGTATGCATGCGTGTGGGAGTTCTTGTTTGAAATGCTGCATATAAGATTATAGCAGAGTTCTGCATTACAATAAGTTGAATCGTACAGGGAGAGCAATAAATTGTTAGATGAATTATCATGCTTAATAGCATTTTGTAAGAAAAATTCAAAAAGTGGAGCTGAATACATGAAGGGTGCTTTAGAAGCAGTTCTAATAATTGCTATTGTTTGTTCAATATCGCGTGTATTTCGTTTATCAGCATTTAATTGGCCTAACATTTTCCAAGCAATATTCCCCATGTGCCTTCTATCTCTTATTTTGCTAAATAGGGAGTAATCATTTAAAACTGACTTCTCTAACTCTAGTTTATCGAAATGGTCAGTCGCTGGCTCTGTTAATTTTTTTCTTCCTGGGTCTGTATCTAATGATGATATTAATCTTTGAGCAAGTTGTTTATCATGTTTGAAAGCAATATCTATTAATTTACGAAATGTAGGAAACATTTCAGATTCGTCTAATTTGAAAATCTCCTCATGGATTTCTTTGATTCTTTCATTGAAAATGTCAGGTGCAAATTTTAGAGCAGTTTCAAGAGCTATTTCATATCTGTGCACTTTTTCCCGAACTGATACTATATTGTTTGCTTCCTCAAAAGCTCTATGTAAAAATTCTATTTTTTGTTTCTTGTGCCCACATTCAGCAGCTAAAACGCTAAATACATAAGATCTATCCGCAACATTCGGAATAGAATTCACTCTATTTCCTAATTCTTTGAAAACTCTTTGTTGAACTTCTGTATTAGGATGATCTAAACTAAAATGTTGAGAGCAAGCCTCTGCGATTATAGCATATCCCATATGATTTACTCCAGTTCTTGGATTTGGCAGCTTGGAAGCAATTAAGGTGCTCAACCTTTGTTTAATTTCTATCTTTTGTTCTCTAACAAAATTCGAGCTGTAATTTTTACCTATATAACATAAATGGCGAATGTGGAGATATAAAGCATCATCGCTATTTACTTGATTGATAAGTTCTAAGTATTCAATAGCATCTTGGAAGTTGAACTTAGGAGATCCTATTGTGTCATCATAAGGATCAGAATCATGCCCTTTTGTAAGTATCACAAAACAAACTGAAGAAACAATTTCCTCTTTTTCATCATTAGGTACCGATTCTAAGTATAATTTTAAAGTAGCTGGTTGAGCTAGATGTATAGCCGTTGCACTTACTTTTAATATATAATTAAAATAAAATTTATCTTTTCCTTTACTATATAAATCTATAATAGGTAGTATTCTTCTGGAAACAACCTCATCAGTTATATCATTTGCTCCTGATAAACTTGCTCTAACAGCTAACTCAGACCAAAGTTCAGCTTGATCAATATTTGAAGGAACATGACTTATTAAACCGGAAATTTTGTCATAAGAGTAACTTTTGTCTTTCAAAAGCATACCACAAAATACTCGTATCATTAGTCTGATAGAATTTATATAAGCAGCAGCATGTGTTCTATTATCAATAATATATTCTTGAGAATGTAATCTTGCTTTAGAAAAATATTCAAATGCTAAAGCTTTATCATATTCAGCTAGTTGTGAGCTCATTTTATACCCCACAATAACTTTCTCCCAGGGGGAATCTATCTTATTCCAAAATTCGAGCTGAAATCTTGTAAGCTTTTCAATTAATCTGGTGTACTTAGGAATTAAGAATTCATCTTTGCTAGGTTCTAAGCTTAGAAGAAGAATAGATTTAGTTAGTAGATAACATTTAATACTATTACCTAAAGTTTTATCTATTAGTGGTAATAAGTTTTTGATTTTTTTACGGTGATTTTTTGAATTTTCTCGTTGATTATATGCCGAATCAAAAATAGATATGATAGCCTTAGTATAGATGGTTTCAATTTCAATTAATGATACTGCTTTGAGGAGTTTAGCTTCATCCCAGATTGAAATGTTACTCTCTACATAAGTTTCAATACATTTTAAAAAGGCATGTGATCTTCTTTCAATTGTATTCAGCATTCTTGAAATAGTAAGAGCAAAATCTATATCGATTTCAGCAATTACTTCAATAGTGTTCTCAATTTCTGAATAGTGATCTGATGTTGAATGTAAAAGTTTATCTATGGATTTAAGAATCTCTTTACTAACAAAATCCTCATCAAGAATAAATTCATCAGGATTAATAGTAATATCACTCCCTATTTTTTTTACAAGAGCCCAACAATATGCTATTGCCTCAACTTTTATAGAATAATCAGTTAAACTCTCTATAAAAGAATATAGATCTACTGCTCGCTGATTTGAATTATCAATATCATGTTTTAAAAGGCTCCTAATAATCAGTATATGTAATTTGATTTTGTCGCCTGTTGGGCTATTTATTGAGACCATTAGTTCATCAATTCTTTTTATTGTCGTCTCAACTAACTCTTTATTAAGTAAATATTGAACGGGAGATACTATGTCTAACAACATAGTTGTAGTAGGCTTTACTATTGAAGAATTTTGCAACATAAGACTAATTGCAAAGTCCATTATGCTATAGATATTACTAGTCTTCTTATTTCTCTTTATCCACTCTCTAATAATATATAGCCTATCAGATGAATTATCAATTTTCGAAACTACATTAATAATCTCATCTTCCTTAATTTCATTAATTCCAAAGCCAATTGATTTGGAAAAATTGTTTATAAAATCATTTACAGGATTATCTTCACTATCTGAGGTAGCTTTTATACTATCTTCGGTTTTTCCTTTATTGATAATCATAGCTACATAGGTTAATAGCCATTCTAGTGATCCTTTATCGGATTTTATTCCAGACACTTTCTCAATAAGTTGAACAGCCTTTTCAGGAAGGAAATAAGCAAGCCCCACTACTATATCAACAATATTATCTTTTAGATAATCAGGATCTATATCTATTAGAAGGTCTTGGATTTCATCAACAATAAGGCTATCTACATCCTTTTTCCTTTGCTTTGACTCTTTTACATAGCTTATTAACATCTTGAGCCTATCTTCTTTTAAGACGGCATTAGATATAAGAGTAAATGCTTCTTCTTGCTTATCCAGAGCTATATAGGCTTCAATTTGTGCTTCCCTTGTATCGCTTTTCTGTAGGCCTCTTATCGAACTTCTATACAATGAGAACTTTAAAACATCATTATATGATTTCTTAAGGTTATTGGATGCTTTGAAACCATAATTTATTTGCTTCTTTATATCAGCGAATGATTTGCTGCTTGATATAATTAAACCTAAGTTGTCTATTGTAAGTAAATCAACTATACTGGACCACTCTCTATTCTTTTCAAATAGAGTAGGTAAATTCATAACAGAGTCTATACCCTCTTGCTCTGTATAATATTCTATAAGTATAGAAAAAATTCTGCTTTCATACTTTGAGAATTTTTTGGCAACAAAGTTTCTATATGATGCTGAAACAAAAGAAACTTCAATATTTTTAATTGTTAGGAAAGAAATATCTGCAATTTGCTCTTTTAAGATATCTTCATTTGAGTGTATTATATCTGAAATCTTTGTAATACTCCTTGTGTTATCATCAAGCGATATAATGCTTATTAATTTTATGATATCATTATCAAAATCTAAATCTTTTATTGAAGATTGATTCCACTCCACCTCTAGTAAATCATTCTTTTCTCTAATATCATCTTTTTGTAAAAAATCTTTTATATCTATTCCACTGTCTAAAATGCGTTTAATTTGGCTTAAGCGCTCTGGATGACCTTTCCATGTAGCATGTATCTCATTAACATAATCATTATTAATATTTTCCGTAAAGCCAAAAAATTTGGCAGTCTCTTCTGGGCTAAATCGAGGTACTCTAAAAGATTTAGCTCGATTTAGAGCATTATCTGGAAGAATACCCTTAAGTTTTTCTCTGTCACCCGAAACAATAAAATAAAAGTAATTAGTAGCCCAAGGTAAGTTCTGTAAAGTTGACTTTAAAAGTTCAACATCGGCTTTTTCGATTTGATCTAATCCATCAATTACAAAAAATATGGGATTCTTTTTTCTGTTCGGTGCTTTAATTAAATCAAAAATAAGCCTATTAAAAACACCTTCAGTTATAGAGAAGTCATCCTCAGGAATCTCTGAAGTGTTTAGAAAGAAAATTTGCTTACCTATATCCTCCATTAAATAATCTAGTTTATAAGTAAACCTAAAAGCTGGATTAATAAAGTAAGAAAGGCAGTCATTTTTATGCCTCATAGCAAACTGAAGTAGTAGATTTGTCTTTCCGATTGCTTCAACTCCTTCGACTACTACTAACTTAGAATCATTTGTAGCCAGTTCCTCTATTTCATCTATAAGATAATCTCTTGTAATTCCTGATTCTGAAAAAATTTGATTAAATGATAAAGAGTAATCTCGTAGAGTTAGTAATTTTGTTTCCATAGTAAAACGATTTTGCAATGTTTTAGATTATTATTTTAAAAGACAGTTTTTGCTTTGACTGACGGCCAATGTGTTGGTGACATAACTTTTTAAGCTGTAAATTTCGAAGTTGGTTGACTGCATTATAAACACTTTGTCTAAACTACTTCCACCTTAATAATGAAAATTAAATTTTATTTGTAGCCACCTATATAAGAGACTTCATTGTTCAAACAGATGCTTAATATAGTAAAATTAATATTGGTTTTATAAAATATTTCATTGAAAATTATCAATAGAATATTTATGAACCGTATATCCTATTGTATTTAGATTAAATCTAAATACAAATTAGATTCCAGTACAAGTAGCTATCGCAAAGGCAAAGGTTAAGTGCCGCTCAAAAATATATTGATAGCTGGAGGTGGCTATTGCTACTATCATCAACAACGGCGGAAAGGCCCCAAGTCATCTGTACAACCCCTTTTGCACTTGATAAAATACAAATTAACAAAACCAGCCCCTTTACTAGGCTGGGGGCTGGGAGATATATACAAAGGCAGAAACGCGGGCAATTCGGCAACCTTGCTTGCCGCCTGCCGTTAAACTCCTATCGAAGCCGCTACTTTTATAATTATCTGGTTATCAATATTTTAATATTACATTATTTACTTTTTACTAATTACCAAAGCTATGAAAAAAGTTAAGGGTTTTTCCTGGTGCTGTTCTCTCTCTCATTTTTTGCCTGCGATGATGACGATGACGAGGCTGATCTGGACACTACCGATCCTACCATCACCATCACTTCGCCAGCGACCGGAGCCACCTTTATGCCTGGGGATGTAGTGGAGCTACGCGCGGATATAATGGATAACATGGGCCTGGAGGAGGTAAGGGTTAACGTGACAGATCCGAGTGGCACCACCAGAGAGGTGGATGACAATACTATCAACGACTTCCTGAACGACAACAGGGAAAAAGACCTGGAACTAGATATCACTCTGGACGAGAACGCACCTGTAGGTGACTATATCATAGTGGTGGAGGCTATAGACGAAGCGGAGAATAGTGCATCGCAGTCTGTAACGGTATCTGTGGCAGAGTAAGCAAGCTGCCAGCTCAGCTACAAATGATACAGCGGGAGCAGCGGCTGTTGTCGAAGGAGCTGTAAGAATCATTCCGAGAATTATGAGAGGGCTTGTACACGTACAGGCCCTTTTTTCTGCCTTAGCCGACCTAAACATCTGCCGTGCCACGCGTTCAGCCGTTCACCATTCCAGAAGCGTTTAACAACATCCTCAACACGCGCCATCCTGCTTTTTCAACAATCAAGGTTACGGCCACGACCCATAGATCAAAACTGATTTACCGGATTAACGCGAGGTCTGGCGACTTCATTTCCGTGTTGGTGGTAACTTAAATAACGGCGGAAAAGTGATAGAGAGGCGATTGGATCGGGAACGATCCATTCGTCCCCATGTCTCTGTCAGAGGAGAGTGTAGCAGCTTGGTGTACAGGAAGAAGCTTGCAGAGAACCGTTTTAAGACTTAACCGACGCTGCCTATATTTAAACCACAGCTTAAGCAATATATAAACCAGCGGGCAAATCAGCTTTGGAAATTTCCCGTTTCGTCAGCAAGATAAAATCGTTTGACTGCACCGAATTTGCCCTGGACCAGATGGCCTCGTGCAGTCCGACTCCACAGCCCCGTTCCGCGTATAGTGTATATAGAAGACTTTTTATGTCGCAAACAGCTAAACCTATATATGATAATCTTCTGGACATTCGTTATTGGGGCAATACTGGGCTATATGTTCGGGCACTATCTAAAGCCGAACCACCGCCTGCGCAAAGCCCTGGAAGCCGCCAGGCAAACAGGCCAGGCCCTGCTGGAGGAGGAGCACAAGGGTGTTTATAAGACCATCGTTACGGAAAACAACAAGTCTTCGGAGCTGGTGGTGGAGGTGAAGGAGCTGGCCGTGACGCAGGGCGGGCAGGTAAAAGTGGCCTACCTCAGCGCCCAGTATAAAAATCCCGCTTTCAGGACGCGGAAAGGAGAGGCCCTGCTGAAAGAGGTGCAGAGTTTATTAGGAGATTACCTGCCTTTCAGCGATATTGAGTGGTATGAAACCACGGAGCGCCACGCGCATGTAAGAGAGCGCCTGCGCGACCTGGATACGATTGAAAACCAGCACAAGCACCAACGCGGAGAATAAACACTATGGAAAGCACCAACACCCCAATTGTCGAAAACAAGGAGCAGCTACAGCAAAGAGCAGCTGAGATATCGAAGACCATCGACCCGTCCAAGCCCGATTCGCTCACCAATTTCGGGGTGGAGACGCAGCGCAAGCTGGGCTATTACTCCAACGAGCTGCTCACGAAGGTGAAGGCAAAGGATTCCGGCGACGCCGGGGCCGCCATCAACGAGCTGCTCACCCAGATCAACATGATCAAGATTGACGAGCAGGAGAAGCGGGGACTGCTGTCGCGCCTGCCTTTCGCCAAAAAGATAAAGGACCGGTCGCAGCGCCTCGCCATCCAGTACAACACCATCGCCGAGAACGTGGACGATGTGGTGATAAAGCTGGAGAAAACGCGGCAGAGCATCATGAAGGATTCCACCAGCCTGGAGGTGATGTTCAACCAGGCGGTGGAGTATATACACGAGGTGCGCACCGTGATTGCCGCTGGCAAAATGAAGATCGAGGAGCTGGAGAACGTGGAGATCCCGAGGCTGCAGTCGGAGGCGGAGGCCAGCGGGCAGGACGAGCTGGTGGTGCAGCGCCTCAGCGATATGGTGGCCTTCAAAGACCGCCTCGAAAAGAAGGTACACGACCTCACGCTCTCCCACACCATCGCCACGCAGTCGATGCCCCAGATCCGGATGATACAGACCACGAACGATGTGCTGGCCCAGAAAATCCAGAACTCCATCGTGACGGTGATACCGGTGTGGCGCCAGCAGGTGGCCATCGCCCTTGGGCTGGAGAAGCAGCGCAAGGCCCTGGAGATCCAGAAAAAAGTGACCGACACCACCAACGAGATGCTCCTGAAAAACTCGCAGCTGCTGAAAACCAACGTGGTGACCGCCGCCCAGGAAAACGAGCGCGGCATCGTGGACGTGGACACGCTGAAAAAAGTGAACCGGGACATGGTGGAGACGCTGGACGCCGTGCTGAAGATATCGGAAGAAGGAAGCCGCAAGCGGGCAGAGGCCGTGAAGGAGCTGGCCGAGGTGCAGGAAGAGCTCAACAACAAGATCATCGGCACGTTCGGAAAGTCCAAAAAGATTGAGGCACAGTAATGGCGGACGAAATAGCGCAACATAACGCTCTCCCACGCCTCCTGACCCCGGAGCAGGAGGCTCTCCTTGCTTTATATATCCAGAACCTGGACGGCTATATGGCGGAGCTGAAGGCGTCGGACGCGATACAGGTAGAGATTGAAACGCAGCACCTTAAAAAGATTCTTAGTTCCTGATGGGCTTCTGGCGTTCCGTTTTCGGAGATAATAGGGAGGCTGGCAGCAGAACGGTTGTCGGCAGCCCGGAGGCAGTAGAGGAGAAAGATTTACCCTATCTGAAAGACTCGCTCAGGCGGCTGCGGGATTTGCAGGAGCTGCACCACCGCTACAAGGACACGGCGCACGCGCAGAAGATCCGGGAGGTTCAGGAGAAGACGAAGGAGATACACACCTACCTGCTGGCCCGGAAGCGCGGCCACGAACTGGAGCTGTTCCACCTGCAGCACACCGACCATTTCCTGAACACCTTTACCGTGATTGTGGATGCCCATCAGCAGCACCATGCCCAGGCGGCCACCCTCCGGCGGGCGGCGGCGCGGGCGGAGTCTGTGATCCGCAAGGTGACGCCCGCCGCCTTCCGGAAAGACAGGAAAGAGGTGAAGGCGGCGCACCAGCAAAACCGCGAGGTCAGTCAGCGGGCTTTTGAAGACATTACCAACGCCAAAGCCGAGGTGCCCATCCTGGCCGCACCACAGATTTCTATTAACACCTACGCTAAAATTGTGTACCTGCAGGAGGAACCGTCGGGCAGGCTGATTCCCAACGAGATTGGCTTCACCTCCTCCCCGGAGGAAAAATCAGCTTTTGTGGATTACGTTTGCGACCGGTTCGGCATTGAGAGCATTGCCTATATGGGCAATACGATGGCGTATATACCCAGCACCCACAGCTCCCAGCCCGCAGAAATGGCCCCCGTCATCCACTGGAACGGCTGCCCCTACGTCCTTCACCTCGAAGAATGCCGCCTCTTCGCCGTCAGCACCTTCCGGAAAGGCAGGTGAGGAAATTTATATATAGGCAACGCTGGCAAAGAGGCAAAAGCATCGGCGGGGAGTTATAGTCAATGGGTAATGAAACGTGAACTCGGGAATCAATTGAATGTAATAGTATGATATTGAAGTGATTATAATAAAACACTCACTGACTCAGAGCGAAACCGTTTCCAGTTTTCACCTGAGGCACCTTGTAGATGTTGCGGTGCCGCACGCAGTAAGGCAGCCTGAGCAGAGCGAAGGCAGCTTCAGCTACACAGTGCTGAAGGAGAAAACGAGGCCTCTCGGCCTGAGAGCACCAAAACCAGCTATAGAACTTAAAGTAAGTTAAGCCAGAGGGATGAACAGCGGCTATAAGCTTAGGCACAATAATTCCCGAGTTCACGTTAATGAAGCAAGTCCCCCTTTGAAGGGGGGCTTTTCTCGCTATAAGAGTTTATATACTACAGTTAAGGGTATTTTTCTTTTTACAGTTCTCGCTAAGCGGGCAAAGCGCGTATAAGGGTTTGTGAAAGTGAAGCTAAAAACACCGTTTACTTTACTCGTGTCTCTCCACCACCACAAAAACTTCACAGGGGCAGCACTGATGCCAACTTCACCCTTTGAGTTCAGCAGGTCCACATACCTGTAAAATCTATAGATACAGTATAAGAAACAATCTTTATCTGCTTGCTATACAGATGGTAGATGTGTGTAATGCTTTTGTGGATAAGACAAGTTAAGTATGTCCGGGTAACTAACTTTATACACCCAAAGGCTGCTCTTTCTTAATACTTATTGAATTTATATATCCACTTAATCACAAAAATCATGGAAAAAACTTTAAAAGACCTGGTGGCGGAGGCCAATCAGCATGTGAAGACCTACGAAGTGGCTGAAGCCATCGAACGGTTCAACCAGAAGCGCGGCCGGTTCATCGATGTGCGCGACGAGCCCGAACTGCTAAACGACGGTAAGATACCCGGCGCCACGCACGCCTCCAGGGGAATGCTGGAGTTCTATATTGATCCGCAGAGCCCATACCACAAGGATATTTTTTCGTCGGAGGATGAGAAGATATTTTACTGCAAGAGCGGCGGGCGCTCTGCCATGGCCGCGCAAAGAGCACAGGAAATGGGCGTTAAAAACGTAGCCCACGTAGCGGGCGGCTTCAACGCCTGGAAAGAGAAGGGCGGCCCTGTGGAAGCATGAACCAGCCCAGAGACAACTTCTGAGGTAGATGTACAGCAAAAAAAGAAGCCTGTTGTGGGCATTCCCAAAGCAGGCTTCTTCTGTCATGATCATACGTTGGAGTTACCTCCAATCAGCTTCTTCAAGCTTTACTCAGGCTCGTCGCCTGTCTTTACAAAAACCCATATGTCATATACCGATATATACGGCAGCTTAGAAAGGGAGGTTTAGGTTTGACTTCGAAGTTTTTCTGCTTCCTGGCAGGCGCCGGAAGCTGCGATATAGGAACCAGGGCACGCGTGTCAGGCATCAGAATACAGGAACGTTTATACTCCTGCCTACTCGTCCTTCATATAAGATACGAGGTGCTTCTATGGGTAGCTGAACCGGGAGCGCGCAGCAGCATTCCTTAAAACGGGGAAGGGCTGGTGCAGGTCCAACCGCCGTCGATGACCAGGCTCTGGCCCGTTATATGCCGGGCCTCCTCCGACACCAGAAAAAGTGCGGCATGGGCGATATCGGCCACGGTGGCCGGGCGCCCCATCGGCGTTATCCTGGACCAGGTGCGTTCGTAATCCGGGTCCTGCAGCGTTCGCTCGGTAAGGGTGGCCCCCGGCGCGATGGTGTTGACGTTTATCCCGAATTCGGAAAGTTCGATCACCAGGTTCCTGGCCAGCATTTCGAGGGCGGCCTTGCTCATGCCATAGGCGGCCAGCTGCTTGTGCGCCTGGTGGCCGGTGACGGAGGAGGTAAAGAGCAGCGAGCCGCCCGATCCCTGCTGTTTCATCTGCCTGGCCGCCGCCTGGGCCAGAAAGAACGTGCCCCCCAGGTTTACCTGCATCACCCGGTTAAACGCCTCCGGCGTATAGGCGAAGAAATCCCCAAAAAGCGTGATGCCCGCGTTGGCAATGATGAGGTCGAGCCGCCCGAAACGGGAGACCGCCGTGTCCACGAGGCGCTGAATGAACGCCACGTCGCTGGAGTCGCCCGGGAGGGCGATGCAGGTGCCGCCTTCTGTTTCTATCTGCC
This sequence comes from Pontibacter russatus, assembly GCF_009931655.1. Lineage (NCBI taxonomy): Bacteria > Pseudomonadati > Bacteroidota > Cytophagia > Cytophagales > Hymenobacteraceae > Pontibacter > Pontibacter russatus. The sequence goes on along the minus strand of NZ_CP047984.1, from coordinate 448,076 downwards.
TTGCGGCGCTTTCCGCCAGATCCGCATCCAGGTCGTTCAGGACCACGCTTGCCCCGGCACCCGCCAGCTGCCGGCATATCTGCAGCCCGATTCCCTGACCGGCGCCCGTTACGATAGCTACTTTATCTTTAAACTTCATATATGCTCTGTTTGAGAATCAAAATAAAGAAATTTTCCATCAGGAGGTAACGGTAAGTAAAGAGTCTCCCGTGTAAGGTAGCAAGACAGAGGACTTTCTTGAACGCATCTATATAGCCGTCAATGGTTTAACTCGTGCAATGCTGCTGCTGAGCGTGCAGGTTAATTTTTTCCTGTAACTCATATAGCCTGCCTTGATAAGTATAAGCGGCGGGCCAGAATAAACTTGTTAGCACAGGCCGCGGCCTTTCTCGTCGCCCCCTCTGTCAGAATCAGGGTTTACAGATAAACACCCTTTTCTGCGCCCGCCGCTTCCGTTTCATCTGCAGGTCGCGCCAAACCCTACCACCTGCGCTTTGCACAGCGCCTCTGGCTGTCCCGTATCTACCGAATGGGTTGTGATTTCGTTCGTATTCTTCTTATTTTAGGCGCATATAGTTTTCTCTATGGTTCACTTCCTGAGTTGCGACTGGGGTACTTCGTCTTTTCGGCTACGGCTGGTGCGGACCGAAAACGCGGAAATTATAGCCGCGAAGAAATCTTCCAAAGGAATTTCCGCCACCTTTAACAGCCTGAGTGAAAGGGAAAAAAATGACCCGGAGGAGCGGTTGCTTTTCTACCTGCGGCTTATCCGGGAGGCCATATATGAGATAGAGCAGGAGCATGCCCTATCCCTGGCGGGTGTTCCGCTTGTCATTTCGGGTATGGCTTCTTCCTCCATCGGCATGGCCGAGCTTCCCTATAAATCTCTTCCCTTCAGCGTAGACGGGAAGGGCATAGGAGCAGCTTTTTTTGAGGCAAGAACCGCTTTTGCGCACCCGGTGCTGCTGATTTCAGGGGTCAGGAGCGAAGATGACGTGATGCGGGGCGAGGAGACGCAACTTGTAGGCGCTGTTTTAGACAAAGAGGCGGCTGGGCTATATATATTTCCGGGAACGCACTCCAAGCATATATGGGTAAAGGACCGGCAGGTGACGGACTTCCAAACCTATATGACCGGCGAAATATTTGATCTGCTGTGCAGGGAAAGTATCCTGAAAGGTGGAATAGAAAGAAACGAGGATCTGCACCACCCCGGCTGCCTGGATCGCTTCATAGAAGGCGTTCGGGATGCAAAGGGCGCGAACTTACTGCACACGGCTTTCCGGGTCAGGACAAACGCACTGTTCGGGAAGCTCTCCAAAAAAGAAAATTTTCACTACCTGAGCGGACTGCTGCTGGGGGCTGAATTGGAAAGTCTGTCGTCCGTAGTTGAAGGGCCTGTCTATGTCTGCAGCGAACCCGGCCTGAGTTTCAGCTATGGGACAGCCCTGGAGGTCCTGGGGATAAAGCATGCGGCGCATGTCCGGGCGGAGGAGGCCGTTGTGCGAGGGCAGCTAAAAATATACAGCCATTTTAACCATATTATATGAATTCATCTTTTTCGTGGGAGGCCTTTGACAGGATGCCGGTGGTGGGCATTTTAAGAAACGTGCCGCCACGCCATATGCAAAAGCTATTTACCGTTTACTATGATGCTGGCTTCACTACCATCGAAGTGACCATGAATTCGGCGGGCGCCGCAGAAACCATCTCCACGCTGGGGAAAATGTTTGGCGGTCGGCTGAACATCGGGGCGGGTACGGTCTGCACGATGCAGGATTTAGACGACGCGCTTTCAGCCGGGGCACAGTTCATCGTGACGCCTGTGGTAGCGGAGGCGGTTATCAAGGCATGCGCCGAAAGAGGGGTGCCGGTGTTTGCGGGGGCTTTCACCCCGACAGAGATTTACCGGGCTTGGGAGCTGGGGGCAAGCATGGTGAAAGTGTTTCCGGCGGGCCAGTTCGGCCCCGCCTATATAAAAGAGGTGCTGGCTCCCCTCAATCCTATCAAACTGTTGCCAACCGGCGGCATCAGTCAGGAAAACTTCACAGATTTTCTGGAAGCTGGCGCGAAGGGGCTCGGCATGGGAAGTCACCTGATACCGAAAGCGCTGGTGGAAAACGAGCAGTGGGAGCAACTGGAAAGCCACCTTTCCGGCTTTGCGGAAAAATACCGCCACTTCAAGCAGCAGATGAATTGACAGGGGATATATAGGAGGCCACAAATTAACTCCGTCTTTCCCGGTAATCCGGAGCAGCTTTAGATTACCTGTTAAATCGTGCTTCTATATATGAATATGATTTACTTAAAAAAAGCATAGTAAATGAATAAGCTTTGTCATGTGTTTTCACCGGTAAGTTGTTGGTGAAAACACATGACAAAGCTTATTTCGCCTATATTTTAATGAGATAAAACTATCGGATGAGAATTGTAAACTACGAATTGTTTCAGGTGCCGCCGCGCTGGTTGTTTTTGAAGATTGAGACGGATGAGGGGATAACCGGCTGGGGCGAGCCTGTGATTGAGGGAAAAGCAGCTACTGTAAAAGCGGCCGTGGATGAGCTGATGGAATACCTGGTGGGGAAGGACCCCATGCACATTGAGGACCATTGGAACGTGATGTACAGGGCAGGCTTTTACCGGGGCGGCCCTATTCTGATGAGTGCGATTGCCGGGATAGACCAGGCGTTGTGGGATATAAAAGGAAAATTCTTTGGTGCGCCTATATACCAACTGCTCGGGGGCAAAGCCCGGGACACGATGAAAGTCTACTCCTGGATAGGGGGGGATCGCCCGGCAGACGTGGGCGTTGCGGCGAAAGACATGGTTGCCAAAGGCTTCACTGCCCTTAAAATGAATGCCACTGAGGAACTGCAGTACGTGGACTCTTATGACAAGATTGACCATGCCGTGGCTCGCATCGCTGCCGTACGGGAGGCGGTGGGGCCGGGAGTCGGGATTGGCATTGATTTCCATGGCCGCGTACACAAGCCGATGGCCAAAATACTGGCGAAGGCGCTGGAGCCTTTCCGCCCCATGTTTATTGAGGAAGCGGTATTGCCGGAGAACAACGAGGCGCTTCGGGAGATAGCCAACCATGTGGCCATTCCGATTGCCACCGGCGAACGGATGTTCTCGAAGTGGCAGTTCAAAACCTTGCTGAAGGAGGGTTACGTCGACATCATCCAACCCGATCTGTCGCATGCCGGCGGCATCACCGAGTGCAAGAAAATCTTTTCGATGGCAGAGGCCTTTGATGTGGCGGTGGCGCCGCACTGTCCGTTGGGGCCCATCGCCCTGGCCGCCTGCCTGCAGGTAGACGCCACCTGCCACAATGCCTTTATCCAGGAGCAGAGCCTGGGCATCCATTACAACCAGGGCAGCGACCTGCTTGACTATATCGTAGACCCCAACGTTTTTGCCTACCGGGAAGGCTACGTGCAGATACCGGAAGGCCCGGGGCTTGGCATCGAAGTAAACGAGGCGCATGTCAGGGAAATGGCGAAAGTCGGCCACAACTGGAGAAATCCGGTGTGGCGGCACCCCGACGGCAGCATAGCGGAATGGTAACATGATGAGCGAGACCACTTACCTCTTACTGATCACCGTTTCATCCATCGTGCTGCTGCTGGTGCTGGTCATGCGCCTGAAGATACACGCTTTTGTGGCGCTGCTGCTGGCCAGTACATTTGTGGGCCTGGCGGCAGGCATGCCTTTCATGGAGTTGATCGAGAGCCTACAGGAAGGGATGGGCAACATACTGGGATTCATCGCGATTGTGGTGGGGCTGGGGGCCATTCTGGGGAAACTGCTGGAAGTTTCCGGGGGCGCCGAAATTCTGGCGCAGCACATTATCAGCGCCTTTGGCGAACGGAGAACCGACTGGGCCCTGATGCTCACAGGCTTTATTGTTTCGATACCGGTGTTCCTGGATGTGGGGTTTATCATCCTCGTCCCGATTGTGTATGCGCTGGCTAAGAGGTCGGGCCGCTCGCTCCTGCACTTTGCCATGCCGCTGCTGGCCGGGATGGCCGTGACGCATTCCTTCATTCCCCCGACACCCGGCCCCGTGGCTGTGGCTGAGATCCTGAATGCCCCGCTGGGCTGGATGATCGGCCTGGGAATAGTGGTGGGATTGCCCGCAGCAGCTTTGGCAGGACCTGTTTTCGGAAGGTACATCAGCAGAAAGATTAAGGTGGGGCCGCCGGATTTCGTGGAGTTCAACGAAGAGAAAGTCTTGTCGAGCCGGAGCGATTTCCTGATGATTCTGTTCATCATCATTCTGCCGCTTTTCCTGATCCTGGTTGCCACCACCCTCGACATGGTAGTGGGCATGGGAGAGTTGTCTGCTGAAAATTACTGGGTCAGCCTGTTTCAGTTTTTAGGGCACCCTTTTGCGGCGCTCACCATCGCCACGCTGGTGGCCGCCTACTTCCTGGGCATCAGGAAAGGACACAATGCCAAACAGCTCCTGGAGTTCTCGGATAAAGCCCTGACGCCTGCCGGCCTTATTATCCTGATAACGGGAGCCGGCGGCATGTACAAGCAGATACTGGTGGACAGCGGGGCAGGGGAGGCGCTGGCGCAGCTGTTCATCACCTATAACGTAGCGCCGCTTTTCATGGCCTATATACTGGCCGTGATCATCCGGATCATACAGGGCTCAGCCACGGTGGCGATGATTACGTCCGCCGGTATGATGGCTCCCATTATTGTGGAACTGGATATATCAGACCCCATGAAAGCCCTTATCTGCCTGGCTATCGCGGCTGGGGCCACGATCCTCTCGCACGTAAATGACAGTGGCTTCTGGCTGGTGAAAAAATACCTGGGCCTGACGGAGAAAGAAACCCTGCAGTCCTGGACGGTGATGGAAACCATCATCTCGGTGTCGGCATTTGTCTTTATACTGCTTGTTTCTCTGGTATTTATATAGGAGAGGGGCTGTAGTACGTCAATCTCCAACTCAAATGGCTATAATAATTTTGGGAGGGCACGTTAATTCTCTCGCCTTGCTGCCCAGAGTAATCTCAACTATATATGGATGAGCGGGATGAAGCTTGAAAATAAAATAAGGAACGAGCCAATCCGCTGATTATCAAGCGAGCTTAAACAATTTTTATCTGATGAAGTATGTATAAAAGTCAAAACGAAAGAAGAAAAATGCAGATGATGTAGCTCCTTTTACGTTAAATACTAAAAGCACTACCCGTTCAAAAAGGCACAGTCATAACATATCCTTTGTTGCCTTTGAGATTTTCTTTCGTGCGGAGCAATCAGAACAGCTTCTAACGGATTCCTATATATAAGGGTTAATTTTACCTGTCTTAAATACCGAGCGAGTCGATTTGCCCTATGGAAAAAAATATTCCATCAGAATATCAGTATTTGCAAAAACTGATCAGGTATCAGCTTGGCCGGTATTTTAAAGTTGATAATGCGGAGCCTGAACCTGCCTTCCCGAAGCAGATACAGTCCTCTCCCTATCTCGCATCTTTTATAAAGGAAAACAACTTAAATCAGGACGAGGTTACTTTATTATTGATAGCGCTTGCACCTCATATACTGCCTGATTTGATCGATCAGTCCGTTGAGCAGGTGCTCAGCGCATCCGGTGATTTTCCGAGGATAGGGGGGGTGCGCGGCAAAAACTTCAGGGGGATTTTACCAACCGGCGAGACAGCCCTTTTTCTGCTCGCCGCCGGTAACCTGGAGAAGCGGGTGCAATTACAAAAGCTTTTCGGTGTAGAGCATTTATTCGGTAGAAAAGCAGTCCTGTGGCTGGAAGACCTGCCGCAGGGCGAGCCTGCCATGAGCGGGAGAATTATTCTTTCGAAGGAATTTGTGGATTTGTGCCTGACAGGCCAGCGCCCTAAACCACGCTTTGGCATCAACTTCCCGGCGCAACAGTTAGAGACGCTGCAGGATTGGGAAGATTTAGTGCTGAATGAAATGACAATGCAGCAGGTACGCGACCTGGAAACCTGGCTGCAGTATGGCGATGTGCTGCTGCAGGACTGGGGCCTGGCCAAAAAGATTAAACCCGGCTTCCGCGTACTTTTCCACGGCCCCCCCGGCACCGGCAAAACACTCACAGCCTCCCTTTTGGGCAAGTTTACAGGCAGGCCCGTTTACCGGATCGATTTATCTTTAGTGGTTTCCAAATATATAGGTGAAACAGAAAAAAACCTCGCGCACCTCTTCAACACAGCTGAGAATAAAGACTGGATTCTGTTTTTTGATGAAGCGGATGCGCTCTTCGGGAAACGCACCAGCGTGCGCGATGCTCATGACAAATACGCCAACCAGGAGGTGTCATTTTTACTGCAGCGGACAGAGAACTACGCAGGGTTAGTGATACTGGCCACCAATTTCAAAAGCAACATCGACGATTCCTTTGCCCGACGATTCCAGTCCCATATATACTTTCCGCTACCAAGGTATGAAGAGCGTCTGCGGCTTTGGCATAGCATCATCCCCGAAAAAGTAAAGCCTGGCACCCAGGTGGATCTCCACCATATTGCCAGCCAGTACGAACTCACTGGAGCTCATATCACCAACATTGTGCAGTATGCCTGCCTGCAGGCAATATCGCGCGGCGAGTCCACCATCACTGAAACTGATTTGCTGGAGGGAATCCGTAATGAATATGCGAAGGAAGGAAAGGTGTTGAAGTAATATGGGTTAGTAGAGTATATTAAGAATTGATTTATTCCGCTTTATTAGTCCTCTGATTGCAACAAGGGATGTCATGCGCTATTTGCCCTCCAAGGACGAGGATGCGAGAATATTTGCTTTAACTCAGCGCCGCTATATACCCCTCCAACCTTACAACTTTTATGTTCCAAAGCTATATATAATACTCGCAGATCTCAAGGCTGAGATCAGAAAAATATAGCAAGCCTTTCGGACTAAATTTATTAACTACTTACCTTTTGAGACATAAGTGGCAGAACCGTCTCTGTGTCAGATTGCCTTACCGCCTCTCCGTCATCGTTTCATCTGAATTGTATTCTGTTGTAGTCCGGCATTATGACTGTAGGCAATACATTGCCTGCGTCATCAAGCGGGGTTGATATGCCATAACCAAAAAGTTGCCCATTGTTTAATTTCGCCTCGATCTGATCAGCAATAAAATTCCATTGTGGCCCTTTATCTCTAATTCTTTGAATGACATGCCGGACCCAGCCTGAACTCATCTGGGGCGGCCTGGTGGCGGTGCCGGGATCCATTTCGCTTTTGCCGCCTTTAAATTCAATAATATACCAGTTTCCATTTGCATCCGCCATAATATCATCAAAGCCGGTATCACTAAAATCTGATTTGGTTAGAGGGTTAGGCAAATCCATCGGTTCTAATTTTAAGTTTTCTATGGCAAATTCCCGACCGAGCGTTACTCCAATGTCTGCGGCCATAACATTCCGGGGTTTTACACCTGGCGGTATAGCCTGATCCGGATCGAAGATGTCTGCTTCATGGATAGATTGGTCTACTTTGCCGTTTAAATCATTAATAAATTCGGAATTGGTAGAAGGCAATAGACACCGGTTACTGGCGCGGCACCATATTCCCTGTTTGTTGCGGCGCCATTGATGTCCGTTCGGGAGAATGATAATGGCATCATACTCTTTGTTTTTGGATTTATAAACCTTGGATTTAAGGGCTGTCAATACTTCTGCATCCACTTCTTCGGGTTTAAGGGTAGTCGCGTCGTTTTTATGAGAGGTATCATCTAACAATTTATTCCTTTTAGCTTCGGAATAGGTGCCGCCGACGTCTTTAACTATTCCTTTAGAAATCTTGTCCAGAACCTTTGAACCGAGTATCTGTAGGATTGCCGGAATGATGGTGACCGTTGCTTCAGCCAGTTTGGCAGCAGATCGCTGGGACTGAATAACTGTTTTAGAATTCCTGGCCTCATCCATGATGCTCACCAAGGAGTTAACCAGCCCGATAATTTCTGTCAGGTCTTCTATGTCGTCGTAGGTATCGTAAGCCGTATAAACAAATGACACCAGCCGCCCCAGCGGGTTAAAGGCCCCCACAATATTAAGCACGGTAGTAACCCCTTTTTTAATGGCCTTTTGTTTAGCCCATTCCTTTAAAATGTCGAGCAGAATTTCGTCGAGTTTATCAAGCAGCATGTTAATGCTTTGCCCGGCTAATCCTTTCTCCAGCGACCAGTTTACCGCTTTAAGCAACTTATCGTTGGGGGAGAGCGAGGCGATCATGCCATCTGCCAGTTGGAAGTTGGCGTCGAAATTGCGATAGGCCTGCTGAACAAAAAGATTCAGGAATTCCGGGGCCAGATCCCGGGCCGCGGCGCTCTTAAATCCGAGTAATTTATATGGACTCTGGCCGCCAGCCCCCACCAACTGCAGGAGAATGGCAATGGCAATTTCCGCCAGGGAGTAGGCGACTCCTTTGTGCTCAAAACGATAAAATTGATCGAGGTAACTGAAGCCTGTCGGATACTCCTGCCGGAAATCGCTGATGGCCCTGGTGTCATAGGATAACCATCGAAAAGCCGAGGCTTCTTTCCATTTATTCAGGACCTCAAGTTTTACTGCAGAAGCGCCATAATAAGCAAACGAGGATACACAATGCTTCATGATGGCGGAGTATAGCCCTGTTTCTCCGGGCGCTATAAAATTTTCGAGCATATAGGGTTGATCGGGCAGATTAGGAAGTCGCTTCACTAACAATGGCCTTATCAACCTGTAATTGTATAGGTTCAGGGATTTTATATATGAAACCGGCAGCCCATTCGTGTACAGGTCATTCGCCAGTTGCGCCCAATAGGATTCGTAGTACTTTTTGCTCAGCGTGTAGTCCTGGCTTACCTGGCTATCCAGGGCTTCCGGTGGGGCAATCAGCTTTATGACTATTTGCCAGGAGAAGTTTGGGAAAGCATTTGCAGCATCCAAAGAGCGGAATGGCTCCAGGTCGATGAAATTTTCGGCGGTAGCGCTTAATGCCAACTGCTGATTGATATATGCCAGCGTGGCTTGTTCATCAGTGGAAACCTGGTTCAAAGACGCTTTTAGCGAAGTTAAATATGCTTCTCCGGGTTCCGCTTCTCTCAGAAACGATGCTGCGATTCCATTTTTGTAGGTTTCATCACCACTTAATTTCTGCCATTCGCTATATAGCAACAGGTACTTTCTTTGTCCGCGCGGGCCAGAACCTATCCAGGCACTGGGGCCTTCATCAGAGAGCTCAACCGGCCCCCAGTTGTCTTCTTCATTTTTAGCGTTTTTTTCATCTTCCCATTCCTGCAGGTAATTCATGATTACCTCTTCCGGATCCCAGGCAGGCTCTTGTTCCACTGACTGATCCGCACTTCCGGGAGGTTCACCCTGCTTTTGAACAGCGGGTATGATATTTTTACCCTGCTGAATGGTGTGGGTCAGTTCATGGGCCAGCAGATGTTTACCCGAAGCACTGGTGGGATCATACTTTCCCGCACCGAAGTATATATCATTCCCATTAGTAAAAGCCTGTGCCCCCAGAGCCTTGTTCATCTGTACAGCAGTGCTGCCGGTGTGGATGCGTACTGCACTGAAACCGGTGCCAAAAGAGGACTCCATCTGCTGCCGGGTGCTATCAGACAATGGACGTCCTGCGCCTTTTGCCGTTGCTAATGTGCTTTCGACAGAAGAGGAGGCGATTTCTGGGGAAGAAGGCCCCGTCTTTCTTTGCAAGTGCTCCGCTTGCGCGCACGCGGCACACTTTCGTCGGAGGTTTTTTTCATCATCGGGAACTGCAGCAATCCTTTCTAAGAAAGGTTTTTGCTGCAACCCTTTGTCTCGCCGGAAATCTTCTTCCCCTTCTTTTTTCTGTAGTTTTTCCTCTTTTTCACAAGCGGCACATTTCGTTTGAGCATAAGAAGTGCTACCGGGTACGGAACCCGAAAGGCTATATGGCGGTGCTGTATGCGGATTACTCAGCCTCTGCACAACTCTATCAGCCATGGCATCAGCCTCCTGTTCATACCTATCGCCGGGCCGTCCAATAGTGAACTTGGCTTGTACCGGATGATGTTTAAAAAAATGCGGGTTAGTACCATCATACACGCTTTCCATGCTGCCTTTCCGGAAGAAAGGAGAAAACGACCTGGTGGAGGAGGCAGCTTCCTTATTAGCAAAGACAGGTTTCATTCGTCAAGACAGTATGCCTCTGGTTTTGTGAGAAATTAAAAGACTGCTGTTATGTCATTCATTTCAATAAAATTGGGTGTCATGATGTTCTGCGCGGCTGATTATCTATATGTTCTCTGTTACGCCTATTGGATTAAAACAAAACGCCTTTATTATAACTCCTTCTGAGTGACCGCCAGTCATAGTCATTGTTAATAATACAGTAGATTTTGCAGTCGGGTGTGAGAGGAGTACCTTTGAGATTTCCTGCACACCGAGGGCAGGGAACTCTTTCTGAGAAAAGTGCTGCCAGCTTGTAATTGCCTTCCCCGAATCGTCTTCTGGCCTCAATCAATATCATATCTTCAGAATGTATATCCCCTCTTGGTATATTAACGCCAGGGATATATTCAAAGCTGTTGTTTACCCAAAATTTTCCTATGGCAACGTTTAAGGAGCTAAAAGCACGACTCGTAGTGCCCGTGGCTGTTCTCAAGAGGCAGGCAGCAATCCGAAGATCATCAGGCGTTGGGTTTATGCCAATAAAGCTCATCGAGACCCTGTTAATGTTAAAAGTTACTGATCTTTCATAACATATATTTTTCTTTGGTTCACACGCATCAGGATTAATCTTTTCCCTACGGGAGCTTTGCTGTGTTTGTAGAATTCCATTTTCAGAAACATGAACCCCAGACAGAGGCATGGTTTGTATGCCTTCAGCAGGCTCTTGATTAACATCTGGTTTAATTGTGGGTAGTGCAGTTGACTCGCCATCAGATGCTATATCCCCATGAGGTGTCTGATTTAGGCCCCCTTCAAATTTCGCTGCTATCCGTCCCGGATTCGCAGGAGTGGCTGGCCGACGTGGGAACGGTATGACTTGTCCTCCTCCGGGTGGCGCGGGTTGCACAGGTTGTGCAGGTCGTACCGGCACAGGTTGTGGTACAGGCCGTGGTGGCGGCACAGGCCGAGGTTGCGGTGGCGGTAAGGGCTGTGGCTGGGGACTTGGCCGAGGTTGTGGAACTGGAGCAGGTTTGGGTGTGCCTTTTAGTAAATTGGAAATCAAACTTACTAGTTCAGCCAAAAGAGCCATTAGTAGCTGAAGAGCTAACGCAACAGCCATTGCTATGAAGCTGGCCACTGAAGTTAAGATATCCACCTGGCGTTTCTCACAGGTTTGCCTTGTTGTATACAACCGGCCCAGGATCACGACAACGGAGGTACTTTCCGCAAGGAGGTAAGAAGCCATTAACGCTTCTCCCAAAGGGGCTACTGTCGCCAGCCCTGCCGCCACCCCTGCGAAGAACCCCGGAATTGCTCCTACACCCCCTGCAGCAGCACCAACCGCTGCCCCACCTAAGGCCTCTATCAGTATAATGATAATGGTTATATAGCCCATTAGAAGGCCCACAACATTGTTCAAGGTTCTCCATAATGCCAAGGGGAAATCCAGTAAGATTAGAAAGTTGGACCACATATCATGAAGGCAACCTAAGGGATCATCGAAGAAATTTCGTGGGGCGTAAAGGCTGTCAACCGTGGTTGCCCAGTGGTCATTCCATAGTTGGCTGAACTGGTCATATATAGCCCGGATTGTAGCCGGTGGCCAGAACATATTGACCACCGTTTGCCACAGCAACTGCTTTATATCCAGGTCAGCCCATGCCCTGGCAACGTAATACAATATTCCCTCCGCCACTTCGGTTAGGGTTGCTGTAGTTCTATCTTCACTATCGATGGGAGCCCTTTGGATGCTGCCATTGTCAGCTGTTTGGTTGGAGCCACCAGTGAAATTTTCCTGTGCATATCGAGCACCGAGGTCTTTTGCACCGGGAGGAACCTCTGTGTTGAGTTTTTCCGCAATCGTGTCAAGAAAAGGCTGAATAGTTGCGCGCGGGTCTGCAAAGAATTTGGTTACATAGTCATATACCTCCTTTAGATTCCGTACCATCGAAATGACGGAGCCTATACCAAAGTTGATGATCCTGTCTGCAAAAGATTGTACAGCAGCCAGAATATTTGTAACAGTGCTCGTCAGACGCTGCCATAGATCCGTCCAGAAGGAAGAGACCTGATTCCATAAAGACCGCAGCGTGTTAAAGACCGAACGAACTTCTTCTTTTATCCCATCTGGCAACAGGTCAAATGCGGCATTGTCAAAAAGTCCTGCTATGGTCTCAAAAATGCTGTTCATGAATCCCGAAACGGTATTCCAGATTCCTTTCCCGAACTGCATTATGCCGTCTATCACAGAGTTGATGCCTGTCCATAAGGCATTCGCACCTGTTTTTACCATCTCCCACACACTTCCAAAGAGGTCAGCATTCATCGCTGATAATGCTGACATAACGCTGGATAATGGGGTAGTGACGAAATGGATCAAATTGCCAAATCCGTTTTTTATATCATCAAAGCAAGTGCGCCCAAATTCCTTAACGCTTTCCCATTTTTCATCCAGGTAGTTCTTCCCAGCGTCAATTGCCCGCCGGATTTGGCCAACAATCCATCGTGCGGCAGCACTGATTTGTTCCTCCGCCCATTCTGCACCGGCTGCCACCTTACCGCCCACCCAACGTGCGCCATCTTCAACCTGACCGCCTACCCATTGTGCACCTTCCACCACGCTGCCTGCAGCATCTGAAGCCGTATCGCTTACCCAATCGGCAGCATCACTGACCCAATCAGGCCATAGCTGAATTTTGCGTCGGGATGGTCCTGTTCCTCCATTTTGCTGCACGGTATGTGTCAACTCATGCGCCAGGAGTTTTTGACCGTTCGTGTGGTCGGGGTTAAACTTTCCGGCATTGAAGTAAATGTCTGAGCCATGTGTAAATGCCTGTGCCCTTAACTCCTTATTCATCTGTACTGCCGCGCTGTCGGTATGCACCCGGACCCCTGAGAAGTCTGTTCCAAATGAACTTTCCATTTGCGCACGGGTACTCTCTGGCAAGGGAGAGCCGCTACCTTTCGACGCATGGAGGCGGGATTCCAAGTCAGGGGAGCCAAGAGTAGAACTTGTGTCGGGTTTGGTGTGGAGCTTCTGTTCTTCGGCCCCGCACTTGGCACAGGCGCGCTGTACCGTATCATCATTAGGAGGCATTCCGCTTCCTACGATGGCCTTCAGTTGAAAATGCTCCTCTTCCCCGGGTTCTTCTTTTTTTTGTAGTTTATCTTCCTGTTCGCAGGCAGCGCACTTCTGCTGAACGGCGGTGTGGCTTGCTATAGGCTGGATAGCCGGGTAGGATATGGCCTCAAGTATAGGTTTGCGGTGTACTGCAGGGGGAGTTTTCAGTACCGTTTGCTCAGTAGTATAATTATTTTCCGTAAGCCGCCGTACCACCTGGTCGGCCATCGCATCGGCTTCTTTTTCATACTTGTCGTTTGGTTGGCCGATGGTGAGTTTGGGTTGTATGGGCTGGTGGTGGAAGAATGGCGTATCGGAGGCAGCATGTAGGCCGTCCCTGCCTCCTTTCCGGAAGAAAGGAGCTGCTGACCTGCCGGTAGTAGCTGATTCGGTTTTCGCAGCGGCTGTTTTCATACCCTAGCTCACTCAATCAACGCCATTTATATATCCCCCTAATCATCCAAGTACTTCCAAATTATCCCGGCTCCGCTGCAACTTGTCTGTATATCCCGGTGGTGGTTGACTTGCCGTTACTTTATATTAATAAGGTGTTTCATCCGGAGGAGAAAGGATCCGCCTTTCATTAATCGCTTCCACATCCAGGCTCACGACATTCCCCCCTGTTTGACCGGCCGTGTAAACGGCAACCACATCCAGGCTATGCGTGCTTTCAATAATTAGGAAGCCTTCAAACCCGTGAATGCTGTGGATTGTAAAATCCTTTATCTGGTCACAGGTAACTCTTTCCACTCCATCAGCTTTTAATGAGCTATATAGATAATCCGATATTTGAACAGGTGAAGCCAGCTTTTTACGGGTTTTTACCTCATAATCGTTTGGATTATGGATATTCACCACTGTTAAATATGTTCCGGGAAGGAAGGCTCCGGTCGTTTGAGAGGTACCCGGAATGTTGGAGGTACAAAAGAATTTCGCAGCATATTGAAAGGGAAAGTCTTTTTCCACCTTATTTTCTTGTTTTGCCATAGCATCTGCATTTTAGATATCAATCGTTGTTCATCAGCTTTCATCCTACTCGTATGCCGATTGGCTAACCATTATTTTCAGCGTATAACCGAGGGTGGCAGCAAGCTTCGGTGTTAAATTCATGCGTAGCTGCCTGTAGTATGTCCTTCCGAAAAGCAAGCGGAATGAGAAAAGTAGTTTCCTCCGATGTTGCGGCCTGATTTCTCTGGTGTACCACTTTTTGCTGCTACGTCTGCCAGTGCTCTGGCCTCTGCTATGCTTTTCTGTATTCTTATATATGCTTATCTCCACTCCACATGCAGCAGACTTTTCATCCAGGGCAGCTTCAGGATGCTCAGGTTCCAGGGCAGGTAATCGAGCAGCACATCCATGGCACCCGCCTCCAGCTGCAGGCAGAGGGTTTCGTTTTTGCTGAGCAGCTTGCCCCTGCGCTGCAGAAATGTTTCCTGCAAGCCAGCTGGGGAAGTATTTTTCAGAACCTGCCACTGCCGTATCGCCTCCTGCAGCAGCTGATCGGCTTCCTCTGTTTCATGTTCCAATAAACTTATCTTTTTTGATACCGGCTGCTGCAGTTGGTAAGCGCACAGCACCTTGGGGACAACCAACTCATATTCCTCTGCTGTCTTTTCTCCGGTGGCCAGGTAATGTAACAGATAAAGCGCTTTTTGCTGCGTTTTACTGTCTGTAAAAGAGCCCTGATGCGTCAGTTGCAGCCGGTTAAAGAAGGTGCTCAGAAAGGGGTGAAGCAAAACAAGACCGGCATGCTGTACAAAAATGCCTTCTTCTTTTAAAAGTTTCCGTTCGCTGTCCGCCGCTTCATCTGCCAGAACTTCGTCCGGTACTTCCCGAAGGTTTGCAGGAAAATCAGCTGGCTTTGGTTTAAATTGGATGGGGCGTGTTATATCGTCTTTGAAGGAAGTGTTGGCTGCTGCCCATTTTTCCAACAGAGGGGAAAGGTGCGGTAACAGGCCTTCTAAAGAGGGCAACACAGTCTTTAGCGAAGAAAGAGTAGTACAGCGATCCAGGACGTGTTGGCTCAGCACGTTCGTGTCGGCATTCGGCAAGGCTGCAGCTGCCTGAAGGGTCTGTTTCCAAAGCGATGTTCCACTTCCCGGGTTTATTAAAAATTTTCTGTCATGGGATTTGCGCAACTGCTTCCATATCAGTTCCAACTCATATAGCAGCGAGCCCAGCCTGGGGTGACGGGCTGAGGTCAGGGTTTCTACGAGATGCTGCAGGAAGCCCTCCCCGTGCTGCGCGGCCACTCTGTCCGCGGCCCTATCATTTTTCAGCAGCATCGTTCTTAGCTGACTTACACCTGCGGCATCCTTTTCAAGTGCCTGCAGCACCTGCTGTTTTGAGGCATCGTTTATATATAGGGCATTCCAGGGCAGGTAGCCGTTTCGCATATAGGATAGCCACTGCTGGACGGCGCTCGCGGCGTTTGTCTGCAGCCGTACTGTAGCCTTTGGCCCGGCTGCGCCAGCGCTTAACTTTTTATATACCTGCGCGGCTATACCGGAAAGCAACGCCTCGCCCCACTGTTGGCTGTGCATTTCCTTTGCCGGGAGGTTACCCAGGTTAATTTCCAGGCTGTCGATGCACAAGGTTTCTCCCTCCGGGCACACTTCATCGAAAAGCCTTTCGAGGGTGGGCACGATGCTGCGCCAGTAATGGCTGTGCATCAGCTGCTGCATCTCAAAAGCGTCAGCCTTTTTGCTCAGCTGCAGCGCTATCGTCTGCTTCCGGATTATATGTTGCCTGGCTCTCATTGTCTCATCCTGTCAGCATTTCTTTGATTGCTTCCTGGTCTGCCTCCGGTATATAGCTCTTTATGTCCGCTGTGTTCCAATAGTCATACACAGCCATCATGTCTGTCTTTGCATTTCTGATTTCTTCCAGTGTATTGCTGATAGCGGTTATGTTGTCCGTTTCATGTTTTCCGAAATAAGCCTTGTCAAGGTAATAGCCCAGCACGTTTTGTGTCAGCACCAGTCGCTGCTTTTCGGGGATCGTTTTTCCCGCTTTGCCATATATGATATCCGTCAACACAGACGACACCCGGTGAGGAGACGGCTTCGCCATCTTCAGGAAAGCTTTTGCTTGTGCCACCGCAGAGTGGTCTCTCAGCTTTTCCGGCAATTGATTTAAAGCTTTCCGGTAGGTGGCATAGCGGTGCTTCAGCAGCTGGGGGGCAGGATTGCTGGCTTCCCCAGGTTCTGCCGGTTCACGCGGTGCTGGCGGGATGAAGTTCACCACCGGGGCTGTTGCACTGGGTGGGGTTGCCGTTACTTCTTCTGAAAGGGATATGGCATCATGATCCGTTTCACGATACAGCAGTGTCTCGTTGCAGGGGCTATACTCATATCCTTCTTCGCATTGTTTTCGCCAGCAGTAGAGTTCGTTTACCTGGTTCTGGAACTTTAGCGGGTCGTCTGGCATGGCTGTCTCCTCTCCAAAGCAAGGCATGGGTTGCTGCTCCTCCTCCGGACAAGGCAGGCATATATGGCAATCCTCAAGGCACTCAAAGTTTCTGCTGAACAGGAACCGCATTAAGTCACAGGTAGCGAACTCCTCCAGGCAGGTTTCTTTTTCGGAGAGCCACCTGCCCCAACTTTTGAACTTGCTTTCGAAACAACAGAAATCGTGCGGCGCCAGCCAAAGTATCCGAAGCAGTACGTGGGCAGGAGCCTCACGGTAAAGTACGCTTTCCACTAGCTGGCGGCTTTCGGGTTTCCGGAAACGAACTGGCCAGGCGGGCAGTACCACGGTGGCGATGAAAGAGTATGGATCTGCCCCAGGGATGAGGCAAATATCCGGCTGCGCTGCACATGGATCCGTCTCCGGTTCTTTCCAGGGGAAACAACAGTGGGTTTTGTCCTTGCAGGAAGCGCGGTACTGATCACATCGGCAATCTTCTTCGCAGCGGGGCCGCAACAGGATATGCTCGACGACATGCAGACCCTCGCTGTGTATCAGCCTCCAGGCGCGCTCCGTTGCCTCACAGGCCTGCTCCGGACAGGCATAGCACTGTGGGTTGACAGCCACCATCTCACTGTTGCCAAAGTTCACGCTCGAACTCCTGTTTGCCAGCTTCAGGTAACTATTTGTAAAACCATAATGCAGATTTACCCCAAACGCGTGGCAGGTGCAGCTTAATACAGGGCGGTAATTTTCGTAGGGCAGGAGCAACGGTTCCAACTCCTGCAGTGCCGTCAGCGCTTCCTCGCAGGTAGCAAAACAGCAGCGGCTTCTCCAGGCCACGGAGCAGGGTAGATTTTCCCTTTCATCCTTTTCCTGGCAACCACAGGGCATTTCCTCATCTGCTGCTTCCGCACAAAGGTTCAGGCCGGGTAGTTTGATTTCTATGCAATATGCAGCCGCACCGTCTTTCATCCCCGCTGTTTTCACAACGGGGAAATAGCAGGCAAAAGCCTCTAACTGTTCTTGCCATTGTTCAGGCGTATATCCTTCCTGGGCCTGTACAACTATTCCGAGATCATCGTCCTGCACATAGGTGCTTCCATTCTCCTCCCGTATATAGGCCACCTGCCGCCGTGCCACTTTTTGAAGCAGCTCGACGAAGGGCCCGCACGCAGCCGACTGGTTTCTGTTGATGACGCGGGCAAACGGTGTTCCCTGTTCATCCATTAAGATATAGCCTCCACTTTCTTCATCCTGAACCCTCTTCCATGCGTTTTCTTTGTACTGGTATAGCCGGCGAAGCGCTTCGTCGCGCTTCTGCGGCGTATCGTACTGGCAGGGGTGGTAAAAGGGGGTGTCGGGGCAGGCGATGTAAAAGGTAAAGCAGCAGTCCTGTTTCCGCTGATACAGCTGAAAAGCCTCCTGCGACTGAGCAACGCATACCAGTTGCTGTACACCCTCTTTTCCCCAGGCTTGCGCTTCCGTGCTGAACCTGCGGGTGCTTTCTGCCAGCACTTCCCGCAGATAAATCCTGTAGGAAGCCTCCGTCCCATCGGCACAAGGGTCGCAGTCCACAAAGAAGTTGCCGGGGTAACAAAGCAGCATCCGGAAAAAATGGAACTGCCGCCGCGCTTCCTCTGGCGTAGCGTAATATCGCGTGCTTTGCCAGTAGGAGGGCGCAGTCTCCTTAGTTTCTGAGGCAACCCCGTTCAGCCGGAAGTAGTAAACGTAGTTTTTTTCATTCTCACGGCAATTCTTCCTAGGCTGTTTCCCTTCACAGGGAAACAGGGTTTGAAAATTATCCGACTGCTTGTCAACCAGCCTGATGGGGTAGGAGTTGGCAAAGGCAACCATAGCCCGGACCACAGCCTCGTCATAGCCTCCCAGCTCTTCCAGGCGCAGCGTTTCCTGTGGTATGAAAACAACACTTTCGGTACGGGAGCAGGCATCGGAGCTATATAGCCTTTTCTCTTCCATGCTGATGTACTTGCCGTAGTTCACGGGGTCAGAAGCCTGGTGCAGAATCAGGAGGTAGTTCTCTGTGAATGCTTTCCCGGCATCTGCTCTGCTTCTGTAGCCTGCCGTGCTCTCAAACAATATCAGTTCTTCCCCTGCTTGCGAAAAGCGGTTGCGGCTCCTGATCTGGTAGTGGTACCAGAGGCAATTCTTTTCGTCTCTCCGCTCCCTGATCATGTCGCCACCCAGACATATATCGAGGTAGTGATAATCATCGCATTTAATTTTCGCCAGTTCTTTCCGGTGGTCGGCAGCGAAAGCCTTGTTGCCAAAAGACTCGCTGTAGAAAGCCAGCACGTTGTCTTTATCGATCACCCGATAAACATACAGGCCCTCTTTGCTACGCCGGTCGGTCGTGACACTGCTCTCAAAGGCTTCGGGGGCAGTATGCGCTTGCAGGCGCTGAACCGCTGCCTGCACCTGTTGCCAGGCTTCGATGTCGCTTTTGACAGTTGAGGCGCCTGCTTTCCCGGCAAGTGCAAGCTTCACAGAAGAGAACTCCCTGCTTTTGGCTCCCGCCTCTAACCGGAGCTCGTCCTTGTATTCGTTCAAAGCTAAACCCGGCGCGGCCAGCCTAAAAGCGACTGCGGCATCTGCGGCTTCCTCTGGCGTGTTATATCCCTTTATGCTCTCAAAAACATGGCGTGTCGCGTCCGATAAGCCAGTTTCATACCGGTACTTCCACTTGCTGGGCAGTTCCTGAAGAGCCAGGATATATAAATGCTCATATATAATATAAAGGATTTCGTTCTGCAGATGCCGGGCTTGGTCTTCGCTGCCAAAGCCGGAGGCGCAAACGCCCTGGTCTTGCTCCTCCACAGTGAGGTAGAGCCTGAATTGCTGGGTGATGACCTCATACCTGATCTGATAGTGCCCCGCACTCGACATCCAGGCCAGCAGGTGCAGTGCATGCGCTTTCGCCTGCTCCTCCGTGTCAAACTCCGGCACCGGGTTGAATTTGAACCGGTTGCCGGCATCAAGCAGGTCATAGGTGAATTTATCCGGCTTTCCGACGATGGTGTTGTTGATATCCAGCTTAAAGGCATCAACGTCTATGAACTGTGCCGGAACAGTTTTATGCGGGTCGCGGTACAGCGTGCCGATGGCCTTCGCGGGCACGTTTTCATTCTGCCAGCGTGCAAGGTCATTTATCTGCTCACGTAATTGCTCCGCTGCCTGCCGTGCTTTCTCGAGGCTGTTGTAATTTGCGGCCGAGTTTCGCACCACATTTCCCTTGTAGTCCAGTAACTGCAGGTAGTAGATGTAGTGGCTTATATATACGTCCTGTACTGTTGCCGGGCCTGCAGAAAACAACTGCTGCAGGCGTTTCAACACGTCTTGTGCCTTCTCACCGGATGGGTAACTTTCCCGGAAGGTGGCAATCGTCCGGTCATCTTGCACGAGCGAAATTCCATACGCCCGCCCGTACGGCAGTTGCTTTACCTGGTAGTTTTCTTTATTGGATAACCGCAGAAAAAGGGCCTGTGCTGCTTCCTGTGCCGCTGCGGGTGTTTCAAATTTCTCCTCCAGGGTGAAGAATTCCTGACCAGCAATTCGCAGAATCACCTCATACTGCTCTTCATATTGATAGACATCGAAGTTGCAGAGGCTGTGTCTCTTCCAGTTTTCGATGCCGGAAAGCGCTTTTACCTTTTTCTCGAAGCCGGAGATGTTGTCATTGTTCCACTCGTCTCTGAAGTAGTCATAGGCTTTGCCGCGGTTACTGCTCAGGTCATCGTAGTGTGTCAGAAAATTTTCGGTGGCTTTGATCTTTGACTCATTTATAGACTGCTGGCTGCTGAATGCCCCGAAAGACAGCAGGGCGTAATCGGAGAACTGCTCGGCAAAACGGGCCAGCAGATGATGCAGAAAATCCTGCCGGCGTTGCAGGTACAAATCCCTGTCCTCAGTCAGCAGTTGCAGGTATTTTGGGAAGGAGTCGAGATTGAGTTCTATGTCGAAAGAGAAGTTGCCGGAGCCGTCCGGGAAGGAGCGGTAGTTTTCGTCAAAGGTGCCGATGTACTTTAGGGAAATGGCCTGCAGCTTTGCCTCGGCCAGGGTCTTGAAGTGTTTCCTGCTGAGCAGCGCGATATCGCTTGACGAGCTGGTCATATAATAGAAGAAGCAGTTCTCGTTTTTGGCTATATATGCACAAGTAACGGCCTCGTTGTAAATGTCCATTTGCAACTGGTGTACTGCCGTGGCCTGCTCCGACAGGGAGGAGTAGGTATATATGGCCAGGCTGCTGCCGGTTTCATCAGGTTTTTCGCAGTAGCCGATGTTGGCTATATCCAGGCAATTCAGCTCGCCCTTTTCACGGAGCTTCAGCAGTGCTTGTTTGTCTACCGGAAAGGCCAGTGTGCTTCCTTCGGTTCCCAGCGTACCGGCACTGCCCGTTGTCCCTGCCTGGAAGCGCAGCAGCTTCTGCAACTCAGGCACCGTGGACAACTGGTTCATAAAGTAAGTGTGCTGTTCGCCTTCTGCCTCCGGAGAGGAAAGCGCGAAGAGTGACCGGATGCTGCTGAGCTGGGTGAGGTAGTTGGCCAGCAGCTGGTCGAAAAACAGCAGATAGCCTTTCAACTGCAGGGCCTGCGCTTTGCGTAGATTGGGTGCATCGTCGGACAAACCGCCTTCCTCAATCCCATATACCCTCGGAAAATCATTCTGGATGGAATAGTAGTGGGCTAGGTCATTACGGTAAAGTCCCTTGGGTATCTCCCCGTCCAGGTAGGGGGATGGAGATTGATATAAAACTTTGCCGCTGTGGCTGAAGGTAAGCTGGAGCACCCCCTCGTGCTTCCTGGAGTCAAAAGACAGCGGCATGCCGTTTCTGGTAAACCGAAACCCCGAGCACGCCGCAGAAAACTCCGGTATATGATTTTCCCTGATTTTGAATTTCCAGCAGGAGAGTTTGCTGCCGTCTTCGCACAGGCGCAAGGCGAGGTTCCGGACTGATTTGACGCCCGGTACACTCAAAATGATGTCATATACATCTGACAGGTGTATTTCTCTTTTCAGTTGTATTTGCCCGAGTTCTTCTGTGTCCACGAACCCGTGGCTTTGGAGGAGATTGTAGGGGCGGCCAGCAAAAATTTCTTCAATGGGTTTTTGTTTGTCCAGCAGTTGCTGCAGGGTATAGAAGCGGGGAGAGGGGGTAAAGTAATTTCGCAGCGCTTCGGCAACGGCTATATATACGCTGACTGCTTCTGCCTTTTCTTCCAGCTCGATGTCCGCACATACCCCCATCGGGAGCTTGCAAAGGACGTAGATGTCCACGAAGTCCTCGCAGAGGTTGCGGTGTGCCATCAGGGCCTTCTTAACGCGTGCTAAGGTGGCTTCCTCAAACGCCTGTGCTTTTTCCCCTGCCGGCGTGTTCTCCAGGTCGAGGTACACATGGTAGAGCCCGTTCAGGAACTCCCCGCACGCACACCGCTCGTCGGGTATAAAGTCTTCGTTTGGCGTGTGGCGCGGGGGGCGACAGAAATCCTCAAGGTCGGTTGCGGGGACGAGCCAGGCATTGCGAACCCCTTCCAGGTCGATGAGCAGCTTGCGGTAATCCAGTATTGTCAGCGGGTTGCACGCCAGTATCTGCGCCGGGGTAAAGAAATTGCTGTCTTTGGCCTTGTCCTCCGGGTTTCGGGTAAGCAGGTCCGTTTCGGGTAAGTTGGTGCGGTAACCGAGGTCGAGCAGGGCGTAGCAAAGTACTTCCAGGATGGTGATGCCCGGATCGTGTACATTGTGGTCCGTCCATATATGGCCAGCCAGATTTCCCAGGTGCTCAATCCCCTCGCTTCGGAGTTTGTCGAAGTGGAGATAGGCAGGAAAATCCGGGTCATCCTTGCGGATCACTTTACTGTTTTTCAGGTCATCAGCCATTTGTATTGCTTCTGATTAAGCCTTACTTTTTGCAATAATCTGCGAGCAGCACTTTGGTATGGTCACAGGGCTCACGCTGCTGCCACTCATCACAGTCCTTCTGTTGGATGCAAACATCTATATCGCCGGCAATCAGGATGGAGCGCGGCGTTCTGGGGCAAACCGGCTGCAGCAGCGGGGCCACGCACTCCGCAGCACTTTTACCTGGTTGCGGCTCC
Source organism: Pontibacter russatus (assembly GCF_009931655.1). Classification (NCBI taxonomy): domain Bacteria; kingdom Pseudomonadati; phylum Bacteroidota; class Cytophagia; order Cytophagales; family Hymenobacteraceae; genus Pontibacter; species Pontibacter russatus. The sequence continues at coordinate 425,292 of NZ_CP047984.1, read as the reverse complement.
GATTCATGCCAGTAGAGAAGTTCCAGCACATAATCCAGGTAATCACGGGTTTCCAGGAAGCGGATGATGTCGGAGTTGTACAGGCATTGTCCGAAGGTGAGCTTGTCATACTGTCCGATTGCCCAGGGAGCCAGAAACTCCCGCACATCCTGCTTCAGCTTTTCCTTGTAGAAGTTCTGATCTCTGCCCTGGTACAGCTTTACCTTCAGGCAAAAATGAACCCGCTCATACCGCGGGTTCATGACCCGCAGGCGCACAAAAGGTGAGGTGCGCTGACGCAGGTACGCTTCGATACTTTCCAGCAGGCTCACGGGCACCCGGGGTTCAAAACTTTGCGCAGCCTTGATCCGGTTGAGGTCCGGGATTACCGCCAGCAACACGTAGCCTGGCGCCACCGGGAAATCATTGAAGTATATATGGGCATCTAAGGCAAAGCTGTGGTTGATGCACTTCACCTTGTACAGTTGCGGGAACGCTTCCAGTGCAAGGCGTTCATAGTCGAATTTCTGAATGGCCCTCCCTTTATGCCGCAGCAGCTCGCTTACCCTGACATAAAAGTGCCCTTCTGCCTCTGGCACGCGGCCACCGAAGGAGTTGTAGGGCTGCTCCACTTTTTTAATGGCCACGTCAGCCTCTTTCAGTTTTGCAATGGATCCAGCGGGCAGCGCCTGCTCCAACCTGAGAGGATCATTGGCCGCTTCCTTTGCGAAAGTGACTTGTATGGCCTGCGTGTGTATACCTATAGTTTCGCTGACAGAGCGGCTGTTTTTTGGAGCAGCCGCTTTTATCCAATGCAGGCCTTTGGGGAGGATGGTGTTGTCGCTGGTGATGTTGGCGGGCAGCGCAAGCTTTACGATACCCGAGGTCGTGAGGTCGTTGGTGCCGTCTTCCAGCACCTCAAAGCCGGGGCGCAGCGCCTTCCACTGGTTGTTGTCGAGATAGGCCCAGCCCACTTCCTCTCTTCCCGACTCGGAGTCTGCCGTGGCTTCGGCCATCTGGAAAAGAATGTTCACGTTGCTGCCCGGCACCAGGTGCCGCAGGCCCAGCAACAGTGTCCCCTCGTCGCAGAAAGTGGGTAAGAGCGTGGGCTGCAACTCCAACTCTTCAGGCATAAAGGTTCCTGCAAAGGGATATAAATGGATGAGCTCGATGTCAGTGATCGTAGCGGTCGCGGTATAGTCGATCGATATTTCCCTGATCACGGGCGTCCAGGGTTCGTTAGGGATTAATACGGTTAGCGGCTTTACAATCTCACCAGTAAAAATGTCGAATATATCGAGCACAGACTGCAGGTCCGACAGCTTGTCTTTGGTGTCAGCCGCTTGCTGGCGCGTGTCGTCCGAGAGCGACTTGCTGTCATGGACTAAGGGTATAAGGGAATCCCTTTCTGCATTATTGATGGTGGACAAGGGTGGGGGAAAGTCGATGGCGGCATCGAAGGTGGTGTTCAGATCATCTATTTTGCTTTTTAACAGGTCTGCTGAATCTTTTGTGCTGAAAATATCGTCTTTCAGCTCTACAATTGTTTTTCCCAGGCTTCTGAAGACCAATACCGTGTCACCTTCTTTCTTGTAAACGGCACCTTCCAGTATCGCATCCGGGTATCTCCCCAAGGCCATCATCTGCCTGGCCAGCACAAAAGCATAATCCTTGTGCAGAAAGTCCTGGTTCCGCAGGTTCATCTTCAGGAACCCATTGCGGGTTTGCACATCCAGGGCATTGCCCTGGTTTGGGCTAATGCAAAAGTCCTGGGCTGGAAAAGCCGTTGCGTCCAGTACTATACTTTGCTCATACTTGTCGCCATACTCACAGAGCACGGGTCCGCCGGGAAAAAGGGGAGGCAGCGGCGCAGGGGGAGTCATATCGAAAAGCTTCCGGTCAGCGGCTTCTGCTGACCAGTTTTTGTTTTGAAGGACCGAGAGCCTTATCTTGAACTCATTCTGATCTAACCCAAAGACCTGTGCTGCTACATCTTCAATGACATATGCCTTGTAGTAGTCCCGGAAGTCAGAAGGCTTGTCCTTCCAGTTGATGTTTATCCTGATGGCACCCCATTTTTTACAAAACACTTCATTTGAACCGATATAAAAACTGGGGCCAATAAGGTTTGGGTTTGCAAGGGGTGGGTCAACGGGGTTGACCACATCAAAATCGGGGATGGAAGGCCGTGTGCCAAACGGGTATATAGGAGCATTCACATCCTGCAGGCTCTCGTCGTTCTGCACTACAATATTTTTGAACTCACAGACCTGTACCGCAATGCTTGTCTGATGCAGATCGCTGTCTTTGACGGTGACATTCCTGAAAAAGTGGTAAAGCGATACCGGCAGGTTTTCTTCCTGGAGTTCCTTCTCAAGGCAGCAAGTGGCGGGTTGGGAGGAGATCTCCTGCCACAGTTTGATTTTATCGTCGAGCTCGATTTTTACGAGCGGCAAAGCGGTGTTAAAATCCTCTTTCAGTTTGTCCTTGTCATAGAACGTGACAGCAGGTTTATCCGGCTCCAGCACCGCCTCAATGGTAATTTTAAATTGATGGCTGAGGGGCAGGGCTGCTGGCGAAAGGGTGATCTTGCTTAGGCTGCTCGGTTCCAGCCATTCTTTTTCTCCGCTGAACAGGACATGCAGCGCCCTCCGGGGCTTAAAAAAATCAGCAAGCATAACTCTCTCTGCTTCGCTGAAGATATCTTCAAAGCCGGGATCTTCCGTGGTGCCGGTGGCCGGGATAATGCGTTCATATCCTAGCTCCTCCGTCTCGCAGTAGCATAATTTCCTTTTGAAGGAAATTAATTGAAGCAGCCTATCCGTAAGGGCCGCGCCAATGCCCTTTTTCTTCGCTTTGCTAATCAGTTCCTGGCTGATGTAGTAATAGCGGGTATTAAAAGTTGTGGCAACTTTCTCATAAAAGTCCTGTGCAGGAGCAAATGCCGGGTAATTGTTCTCCGCTTCCGCCGGTGCAGCGGATATAACAAGCTCATCTTCGCAGCAGGAAGAAGAGGCGTCTTCGCTCATGCTTAAATCTGCGCATATGTTTTGGTTTAGCTCACATGCCAGTGTTATGGTGATGGTTCTTTTCCCCTCGTTCAGAAGTAAAACCGGCGAGGCCAGTATGAAACCCAGGCGGGCATTCGGATGTGGTTTGATGTATTTGCTTTCTGGATCGACGTATTTGCTGTCTTTGGCTCCCAGTGTAGCGAAGCTGCTGGTGCCGGCGTCATCAAAGTCTTTTTCCAATCCGTCGGCCTTGCCAGCGTCGGGGGCCATATATACCCCCTCCAAATAAGTGGTTTTGTAGGCTGTTTGGTTGTGGAGAAAAAGCGTCAGCTTCTCAGCGACCTGCGTTTTGTTCACTACTATCTCATCATCCAGCGCAAAGAAGAGCTCTGCCTTGTTATTGTCTTTCCCGTCTTTTACCAACAAGCCTTTTTGCAGCAGGTAGTTATTCAGTTGTTTTTGTATATCGAAGATCAGGAACGCTTTATCGGGGGTGGCCTCCTGCGGCTTCAGCTGCAGCACCTGCTTGTAAAAGAAGTCGAGGTGCTTTTTGGTGAAGGTGTTCAGGTCGTCCTGCAGATACCGGAACAGCTTCAGGAAAGAGAATAGAAGTGCCAGGTGCGGCGGGTGGTTCTGGCGGAGCTCTTCTTTGAGGGGCAGCAGGCTTTGCTCGATACTCAGGGCGGCGGCACCGGCAACCACGCGGATGACATCCAGGAAGGCAGGCACAAGCTCATATACCAACTGATAGAGCGCCGTTATCTTTTCCCTGCTGGTGTTTCCCCTGCTTCTGAAACTTGCATCTGACGTATACAAATCCGCCACATCAAGCCCCCACACTTCGTTCGCGGCTAAGGGTTGCCAGTTCAGGGGTTTGATGCAGTACCACTTGACGGCTGCGTTGGCATAGGTGATGAATGCCTTGGCGGGATAGCGCAGTTTGTCCTTGATCAGGTTCTCAAGCGCAAAGGTTACCGGCAACCCGCTTCCCTGTACCTGTTGGTGCCAGGTATTGATGCTGTTCAGGAGGCGGTGGAAAACGTAGTGTACCAGTAGCTGCAGGCCCGCAGGGGCAGGGGCCTTTTGGAAGAGTCTTCGGTAAGCCGCCAGCTTTTCGGTTACTGTGTCCTGCTTGTACTTACTTATGGCTGCCAGCGAGAAAGGAATGCTCTTCTGAAAGAACGGTTGCCAGTCGCTGACCGACAAATCGGAATCGTAGAAGTTGACATGACGGGAAAGCTGCGCGAAGTAATCCAGCAGGTCGGCCAGGGTTCGGCCATCTACCTGTGCAGGTCCCGACAACAGATCGTCCATCATCCGTTGGCGCTGGCTTACTCCGGGGTCGTTCTGAAAAGGATGTGTCAGTTCTTTGCAATCCTCTATCATGGCTCTGGTATTAAACTATATCACATCACAGCGGAAATATATCCTGTCTATATCGGCTTGAGCGCTTCATTTTTGTAGTAGTCATATACATAATTGAACCTTGAATTGGTGCCGGGAATCGTGTATTCGATGGTGATGGTGAAGTGGCCTTCCAGCAGGTCTGTAGAGGCGTCTGAGGTGACGTCTATCTTTTCAGCCACGATGCGCGGCTCATAATACAGGATGGCGTTTTTAACACGGTCTTTGATATACCCGATCACGCCGCTGCTCAGCGACTCAAATAGATAGTCCGCGAGGTTGCAGCCATATTCCGGTTGCATCACCCGCTCGCCCAGGCTCGTGGAAAGCAGAATGTTGAGGCTTTGTTCTATGTCCTCTACGTCGCGCACAAGTTCCACAGCGCCCGTGCTCCGGTTGAAGGTGGGTGGAAAGGCCCATCCGGTACCCAGAAATGATTTGAATTGCTGATTCATGGTTTTCCTGTTTATATAGTTATCAGCCGCCAATCTGCACGGTGGGAAAGCCTGCCACCAACACTCCACCGTGTGCAGTAAGGTCACCCTGCCGGGCTGCGGGGCGCCCACCAATCAAGACAGTGGCAGACCCTTTCACGATGGTGTCCGGCGGCCCTGTGCATACCAGCAGGTCTCCCACTACAGCCGCAGGCATACCTCCTATCAGCACCGTAGGCACGCATGGACCTGTTACAGGCCCCCCCACATGTGGCACCGGTCCGCTGAAAAGAGGGCAGGTATGCATATCGCTGAGTCGGGCTGCTGCGGGCATAAGGTTATATATGATTCTCAATTTATTTTTACCAAAGACCCGCTGATCTCTGTTATTCCCTGGGCTGAGAGCTTTGTAAAAGCGCCTTCTATTCCCACATTCCCATCTGCCTTTACAGACAGGCTGGTGCCCCCGATAGTAAGGGAAGCTCCGGCCGATAAGGTTAGGTTTACGCCAGCCTTCAGTTCTATATTCAGGGGGCTTTCCAGTTTGATACCAGTGGTATCCAGCGTTACCTTGTTCCCGTTCTGATCTGCTATTTCAATCTTGCGTCCCTGTTCATCCAGCCTCACACTGTTTCCGGCGGGCGTATCGATGGCAATGGTCTTTGTATCGTCGTTAAACTGGAGGTGCATGCCGCTGCGGGTGGTAAATCCTTTCTCATGGTTCACATCCTGTGCCGCGATAGGTGCGGGGCTGTTGCTGCTGTGGAGCATGCCCAACACCACTGCATGCCGTGGATCATCGTCGAGAAAGCCCACCACAACTTCATCGTTTATTTCCGGCCGGAAGAAGGCCCCTCTGTTGGCCCCCGCATCCAGGCTGGCGACTCTCGTCCAGATGCCGGGGCCATTTCTATCTATCACCGGGACTCTCACCAGAATTCTGTCCTCTCCGGCAGGGTCATTTTCCAGCTGCACCACTTTCCCGATCTGGAGGCCATGAACAGCGCCCATCAGTCCGGCGCTCAGCAGGTCGTTTGTGTCGGGGTGCAGGCGGCCATAGCGTTCCGGATCCAGCCCGAATTGTATATGGGTATCCCAGGTGCCGTTGCCTACGTCATGCCGCACGGCTGTTACAAAAGCCTTTCCGTTAAAGCGGTCGCCCACGCCGGCCAGTTTTACCATGTCTCCTGGTCTGATGCCTGCGAAACCAGTGACCTTTGCCCGGCCCCTTATTTTAGAGAGGCGGCTCCGAAGCATCATGCCATCCACCCAGTTCTGGAGTTCCTGCTCCTGCAGAAAACCGCTATGGTGGAGTTCAAAGAAGTCGGGGCTTACGGCATTTGCCAGTTCGCTTCCTTCTATGTTGCCGCTCTCCTGAAAAGTTGCCGCCTCTGAAGTGTCCGCATCGAAGAGCTGCTGATTGCTGTGATCCCAGGAGGATGCCTTCACGGATTTTAACTGCGTTTGGGCGTTTATCTCTGCCTCGAATTCTAAAATGGAGGAACCATAGGTTACCTGCAGCACCGGGCTGACAGTGGTGTCGGGTTTTGCTATCTTGACGGTGCCGTCTTCCACTTGCACCAGCATGCCGTTGGCTTCCGCACGCAGCAGCATAAAATCCCAGTCGGTCACGTGGTGCTGCACTATTTCCTTATATGTGGGGGAGGTTGCAGCAGGAGCGCTCTTCAGCCCTTTGTAACGGCCGATCAACTCATCGAACAGCTCACTGTCAGTCAGGTTCTCATAGTAGTGGTTTCGTCGCCCGATCGTCATTTTCACGGCCTCGTCCCGGCACTCAATCCGGAGTTCAGTGTTGCCGTTTGCGCGCACCTTCACGGCGTGCCTCAGGATGATGCCCTGAAAAACCTGGGTGTTGTCCCCGTCCAGCCCAAGTTTTATCTTCAGTTTGTTCCCCGGTACAAAAGTGTCCGCATTGCTGATTTCGAAGTCTTGTTCCGCGGCGGTGCCATCCCGGATGACAAGGGAGGCAAATGGCACCCGGTTGATTTCTTTGGTGACAGAAAGCGCCAGCACCTCATAGGCAGGGTTTATAACCGTTCCGTTGACAAGAATGGTAAACGAGACGACATCATGCCGGGAGGGGTTGGGGATCAACAGTTCTTCCATCAGGCTTCATTTTTATCGAAAGGGGGAAAGTAGAGTTCTGTTCCGGGGACGATGTTCCGGATATGGCTGAGCGCATTGGCTTTGGCCACTTGTAAAAAGTAGTTGGAGTCGTTGTAGATGCGGTATGCCATCAGGTCAAGCCGGTCGCCCTGGCTTACCTTGCGGTAATGCGTCAGGTCAGGAGAGCTGAGTTTAGCTTCTGCCAGTTGCTCTTCCCGTGACTTGTGCTTCAGGAAGGTGGCGTTGATCTTGACGCGCAGCGGATTGCCATCCGGCTCGAAAAGGGTGTAGTTGATATCGAGGTTAGACAGCACACAGCGGAAGTCTATCTCCGAACCCCAGAAAACTATCAGGAAGCGGGGGCGGTGTATGTTCTTATCCATGTCGTAGACGCAACGCAGGAATTCCTGTAACTGCTCCTTCACCGGTTTCTGGATGTAGGTGCTGTTCTCGCCCCCGTAGCTCTCCATGGTTTTGGTGCCGTCCAGGATAAACTCGAGGCGCAGTTCCTCTGGCGCCGTGGATTTGTAACGCACCTCCGCGCCCTCATTGCCATGCCCCGAGCGGGTGTCCGCGTTTACCTTCAGGTTTTTAGTGAAGGATTCCGGGTTGATGGGCGTTAAAAACTTCCGTGCCGGGTCTTCGCCATTAAAGTCCCTGTTGGCAAAAGACCGGATGAGCAGTTTTTCGAGTTTGTTCTTATCTGCCATTTCTTTCCTTTAGTATCTCCAGCACTTTCTCCACACAGGTGTTGATGATTTCCTCGGCAGGGGAGTCGCTGCCGGCAACTCCTCTTGCCGATGTCGAACCTGCACCTTCTTCCTGGGTTATGGTTGCTTTAATGACTAATTCTCTTATCTCAACAGGCATTATATATCATTATTCGTGAAACAATAACCGGTTATAGTTCAGCTCGAGGGTCTCAATCAGCACCTCGCCCCGCTCGGCGTTCAGTTCCCCGATTTTCCAGCTCCGTGGCCAGACATTGTTAACAGTCCAGTACATCAGCGGCTGGCTTTCCTCGTTCAGGAGCATGATGTCAACATCCGGTATGGGAGTGACTTTCTCGTCATCGAAAGCCTCCTTGAACCATGCCGTGAGGCCTGACTCGGTAGGGGAGAGCAGGCCGCGCTTTAACACCAGCGGGCCATATTTCCGGCGGACGGGCACGACGTGCTCATATCTGTTTTCGCCTCCCTCTCTTATACTTTCGGTTTCCAGGGTAGCATCTAAGCCGGTGACCGACTGAAACCGCATGTCGAATGTTTCGGTACCTAAGCGGAAGCCTACCCGAAAGTGGAAGTTGACTGTTTGGTACAGGTTTTCAGGGTTTCGCTTTGCCATTGCCACGCACTCTTAGGTCAGTATCGTCAGTCCTTCATGCACCAGTTCCATGGTTTCGATGGCTACCTCGTTGGCATCAGCCTTCAGGTCGGTGGACTGTACCTTTGATGGCCAAGCGTTCAGCAGGGTCCAGGTGATAATGGGCTCGTGGTTTTCGTTGAGCAGCATGATTTCGACGTTACGGCGGAACCGGGAGCCCGTTTGATTGCCTTCCTGGAAGTAGAAGGTTTTGCGCCACTCCATATAGAAGTCGTAGTCGCCCTCAAAGGTGCCGCGCTTCAGGGTAACATTGCTGTACTTGGTCCGGCCGGGCTGCTTGGAACTGTTATAGGTCTTGCTGCTGCCTTCGCGGTACTCAATCACCTCTGTTTCAAAGTCAAGGCCGCTTACCTCCGTAAAGCCTATCCTGAAGTCTTTTCCCCACTGCACCCGGAAGTGAAACTTGGGGATCGGGTAATCTCCTTTTGCTGCCATATCAGTTCTTGTTTAGTATCTGTTGATCAACTTATTGACATCTTATCTTAGGATTTGTCTCCTGAATAGCAGCCTCCAGGCTTTGCTTACAGGCCAGCAGCGTTTCTTTTTTCTTGTTCAGGTCGATGAGCTCTTTTGAAAGACTGGCTGCCTCGGCTTTGTCGTCTTCATATTTTTTCCTCAGGCGGTCGTAGTACGGGTCGTTGCAGATGGGGAACTCCAGCACAGGCGTAAGCTCGCACATTTTCTTGTCCTCCTGGGGGCGTTGTTCTGCTTCATAGCCGCTGTCTTCCTCCTTCCTTCGGCTGTACTGCTCTCCATAGCTGGCAGACTCCGAACTACCGGAGTTCTCATGGCAAGCCTCTGCACAGTTCAACGTGTTCTCCCACTCCCTGATGATCAGGTACAGGCCGTGGTCGAGGGCGATGTTCTTGTTGATACGGTAGGCCATGTAGATGGCAGTCATGATCATCTTGAGCAGTTCGTCGCGCGTTGCGAGCAGCGTGTCCAGCTTTTTACCGTAGTCCTCCAGGCACTTCATGATACCCTGTCCCGGCGCCAGGGCGGGTTCGTTCAGGCACCTGATGCAGCTCATGAGCTGGTCATACTTCAGTTTGATCAGATCCACCTGCATATAGAAATCCCGGACCATGCAGTAAACTATTTTAATGGCCTTCACCGCATATTTTGTGTTTCGGGATATTTTTTCGATCTGGTGGAGCATTACCTCCAGTTGTTCACAGATGCTCCGCGAAAGGTCGTTGGCTCTGGTCAGTTCGTCGTACCAGGTTTTGAGCCTGTCCCGGCGCTCGGTGAGGAAAGCCAGTGCTTCGGATATGTTTCTTGCTTCTTCCGCTGCTTCGCTGTATTTCGTGTTCACCTCCCGGAGCTCTTCCTTCCAGGTGTCGTAGCAGCAGTCGCAGCCTTTGGGCTCATCCGGGTTTTCCTGCTCGCAACAGTCTTTCACCTTGTCTCTCCAGGAGGTTTCCTTAATATTTCTGCATTTTAAGTCAGTAATCATGCGTAGGCGGTTTTAAGTACTTGGAAGAACCTGGAAGCCTTACTTAGTAAGCTGACCTAGGTTCGTTAGAATCATCAGAGCAGAAGGTTTCTTTCACCTCATCGCAGATGTCGCAGATCTTGCACTTGCAATCCTTTAGCCTTGGTTCGCAGTGTTTGTCTGTTATTACACAGCCGCAGTCGGGGCAGCAGAGATACTCCACTGTGCTGAGGGCGCTCTCAAAATCACTGCGCTTGCTGTACATGCCCATCGTGGCTTTCGTGCTTTCCTGGATGGCTTTCACCAGTTCCTCCTGCGCCTTCTTCAGGTCGTTCCCTCTTGTTTGCATGGTCAGTTGCAGGTGGCCCTCAAAGGCCTTGGAGCGATCCGAAAGTGTTTTCTGAAGCGGATCGAGGGTGCCGAGGTTGGAGAAAACCTGGATGCCGATTACCTCGGAAGAGGCCTGTGAAATGGAGTCGATGTCGAAGCCAAGAGACTTGGGCATGCATATCAGGTCACAAAGCACCTCATCCGCGTTGTCGCACTCGCGCGGCCTGTCCCTGTTGGGTGGGGGAGGGGTGTTGTTTTTCCCGGGCGGCGGACATGGCACATCCTGGCAGTCTTCCCGGCTCTTCCCCGTTAGCAGCACCAGCTGGTTGCAGTTGCAGCTGTCGTTTTTGCAGTTCTCCAGTTTGCACGCGGCCTCCCGCAGGTCGTTCATTTTTGATTTGGCGTCCGTCACTGCTTTCTGAATGTTTTTAAGCGTGGTGGACAGTTCGGTGCCCCACTTTATATAGCTGGCCACGTTCTCCCTCACCAGGTCATTGGACACCAGCAGCTGGCTTCCTACTTTTACCTCCGTGTTCCGGTAGCGCCGGTAGTTTTCTTCTGTCCACACGAACAGGCACCTTTTCAGGTCTTCCAGCTTCAGTTTCCCATCCTTGCATTTTTCCCATTTGCTCACCTCTCCTGCGGTCCCGTAGAGCCTGTCGCAATATTTCCGGCGCTCGGCGCTAATCGTTTTCTGGGTGGGGGAGTTGTTCTCTTTACAATCTCCCGGGCCTGGGTTCCGCTGCTGTTGCTGCGGGTTGTCCCTGAATTCATTCATAGCCATATATATTGTTTTAGGTACTATGAAGGCTAAGACTCCTGCAGCATCTTATGCATGAAGCGCAGAATGATGAACTCAGCAGGTCGAACCACTGCCAGCCCGATTTCCACGATCATGCGGCCTTCCCATATATCCAGTTCGGTCATGGTTTCGCCAAGACCCACTTTCACAAAAAATGCCTCGCGGGTGGTCGTTCCCATCAAAGCGCCGGCTTTCCACTGCTGCGTCAGGTAATTCTCAATCATAGATTTTACCCTGATCCACGTGCCCCGGTCGTTGGGCTCGAACACGAACAGCTCCGTCGCATTTTTCGTGGACTCTTCCACCATATTGAAAAACCGCCGCACAGAAACGTAGCGCCACTCGTTGTCGTTGCCAGCCAGCGTGCGGGCCCCCCAGATAATGGCCGGCCCCCTGCCCGGGAAGGAGCGGATGACATTGACCGATTTGCCGGCAAGGGAGTCAACATTCAGCCCTTCCTGCTGTGCGGGCGTAATGAGCACCTCAGGGCGCACCACATAATCTATGTTCACATTGGCCGGCGCTTTCCAGACGCCCCTCGAGTTATCGACCTGCGCATAAACGCCTACCACTGCCGGTGAGGCAGGCTGCAGCATTTCCATGTCGTTGATCGCCCCTTTTGCCAGGTTATAATAGGCATTGTTGATTGTCTTGAGCTCGGCGAGGGTAGCGCCCAACTCCCCGGCTCCCTGGCTGATGATCTTCACGTTCTCATCGAGGGGCTTTCCGGTCTCCGGGTCGTTGTAATAGAAGTCCACGCGGGAGTAAATCCGGGGAAAGTAAACAGCGGCATACTTCAGTTCTTCCGTTGTGCCTGCCAGCGTATCCCGCAGAAAGGCGATGTCTGCCTGCCAGTTGTCGGCATTGTCGGGACTCCGGTAGACATCCAGCACTACAAACCGGTCCTTCAGCTTCACGCATTGGTCGATGGCTTCTTTGTAGAGGGCATAGTAGGTGCCGCCGTCCGCCATGTTGATGGCATCCGGGAAGAGCAGCAGCGTCACTTCGTTTACCTTCTCCACCTCCTCCAGCCCCGGCTTCAGGTCTGCCTCCAGGATCACCCCGCCCGAGCTTTCGTAATCCCCCACCGAAACGATGTAGCAGGGGCCGCCTCCGTTTATGAAAAACAGCTGCAGCGAGTAATACATCAGGAAGTTCGACCGCAGGTCGGGATTCACTCTTCCGCGCACATCCGTGCGGGCAGACTGGGTGGCGTCCACCACCACCTCGATACCTGTTTCCGGCTGGGCAAAGCCAAAATACCGCTCGTAGTCCAGCATCGACTCGATGCGCCAGGGCTTGTTCCGCAGATCGTTCTCCTCCTTCCGCTTGGCTTTTTGGGTATAGCCAATAAATGCCGGTATCGCCGTTTCCACCGAGGCGATGGAGGGAGGGAGCTTTGGTATCTCCTCTATGTAAACACCCGGGGTTTTGTATTCAGCCATAGTTTTACTTTTTATATATCAGTGTATCTCATCACGCTTCAGTTATCAGGTCTTTGATTTTGGAGAGGTATATATCAGAATAGAAAAGGCCGTTGTTTTCAATTCGGAGGGAGTTGTCGGGTGGGTTAGGCAGGAAGACTCTCGGAGTGGCAGGGTTCGCGTCCCTGAACTCGATTGGGTTGGAGAGCATGGGAAGGGGGCTGGTGCTGCGGAGCGCGCCGTTTTCCGCAGAAAGGTAGGGGCTGGTTTTCGGGGTGGCGGCAAGTGTCTTTCCTGTCTCTGATTTATATCGCCAATAAGTGATTCTGCTTTTCAGGCGAATTTCAAAGACAGGGTGCGGTACTTTCAGGTTGCCGGTAGGAGTGAGGACGCTGAAGGCTGGGGCGGTGCTGCTGTTATATATAATGATGGCGCCGAAGGTGCAGCTGTCGTAAAGCGCGTGGCTGAGGTATATGTTCCGGCTGTCTGAATAGCCATTGTCGCCGCTCACCTCCAGCACATATGGGCCTGCAGCGGTTTCAAGGGGCGGATCAGCGCCATCGGTGCGGAAGTCGAGCAGTACACTTTCCAGGTTTTCGGTACCAGATTTTTCGATGGTTTTGATGAGGCTGCCGTTCTTTTTCAGGGTAAACGAGGCTTGTTGCACGTTGGCGGCTGTGCCGAAGGCATAGCGGAACTGCATCGGGAGCAGCAGCCGGTCGCTTTCGCTGGCAACGTTTCCGGAAGCTATTTTCCGCCAGTTCGCGTTCTGGTTGTTGTTCGTGCTGACGACAGCTTCCCTTACATCAGCGCCTGATGTGGAGAGCTCGCCCATTTCATAGAAAGCACCCGCCCTGAAAGGCGCTACAGGCTCCGACAGGGACGGAAAGGTTTTGGCGCCGCCGGGGTCGGAGTTGGTGAAAAGGTACAGCGCCGGCACACTGGCGCGAAGCCGCCCGTTCGTAAAGTTGCGGAAGTAAGGGTTCCGGATACGGAGGGAGAATTCAAAGGCAATTTCCTGCTCCAGGGGGATATGGGGGCGATAGGCTGCACCGTCCGGATTGACGCGGATACCTGCGAAAAAGCCTGTTTTCTGCGGCACGAACCGGATATGGTAATGCCTCAGGAGTTTTGCGCAGGCCGCTGTGGGGGCAATGGCGAGGTCCTGGTGGATGTCGTACTGGTTATGGAAGAGCTTGCTCTGCAGGATGCTTTCCCGTGCTGCATCAGGCAAGCCGAAAAACGGAGAGGTACTGTCCTGGGAGAGGTAGTATTCATGTAGCACCCGCACCTCAAACAATTTTTTGTAGTAGATACTCTCCATCGCCAAAAGAGCTAAAGCGTACTTTGCAAATCTGTTTTGATCTCCTCGATCAAGGGTGCCTCACGGAGAATTTTTCTATCCTGCAGCATTACCAGGCGAGCTTTATACATGACAAACGGCATCTGCTTGCCTCCCAGGGTGCCCCATAAGTGGTTTACCTGCTCAAACGACATCGTGTAAAGCTCCATCGTCAGCGAGAGCGCCAGCTCATCAGGGTCGGGGTTGGGCGGAAGTGAATTGCCACTGCCCATGTCAAAGGTTTTCCTGCTCTGGAAAAACCGGATAACGGCCGATATGCGCGTTAAAGCCTTGTCGTAAGACTTCAGGTAGTTGGCAGCGAACAACAGGTAGAGGTTCAGGAATACGGGTGCGTGGGTGTATTGTGTGGCATGGGGCAGGGTGTGGTAGAAACGGTTGTTCTTCAGGGTGGCTTCTTCCTCTACATTTACCAGGCTGAGCACTGTTCTTTCATGCAAGGCGTCCTGGTCAGCGGCATCGTGTAAGGCAATATTGCCCAGAATGACCTCCGGCGGGTCCTCCGGAATATACAGGTTCAGCTGCGTAACGAGTAAACTCAGTGCCTTATCAATCATAAAGAAGCCATGAAAGAACAGCGCATGCATGTGCAGGAAAAGAAGGGCAAACCTTCTTTCTTTCTATAGTACTTTGAAGATACTAAACGTGGTGTAACGCTCTATGGGATGAGAGAGCAGTTCAGGTAGCTAGGTGTATATCTTTTTTCTTTATATATAATTACTGAATTCTTAATGCAAAGTTGCGGGATGTGATTATTATTCTAAATAATTGACACAAACAGAAGGCGCAGTCTGTTGCTGCTATATAAGCTTGAGGAAAACTCCTGCTTGCCTACCTCACATATGCCGTTGGCAGCTCGTTTATATTTGTTGTGTAGCCGGGAGATTTATAGTCGCTCCGCAGTTGCCAGGAGTTGTCAAACCCCTGCGTGGCCACCCGCACCTTGCCTCTGCCGAACCTATCGGTGAGTCCGTCCATTGCCTCCATTAGCCGGGCGTGCTTTCCCCTGTTTACCGGGTCCAGCAGGCCGAGCTGGACATGGCCCTCCGGCACGATGCCAGTCACGATCACGCCGGACTTCTTGTACCAGTAGCCTTCACGCAAAATAGTTTTCAGCGCGATGTTGGCGTAGCGGATGAGCTCCATATCCGAGTTGGTGGCTACGGGCAGGCAGACGGTCTTGCTGGCTGCGTATTGCCTGTCTTGTGCGGAGAAGGGGTTGGTGTGCAGGAATACGGTGACGAGGTTGGCGCTGCTCCCCTGCTGACGCAGCTTTTTGGCGCACCTGGCGGCGTAGGTGGCGGTCGCTTCCTGTACCTCATCGAAGCTGCTCACCCTCTTGCCGAAGCTTCGGGAAGTGCAGATGCCTTTTTTCGGCGGGGCCACCTCCTCCAACTCCAGGCACGACTCTCCCCGCAGCTCCTTCAGCAGCCGCACGCCCACCACCGTCATGTGCTGCCTCACCCAGTTCTCCGACAGCTGCGCAAAATCACGGGCGGTCAGGATGTTCCGCTTCTTCAGGAACCGGGCATGCTGCCTGCCGATGCCCCACACATCTTCTACTTTTGTTGCCTCCAGGGCTTTCTGTATATGATACGGCTCCGTGAGCACCAGCACCCCGTTCGCCTTCCGCGACTTTTTGGCCAGTTTGTTTGCCACTTTTGCCAGCGCCTTTGTCGGGGCTATCCCCAGGCTGACGGGGATGCCTGTCCACTGGAGAACCGTTTGCTTTATCTCCCAGGCGTACTGATGCAGGTCCACTTTGTAGAAGCCTCCCAGGTCCAGGAAGCACTCGTCTATGGAGCTTACTTCCACATGCGGTGTGAAGCGCGATAGCGTCTGCATCACCTTGTCTGACAAGTCACCATATAGGGCGTAGTTAGAGGAGAAGGCCTGCACGTGTCCATTCTCCACCAGGTGGCGGATCTCGAAGAAAGGCACCCCCATTTGTATGCCTAGTTCCTTGGCCTCGTTGCTCCGGGCAATTACGCAGCCGTCGTTGTTCGAGAGCACCACCACGGGTTTCTCATTAAGCTCGGGCCGGAACACCCGCTCGCAGGAACAGTAAAATGAGTTGCAGTCTGCCAGGGCGAACAGGCTGGTCACAGCTTCACCGGCTTGTGCAGAATCCATACCACCACGCCCCACACCCGCATGTCCATCTCCTCTGTTACCTCAATGGATTTATAGGCAGGGTTGGCGGGCACCAGAAAAGCTTTGTCCTTTATCCGCTTGAAAGTCTTCACCGTGAACTCTCCCTCCAGGATACATATGACGGGCAAGCCGTCGGCCGCATCCTGTGCCCTGTCTATGATAAGGATATCCCCCTCATGGATGTTGGCTTCTACCATGGAATTGCCCTTCACCCGCATCATGTAGGTAGAGGCGGGATTCTGGATGAGGTACCTGCCGATGTTTATATTTTCTTCCAAGTAGTCGTCAGCGGGGGAGGGGAAGCCTGCGGAGATACAGGAGGCCAGCAGCGGAATCTCTATAGTTTCTATGTACTCGAAGAAAAGCGGCTCCAGCTGTTGCGGTAATATAGGGAGGAGGTTTGCGTTGCGCATAGGGCTATCATTGGCTTTGTTATGCTAATAATATTAGCAAATACGAAAATAAATATAGAAAAAGCTAATTTATTTGGTTGTTTTCGCACATTCCGCACCCAGACTACGCAACAAAGAGGGGGTAAAACGCTGGTATATATGCGCTTGCCTCAGAAAGATATACTCGGAGGTACAGACGGATTATAAATGAATGGAGTAAGCAGCAGAAACAAATCTCATTTTTGATTTTCTCTATGCTTATATTTATTCAAGTATAGTTGAGGGGATGCTATGATTTATAAAGAAGGGGCCCCGGTCTTACCCAGGGTGGAATAGTTCGTTGTAAGGCAAGGCATTGAGCGGTTGCCATACACACTCTCCATGCCATTCATTTGGTTGTATATTTATTGACTTTCATGCATCGCAGTGCCGGATTCAGAATTATGAGCAAATCAATCATTTATCTGGTTACAATCTTTTTTGCGGCGGGTTGCTCCCATAAGCTGCAGCAGGGGAGACTTGTAACCGTAAGAGGCGAAATTCCTGTTGAAGAGATGGGAACCAGCTTAATCCACGAGCATATACTGGTCGATTTTATTGGAGCCGACAGCACCGGCTACCACCGCTGGGAAAAGCCGGAAGTGATGGACAGGGCGCTCCCTTTTTTGCTTGAAGCCAAACGGAGAGGTGTAAACACGTTTTTTGAATGTACTCCGGCTTATTTAGGCCGCGATCCGCTGTTGTTAAGAGAGCTTTCCGAAAATACCGGGCTTCATATTGTTACAAATACAGGCTATTATGGTGCAGGAGACAATAAGTATGTTCCTGAACGCGCTTTCGGCGAAACTCCCGGGGAAATCGCCAAAGTCTGGATCGATGAATTCAACCATGGAATCGAAGGGTCTGGTGTATTCCCTGGTTTTATAAAAATCTCAGTTGACTGGAAAGGCGCCTTATCGCCCATGCACGCAAAAATTGTGAAAGCAGCAGCAATCACGCACAAAGCAACAGGCTTGACCATTGTCTCGCACACGGGTTCCGATGGCCCGGCATTTGCGCAATTGGAAATTCTGAAAAGCGAAGGGGTTTCCCCTGAAGCCTTCGTGTGGACGCATGCCCAGGACGGCACCTTTGAAGGATATATAAAAGCCGCCAAACAGGGCGCATGGGTTTCGCTGGATAATGTGAACAGAAACAATCACGACAAGCCCGGCGGGATTGATTGGTGTGTAGCGCTTTTGACAAAACTGAAAAAAGAGAATGTGCTTCACAAGGTGTTGATAGCCCATGACGCGGGGTGGTATAACCCGGGGCAGGAAAACGGGGGAAACTTCCGCGGGTATACCGACATCTTCGAGTATCTGATCCCTGCTTTGAAGAAAAATGGGTTCAGCCAGGAGGACATCGATTTGCTGCTTGTCAAAAACCCCCAGAGGGCCTATGCTGTGAATATCAGGAAAGCCAATGACTGAGAGTTATCTATCTCTTCGGAGCCGCGCACATAAAGTTCTTCCATAAAACAAGAGAAGTCCTTGGAGTTCTTGAACTGCTTTAAAAGCTCACCGTTGAGAATGTCGTCTTGATTGAACATGGCTGTGTGAATGGTTGTTTAAGGTAAGAAAAAAGGTTCGA
This sequence comes from Pontibacter russatus, assembly GCF_009931655.1. NCBI lineage: Bacteria > Pseudomonadati > Bacteroidota > Cytophagia > Cytophagales > Hymenobacteraceae > Pontibacter > Pontibacter russatus. The sequence goes on along the minus strand of NZ_CP047984.1, from coordinate 407,425 downwards.
CCTTGCGCCCGAGCCTCCATTTACACAGTTTATTAGATACTGCCTAAAATTTAAACACGATCTAAGCTTATTGCTACATATGTGAGTTTACCCCCGATGATTTGCCAGGTCTTAATTACTGTTGCCATATCCTGCTTTTTATTGTTAACGCACAACTTGCGGATATAAGGGAACACACATTTATCCCCAATTTACAAAAGGGCTTGAAGCCACCAACAGCTTTTGAAGCTATATACCATTGCAAACCGCAGCTATTATGGCTTGCTTTCGAAATGATAATCAGCGAAACGCATGAAGTTTTTCCAGTCGTAGGCTGTCAGGTTGTGCTTGCCCTCGCGGTTGTGGTAGCCTAAATAGGACTTAATGATGGGGCTGTTGATTGCCGGAGGCTCTGGTGTAAGGCCCGAGGGCTTTTTATACAGGTCATAGACTTCCTGGCCATGCAGCAACGACAGATAGGAGCCTTTCGGGTCGGCCCAGAGGTCTTCGGAGGCGCTGGTCACATACACTGGCCTTGGGGCAATAAGGGCAAGCAGCATATGCTGGTCGACGGGCAGGGCTGCCTCGTTTCCGTTGTACTCCCTGTAGTTGTCAGCAAACCAATGAGGGAAGGAGTCATTGATTTTCTTAACCGTCTCCCCGAACCTTCTCCTGGACAGGGCAGCCCCAGAATTGCCAGAGTTGTTTGAAAACACAAGCGCAAAGCGCTGGTCCTGCGCCCCCGCCCACAAAGCCGCCTTTCCGCCGCGCGAATGGCCAACAATGGCCACCTTGCCAGCATCAATGTCCTTGTCTTGCTGGAAGTAGTCCATCACCCTGCCGGCTGCCCAGGCCCAGGCGCCGATGGCTTTCATGCCGTTACCTGCTTTCAGTTGCCCGGGGTACAGCTGCAGCACGCCCTCCTGGTACGTGTCTTTGTTGTCCGGGGCCGCATCGTCTACCTGGAAAGCCGCGATGGCATAACCGTTCTCAATCGCCAGCTCTGCCGGCCAGAAATCACTCTTCACTGCCCTTGTCGGGTCGGTATTGCTCTTGTCGCGGTTGTTGATCAGCAGGAACGCGGGTGCGGGCTTTCCTATATTGTTCGGTACAAAGAGCACCAGGTGGATGTCGACAGACTTGTCTGCTTTCCAGGCCGTGATGGTTACTTCCTTCAGATGCGCCTTTCCGCCCATTGCGTTCTTCACCTCATTCGTTACTATATAGCGCAGGCTGTCGTAGGCTTTGGGCATTTGCCCGTAGACGTTGTTCTCGAAAAGCGTCAGAATTTCCGGCCTTCTCTTCTGCTCCCAGGAGCGTACATCATCTATAACTTTACCGTCGGCTGTCTTTAGTATCTCCGGCAGGGTGTAGGCGGGCACCTTGGCCTCATCGTAGTTCTGCGCATGCGCTCCCGTAAAGCCAATGAAGGCTGCCAAGCACGCTGTCATTATCCCTCTAAGCATTCCTTATGTTTTTCTGTTGCATGAACGAAGCGGGACGCCATATATGTAGCGCTACCGTCAGCTCGTTTAAGTTAGCTTTTTATTTCTCCTGCAGCAATCTTTCAGCGATGAATCCTATAGGAACCAGCGAACAGAAGCAATGAAGGCCCGGCCAGATTGCCGCTTCCTGCATACCAGACTCAGGGAAGCCATCCTTTCCTGCGGAACCACAGGTAGATGCTGAGCGTCACCAGCACCATCAGCACGAGCACGGCGGGGTATCCATATGTCTTCTCCAGCTCGGGCATATGGTTAAAGTTCATTCCATAGACGCCCACAATAAAAGTAAGCGGCAGGAAAAAGGCGGAAAAGACGGTGAGCACACGCATCACGTCATTTGTTTTCTGCGAGGAGAGCGATATATAGATATTGATCAGGTTGTTGGTACCGTCGTTGATTTCGTCGAACTGCGTCTCCACATGCACATGCAGGTCCTGCAGGTCCTGCACCTCCGTCGATTGAAACCCATACTGGTGCATGTTGCTCAGTATCACTTCCGACAGACGGAGCACGCGCCGGCACACGGAGGCTTTCCGCTTCAGGTGGTAAAGACCTTTGGTGAGCGGCGGCATGCGCCGGTTCAGAAAGGTTTTGGCCTCATAATAGTCCAGGTCTTCTGCCAGCGTGCGCGCCGGCGCCTCATACGTTTTGAAAACAGCCTTTATCAGCTTGACGAGCAGGTCAGCCGGTGTCCGGATGAGATTTGTGTCGATGTATTTTTCTTTCACCACCTGGATGAGGCTGGCGGAATTGCGGTGAATGGTGATAATGTATTTCCCGGAGAAGAAGATGGCGATCTTGTTAGTGAGCTCCTGTATCGTGTCAGCGTCGCGGTGGGCGCTGGTGTCATATACGCGGGCAATCATGAAGGCCGTATCCCCGATGTGCTCGTACTTGGGCAGGTGCTCCGGCTGCAGAGAGTCGGTGACAGAGGTACTGTGCAGGCCATATTGTGCAGCCAGTTCCTGCAAATCCTCCACAGTGGGGTGTTCCAGGTCAATCCACTCCCAACCTGCGGTTTCTGAAGCTACCAAAGTCGATTTCACGTAATAAATTTCATTATACGGCTATGGGCAATATAACGCTATTTGGGTATATGGGATAAATATTAAGCCGGAAAATTATATGGTTAAAACACAGCTTGCTGTCCGTTGTTGCTTTAATGATTTGCGCCCGAGGTTACGGGACCGCTTTTATTTGCGTATTAAAAAGAACAGGACAGCTAACAGAAAAGCAACAGGATGAAAAACTGGCACACTAAACCCAAGGAGGAAGTCTTATCCGAACTGAAGACATCAGCCAAAGGCATTCCGGATGCCGAAGCCGAGGCACGGCTACAGCAATACGGGCCCAACGCGCTGCGTGAGAAAAGGCGTAAGAGCCCCCTGAAGATGCTGCTGCGGCAGTTCACCGAGACCATGGTGCTCATTCTGATTGCGGCGGCTGTCCTTTCCTTTTTTCTCGGCAAGACTACCGAGGCGGTGGCGATACTGGCCATTGTGTTGCTGTTCGGGTTCCTCGGTTTCTTTCAGGAGTACCGGGCAGAGAAGGCGATGGCGGCCCTAAACCGCATGGTGGTTCCGCTTGTGCGGGTGCGCAGGGGAGGGACTGTCATAGAAACAGCGGCGAAAAAGCTGGTTCCCGGCGACATTGTGCAACTGGAGGCGGGCAATGTGGTGCCTGCTGATATCCGGATACTGAAGTCCTTTAACCTGAAGGTGCAGGAGGCTGCCCTGACGGGCGAGTCCGAACCAGTGGAAAAAAGCACTGACCCCATTGGGCAGGAGGACGTTCCGCTCGGAGACCGGAAAAACATGGCCTATATGGGCACGGTGGTCACCTACGGCCGGGCGGAGGGGGTAACGGTGGCAACCGGCATGGAAACGGAACTGGGGAAAATTGCGGACATGCTGGGAACCGTGGAAACCAGCAGAACGCCCCTGCAGGAGAGACTGGACAAACTGGGCAAGACGCTGGCAATGTTTGGCGTGGCCGCCGCCCTCCTGATTCTGGGCGTCGGCGTTTTACTGGGGGAGGAGCTCGCAGACATGTTTCTGACGGCTGTGAGCGTGGCCGTGGCGGTTATTCCGGAGGGGCTTCCGGCAGTGGTCACCATTACGCTGGCGCTGGGCGGGCAACGGATGCTGAAGCGGAACGCCCTGATCCGGAAGCTGCCCGCCGTGGAGACACTCGGCTCCGTTACCGTTATCTGCTCCGATAAAACGGGCACCCTCACGCAGAATAAAATGGCCGTGACAGTGGTGGACACGGCGGATTACAGAGTAGAGATAAGGGGAGGGGCAAACATAGAGTCAGAGGGAAAAGCAGCGAATGCCCTTGACTTCGCGCTGGCTGTCTCCGTGCTGTGCAACGATGCGACATTAGACAAGGCCGCTGATATGGACAATGCACAGATCATAGGCGACCCCACAGAGGCAGCCCTATTAGTTGCAGGCGCCAGAAGGGGCATCCACAAAGAAGATCTCTACGGTGCGCTCCCTCGGGTGAACGAGATGCCTTTCGACAGTGACCGGAAGAGGATGTCTACCCTTCACCAGATTAGCGGGAGTTTGCCGGCTTATTTCCCGGCGCAGCCGCAGGGTTCTTACCTGCTGTGCTCCAAAGGGGCTCCCGATGCCCTCCTCACTGTTGCTGATTCTGTATGGGTGAACGGGGTGCAGGAGGCCCTTGACGACGTGTGGCGGGAAAGGATACTGGAAGCCAACACCAGTCTGGCCGAAAACGGCATCAGGGTATTGGGACTCGCGTTCCGGGAGGTAGAGGCAGCCAATGGCAGCGCGGACATGGAGCAGGGCCTGACTTTTATCGGCCTGGCGGGGATGATAGACCCGCCCCGCGAAGAAGTGAAGGTCGCCGTCGAGAACTGCAAACTGGCCGGTATCAAAACCATCATGATCACCGGCGACCATCCGCTAACGGCCGCAGCCATCGGCCGGGAACTGCAATTCGCGGATCAGCCGGATGCCATTACGGGAGAAAAGCTGCAGCGGGCGGATGAAGGGGAACTTATGGCGCTGGCCGGAAAAACTTCTGTATATGCACGGGTGTCGCCGGAGGATAAGTTGCGCATTGTGAGCGCCCTCCAGAAAAGGGGGGAAGTAGTGGCCATGACCGGCGACGGAGTGAACGACTCTCCTGCCCTGCGCAAGGCCAACATCGGGGTAGCGATGGGCATCACAGGAACAGACGTGGCCAAGGAGGCAGCCGACATGGTGTTGCTGGACGATAACTTTGCCACCATTGTGGCCGCCGTGGAGGAGGGCAGGGTGATTTTTGACAACCTGGTCCGGTTTATTAAGTTCTCCCTGGCAGGTAACATCGGGAAGGTCGTGGTCATGCTGCTGGGCCCGTTCTTCGGGATGGTGATTGCCCTGCAGCCGCTGCAACTGCTGTGGCTGAACCTGCTGACAGACGGCCTGCTGGGGCTAGGGCTGGGCACAGAACCCGCTGAAGAGGATACCATGAGACGGCCTCCCAGGGACCCTGAAAAGGGAGTGCTGGAGAAGAAAGACGGCCTCCAGTTGGGAATAGTGGGAGGCACCATCGCCGCTGTCTCGCTGGGGCTGGCCCTGTATTACTACAACCCCTCGGAGCCAGACGACCTTACCTGGCAGACGATGATTTTTACCACCATCGGTTTTGCGCAGGTTTTTCAGGCCCTTGCGCTGCGATCCTCCGCCCACTCCGCGTTTTCCATTGGCACCAACCCACTGATGGCGCTGGTTGTGGTTGCCACCATCCTGCTGCAACTTGCAGTTGTTTACCTGCCCTTTACGCAGCCCTTCTTCCGGCTGGTGCCCCTTCCGCTGGAGGAGTTGCTCATATCCTTTGCAGCGGGCAGCATCGTTTTCTTTGTGATAAAGCTTGAGAGAAGACTCATTAGAAGATAAGATTGAGGGTAAAGGTTTCTGTGCGTTTATGGCGCTGGAGCGGTATATATAAACTCCCCGATACAGTTTATATATAGCTGCTGCCGGGTTGGCAGTATAGCTAGGGGTGCGCGGCGACCCACACCTCGCCGTCTTCAAAAATCTCTTTTTTCCAGATGGGCACCGTTTGCTTCAGCGTGTCGATGAGGAAGCGGCAGGCCTCGAAAGCGGCGGCGCGGTGCGCGGCCGAGACGGCAATCACCACGGGCACATCGCCGATGGGCAGCACGCCGGTGCGGTGGTGGAGAAGCACTTTGTGCAGCGGCCACTCCGCCATCGCCCGCTCCGCCAGCTTGCGCGTCTCGCTCAGCGCCATCGGCACGTAGGCCTCAAACTCCAGGCGCACCACCGGCTTGCCTTTGGTGGCATCGCGCACCGTGCCGATAAACACGTCGATGCCCCCGCTTTGCGGCGACATCACCCAATCGATACAGGCCGGTATATCCAGAGGCTCTGCCGTTATTTTTATATCTATCATGTGCAGCTGTCTTTACCCCCCGCTCACGGGCGGAATGATGGCGATTTCGTCGCGGTGCTGTAAAGCATCGTCGGCCCCGGCGTACTCGTTGTTCACCGCTACCATAAAGGAAGTCAGCTGCTTCAGGCGCGGGTATTGTTCCTCCAGCGTTTCTTTCAGGCTGGCAACCGTTGCTTCGTTTGCCACCTCTACCTCCACAGCCGAAGCGCCGAATATATCTTTCGCAATCCCGAAGGCCAGTACATTCAGTTTCATATCATGTTCTATTTATCAACCCAAGTGTTTATAGAGCACCTCGATGCCCGCCACAAAAATAAGCGCGGCCGTCATGCGCCGGATCATGAGCGGGTTAAATTTCATGATGGCCATCCGAGAGCCCAGTTGCCCTCCGGCAAACACCGCCACGCATAATAACAGAATGCGTGTATAATTAATTTCTGGCGGCAACTGCAGCAGTTGCCCCGCAATGCCCGAGAGGGAGTTTACCAGGATGAAGACGCTGGCGGTGGCCGCTATTTTCCTGGAGTTGTCCCACATCATCAGGTTCAGCAAGGGCGAGAGGAAAATGCCGCCGCCAATGCCCAGCATGCCCGACAAAAACCCGATGCCGCCGCCTAACACACTATCTTTTATATATGATTTCCGGTTCGCGAGAACAACAGCGTTTATGTCCCGGTTCTTTTTGCTCGTCCAGAGCAGCACGGCGGCTACCAGCAGGCTGCAGCCCAGCAGGATAAAGAACGTGCGCTGCTCAATCCGGAGGGTGGCGCCCACAAAAGCCATGGGCACGCTGGCCAGCACCAGAGGCAGTATCTTTCGCCAGTTCACGTGGTTGTTCTGCACAAACAGGATGGTGCCCCCCGTTACCACCACAATGTTGCAGAGCAGGGCAATCAGCCGCAGTTCCTTAAATGGCAGGGCGTACAGGGCAAGAATGGCGAGGTAGCTGGAGCCGCCGCCGAAGCCGACGGAGGCATATATAAAGGCGATGGCAAAGAAGAATAGCAGGAGCTCCCAATGCTGCATGTCGGTGGGGTAACTGATATATAGGCACAGCGAAGCTACTCAATAAAATCAAGAATTGCGAAACCGGAGTTCGGGCCGGGCAGTGGGAGCCGGAGAAGACATATATAGGTTTGGGGAACGAATGCAGTATCAATGGCCGTGAAGCAGTTCCATAAATCAAAAAAGAAGGCAGCCATCCGCCAGGAATGGCTGCCTTCTGCAAAGTGGTGCTTTGTATATAAATTACTTCTGCCAGTGCCTCTGTATAAAGCCCGCCCTGCCCGAGCCCACATGATACCGCTGGTAGTGCGATGGGTTCTTTTTGTAGTAGTCCTGGTGGTATTCCTCGGCGGGGTAGAAAGGTTTGGCCGGCAGAATGGGCGTCACGATGGGTTGGGAGAAGGGCCCGTTCTCGTTCATTTCCCTTTTCGACTCCTCCGCCTGCTGCTTCTGCTCGTCGGAGTGGTAGAAAATCGCCGTCCGGTAAGAGGAGCCGCGGTCGCCGAACTGGCCGCCCGTGTCGGTCGGGTCCACCTGCTGCCAGAAAACCTCCAGCAGTTCCTTGTAGGAGATAACACTGGGGTCGAATGTAATCTGCACGGCTTCGTAGTGGCCGGTGGTGTCGGAGCACACCTGCTCGTAGGTCGGGTTTTCGATTTCTCCCCCGGTATAGCCCGACACTACTTTTTTGATGCCCGGCCACTGGTCGAAGGGCTTGACCATGCACCAGAAGCAGCCGCCCGCAAACGTGGCCAGCTCATATTGCTTATCTTCGTTCTCCATAATCGATTATAATTTAAAACGCTCTTTTTATATCCTTTTTGCTACTGCTTCCGGGGCACTTATGTTTTCTGGTGCCAAGGGTGCAGCCGCTCACAGAAATGAACAAGGGCAGGCGGAATTTGTTCCTTGGCTACACAGCGGTGATAAGAGAACCCGGGGAATTCAAGTAGAAGTATCTTTACTCCCATATATGGCGCGCCTTGCTGTATCTTTCATTTTCACGGACATGCGGAAATACCTGATTAGATGTTATTTTTGTATGATAGGGCCGAGGCACGGATATCGGGGCTGTATGAACATTCGCCTGATTTACCTGGCCGGAGAAGGAAGAGCGCCCAGGGAGGCACCATGCCCTATATAAGCTATCAACTTAGCGAGTCATATATAACCTATAGATAGAAGCAGGCTTGACATGAAGGAAGTGCAGGACATCGTGGCAGCGTACGACGAGGCGCAGCGCGAAGGCAGGCAAACTGCCCTCGCAACGGTTGTACACGTGCTGGGCTCGTCGTACCGCAGGCCGGGAGCCCGCATGCTGGTGACGGACGACGGGAAACTGACGGGCGCCATCAGCGGCGGCTGCCTGGAGGGGGATGCCCTACGCAAGGCGCGCCTGGTGATGGCGCGGCAGCAGGCCCTGCTCGCCACCTACGACACCACCGACGAGGATGACGCCAAACTGGGGGTAGGGCTGGGCTGCAACGGCATCATCCAGATACTGATAGAACCGATTGATCCCGCTAACCCGCTTAATCCCATTCAGCTGTTGAAGACGTTTCTCCGGCACAGGCAGACGGCGGTGCTGGTCACGCTGTTTTCGTTGGCGCACCGGAAGGCGGAGCAGCCGGGCACCTGCTTCCTGATGGAGCAGAACGGGTATATAAAAGGACATGCACTTGCGGATAAAACATTGCAGGCCGCGCTGGAAGCCCAGGCAAAGGAAGCGCTGCAAACCGGCGCCTCCTCGTTTGTGGCATATGATGACGGGCAGCAACTGACAAGCTTTGTGGAGGTGCTGAAGCCGCCAGTCGCGCTGGTGGTGGTGGGGGCCGGGAACGATGCCATTCCGCTGGTGCAGCTGGCCGACGTGCTGGGCTGGGAGATCACGGTGGTCGACGGCCGCGCCAACTACGCCACCGCGGCACGCTTCCCGCTGGCGAAGCGGGTGCTGGTGGCTAAACCGGAGCTGCTGCTGGCCCATATATCCCCGGACAACCTCACTGCCTTCGTGCTGATGACCCACAACTATAATTATGACAGCGCCGTGCTCCGACAAATCCTGCCGCTGCAGCCTCCCTATATAGGCTCCCTGGGGCCGAAGAAAAAGCTGGGCCGCATGCTAGAGGAACTGGAGGGGGAGGGAGTGCCGGTGACGGAGGCGCAGCGTCAGGTGCTATATGGTCCCACGGGGTTGGATATCGGCTCCGAAACCTCCGAAGAAATCGCCCTGTCTATTATAGCCGAAATCAAAGCAGTTTTCTCCAGGAGATCCGGTGCACCTTTGCGCGACAAGCCTGACGTGATTCACCCGCGTCAGGACGCGGTTATCCGGAAAGCCTCTTTTTCAGGCCAGGTGGATGCGTCGGCTGAGACAGGGTAACCAGTTTGCATTTTATCCTGAGCATAAAGCTATATAGGGAGGATAGAAGCAATTTTAACCGAGCATATAAACTCAAGTTGCGATATATAAACTTGCCCAAATTCTGATAACGCGAAACATGCCCCTGTCCCTACCTTTTCGAGGGGCAGGGGCAGGTCATCTCTCAACGACAAGAGTAAATCGCAACTTAGGTTATATAATCTTCCTCTCTACAACACCAACTGGGTATATAAGCGATCGAGTGTTTCCCTGGCATCTACACAGAGCCCCGGATGCACAGGCGAAGTTTGTACCACCGTGCTGCGGGTGGCGGTGAGCCAGCGGAATCGCGAGGCGAGGGGCAGCCTGCCAATGGTGCCGCCTGCCGCACCGCCCTGGCAGATGCGCTCGAAGGCCTGGAGGCGCTCCTGCAACTCAGCTAAATCCACGTTGCCGGGAAAAGCCTGTAGCCGCTCCGGATTCAGGTGGTAGCGCGTTTGCAGGAATCCTTGCGCGGAGCAGTACAATATGACGCCCACATTCACAAACTCCTCGCGCGCGACACACGGCACCACGCGAATAACGGCGTACTCAAATAAGTGCTTTTCTTGCATGCTGCGCTTCTTTTACAAAGTTATCTGAATGGGCCAGGCGTGTCTCCAGGAAGTATATATAGGCCTGTCGGTGCTCCTCCGCCGACGCGAAAGGCGCGTCGCCGAGCAGCCATTCGTCCGGGATGAGGGAAACGATGGCGCGGATGCGATCCGGTGTCAGTATCGTGCGGAAGGCGGCGTCTGCGGCGGCTATTTCCGTGGCGCGGGGCAGCAGCACATGGTCCTTCACCTGCACGAACGGCCTTTTGGCCTGCTCCTCCCAGTTCTGCCACGAATGATGGAAGAAGAGGGAGGCGCCGTGGTCGATCAGCCAGAGTTCCCGGTGCCAGATGAGCATGTTGGTGTTGCGCGCGGTGCGGTCCACGTTGGTGAGCAGGCAGTCCAGCCACACAATCTGCGAGGCGAGGGTGGCATCCACGGTCGTGACCAGCGCATCGAAGGTGATGGCGCCGGAGAGGTAGTGCAGCCCCAGGTTCAGTCCCTCGCTGGCCCGCAGCAGGTCCTGTATTTCCTCGTCGGGCTCCGTTCGGCCGAAGGCTTCGTCGAGCTGGGCGAACACCAGTTCTGGTACTTTCAGACCCACCGCGCGGGCCACCTCACCGCCTATCAACTCGGCTATCAGCGCTTTCACGCCCTGCCCGGCCCCCCTGAATTTGAGCACATACATAAACTCGTCGTCCGCCTCCACCAGCGCGGGCAGCGAACCGCCCTCCCGCAGCGGCGTGACATACCGGATGACCTGGACAGACCGGAGCTCAGGCAAATTTTCCATCTTGTTAAGCCAGTTTTTTAAATCAGTGTTCCGCGTCCGCGCAATCAAGGTTTAAACTTATCACCCCACAGCACCAGGCACAGCCCGGCAAAAATATGGATATTAATGGAAAGGCTTCATGAAGCGAAACGGCGCAGCCTATATGGCCGCGGAAACCGCATGCTATATATAGGTTGCTAAGTACAGCGCTTGCCGCTGCTTTGGCGACCTACTTCCAGGAAGGCTTCTGTTCTTTGCTCAGCGCCAGCACGAGGCTGAAGAAAGCGAGCAGCAACGTAATTGGGGTGAACAGCAGTTGCTCCAGCCCGTTGGTCGAGAGCGCGTTCCCGGCTGTGTTCAGGAGGAAGAGCACAAACATGATCCACAGGGCAGTTTTCAGTACGAGAGCAGGTACGCGGAGGCGCAAAAAACCAGCCCTCACTGCAATGACCGCCACCATGAAGAGGTTCACCAGAATGGAAAATGTCTCGAAAGAGAGCATCTGGTCGTGGCTCTTCAGCCTGCCACCCCACACCATCCCATACGGAACAATGCCCAGCAGAATGGCGAAATGAAACAGCACGAAAAGGGACAGCAGAATGAGTAGGCCATATATGGCTACGCGTGTCATCACAGGGTTATGCATCTGTTTTGGTTTGAGTAAAGTGTTGGTTTAGCTTGGTCTTTAAACCCCTGAAAAATCGGGAGTCTCCGCCCCTGAAGTAATAAAAATAAAGTAATTCTACATAAGTACATGGACAAAATCAACTTGCACTATCCATAAAAAACCTCATGCATAAACCGCTTGAATATCAATAGTATATAGCTTAAAAGGTCTTGAGTCCCCGATGCTCGGGATGGTCCACTTATATCTTGGTACTAATGTCCTTTAACATAGCATACAGGGAAATTTCGGCAAATACTTTCTGCCGGGTTGAGGCTGAAAAACATGCTCCTGATCCGGTTTATATGGCCGGAATAGTTTCCCGGAGCAACGGCCGGGGAGTTTAGCCAGTATACCTTTTCGTAGAAAGCTTGGAAATTACACGAATCTATATAGCCATATATGAAAGACAAACAAACTGTAGAGCAGGTGATAGCCCAACACAAAGCCTTGGGGAAATTTTTTATGGTAGACGGCGTGCAGACTTTCGCGCTGGATGAGGGCAGCGGCGAGGCGGTGCTGTGCGTACACGGGGTGCCCACTTCCTCGTTCCTGTACCGCAACGTGGTGCGCACCCTGTCCTGGAAAGGCCTGCGGGGCGTGGCCATAGACCTGCCCGGGCTGGGACTTGCCGACAGACCCGTTGATTTTGACTACTCATTCCGCAACTTTGCCCGCTTCCTGGCCAGGGCCGCCGAAGAACTGGGGCTGGACAAATATCACCTGGTGGTACACGACATCGGCGGCCCCATCGGCTTTGCCCTTGCGGCCACCCACCCCGACAGAATCCTGTCGCTCACCATCCTGAACACCTGGATTGACGTGGTGAACTTCCGGAAACCCATGCCCATGCGCCCCTTCGAAAAGCCGGTGCTGGGAAAACTGCAACTGGCGGCGCTGCAACACAGCACCTGGTACATGATGTTCAAAAGCATGGGCACCGTCAACCACGACCGCATTTCAAAGGAAGAAATATACGCTTATGTGGACCTGCTGAAGCGGGAGGACGGTGGCAAGGCCTTCCTCAAAATCATGCGCAACTTCGACCGTTCCACTCAGTTCAGGGATCTGTGCCTGAAGGCCGTGCAGCGCACGCCTTACCCGGTGCAGGCCATCTGGGGCTCTGACGATCCGGGGCTGACGTTCCGGCGGTATGGGTTTGAGATAATGGAGGCCGCCGAACTTGAGCACCTCTACACGCTGAAGGCGGGACACCTGTTGCAGGAGGAGCGGTGGGAGGATATCTCGAAGAGAATAGTGGAGCTGGCGCTCGTTAGCTGATAAACGGTTTCCGGACGCACGGCAGGGGTGCCAAAAGCGGGAAACTAATCTTTAGCCCCAACCAGCTAAGCAATATACCGGAGAGGAAGTGGCGAATTGCACAAAATGAGGTATAGGGGAGGAGATTCGGGCAATAAGTTCAGGAGAGCAGCCACTTTTCCGCTTCCTGTTGATCCACAAAATTCCGGAAGCTGAACTTCGCTGCGCCGGATGCCTCGGCCCTGGTCGCCACAGATTCGAGTGCTATTTTGCTGAACACATTGGCGGGCAGCACGCGGGCTATCCGCCTGAGCCTCGTAAGCGAGAGCAGCTCGTAAAATCCGGAAGACATCCATTCTTTTGTCTCTGTGTCGAGGTTGCACAGCAGCTGTGCATTGGCAACCACGAGTTCGGCCCCGGTATCGAGCAAGGACTCATACAACTTCGTGCCACCCGTTACCATCTCCTCACAGTTCACCGACCTGAGCCATCTGGATCGAAGTATGTTTTGCTCCGTGTCGATTTCGATGCTATAAAAATCAGACGCGTAGAGGTTCTTTGCCGGCATATAAGGTAACTGGGAGTGGGAATAATCAAAGGTAACAGAAACCTTTTGGTTTTAATCAACAATGTTAAATTTCTGTGTTCAGCCACCGGTATGCAGGCAGAGCAGGAATACCCTCTTTAAATTATTTTCTGACAGCCATGACAATGCCCGTTGCCCAGTTCTGCTTTGTCAGCAGCAGGTCCTCCCTGGACTCTAATTCCGCGAGAAGCCCGGTCGCTTTTGCATGGTGCCCGTCGGGCCAACTGGGCTGCGGCAGCATGTCGTCTATGATATATAAGCCGCCTTTGTTCAGCATGGCCAGCACCTCGTCTAAGAGCAGGTACTTGCCGTGCCAGGTGTCGGCGAATATATAGTCGAACCGCTGGTGCCTGTTGTGCGCCACCCATTCGCCTCCGTCAGTCAGCATCAGCTGCAGCCGTTCGTCGTCCCCCAAAAACCGCTGCGCGATTTTCAGAAATGTGGGGTCGTTGTCTATAGACAGCAGGGAAGAGTCAGCATCCATGCCGTCCAGTATCCAGGCGGTGGAAAGGCCCGTCCCTGTCCCGAGTTCCAGGAATTTACCGGCAGGCTTGGACGCAGCGAGCGTCCGGAGCAGCGTGCAGGTCTGCACATCAGAGGCCATTGTAAAACCGGAGGCTTTCGTCGCCTCGTCGATGCGGCTATAGGCCCTTGGGAAGTGTTGGTTTATCTCGTCTGTCATGGGGTAGGGTGAGCTTGAAAATGGCAGGTTGATTCTGTTATAGTTATATATGATTATTTAGTTGTTATAATGCTATGTTTTGCACTGTGCCAGCAATACGGGGATACTGGTTCATCTAACTGATGAAGGGAGTTACTTGCTACTTAACAGATCGCTGTAAGTGATCATCAGAACATGCAATATATAAAGGATGTACAAGTCAGATCATGGTTGGAAGAGCAAGACACGAAATATATATATAACAGTGCCTGTTCAGGCTCTTTTGGTAAATGGCGATTATCTCGTAAATTTGAGTTGGTAGCGTTTGGGCTAAGCCTTCTGCCGTAAACGGTGTTACGCATTAAGGTGCATAGCGTGTACAGGCATTGAAAGAAGGTCGTTGCCTGGCGGTTTCCCTGTGCTGTGGCGATGACCGGAGGCCGTACTAAGATGATGACCAATCCCTCCCATACCTGCAATTTAATGTGTTACCAAAATCTGGCAGGTGAAAAGCCTGTGCGCTAAGCAATTTATTTGATGGACGAAAAAGCAGCCTCGGTTAACCTGACCACCGCTAAAAACTATGATTCTGAATTCTGCGGGAGCATTCCGCTGCACCTGGTTAACCTGATACAGCCACACGGCGTGCTGCTGGTGCTGGACAAAGCCACTCTGCGCATTGTGCAGGCCAGCGAGAATGTGGGCACACAGTTGAATATACCAGTGGAGGGACTGCTGGAGCAGTCTCTGTCGCAGTACCTGCCCTCCGACCAGTATGAGGACATCCGCGCCAAATTAAAAATCCAGGGCAGCCAGGAGAAGATACCCCTGAGTCTGACCTGGCTGGCGCCAGAGAATAACCTGAGCTTTACCGCGCTGGTGCATCCAAAGGAAAGCTATGTGCTGGTAGAACTGGAAGCATTTAACGATGCAGACGCGCCCTCTTTCCTCGGGCTCTACCAGCAGATAAAGTACGTTACAGCGCTGCTGAAGCAGGCTGCCACCGCCACAGAGACCGCAGCCATTGCGGCGACGGAGATACGGAGAATCTCCGGCTTCGACAGGGTGCTGGTGTACCAGTTCGACCCGCAGTGGAATGGCATTGTGATAGCCCAGGCAAGGCAAGAAAGCATGGACGACTACATGGGCCTGCGCTTCCCGGCCTCCGACGTGCCCAAGCAGGCCCGCGAGCTGTATTTCAGCAACCCGTACCGGCTCATCCCCACCCGCTCTTACGATCCGGTGCGCCTTATCCCGATCGTGAATCCGCTGACGCAGCGTTTCACTGATCTGACGGAGTGCAACCTGCGCAGCGTGGCGGCCGTGCACCTCGAGTACCTCGCCAACCTGGGCATAACGGCCTCCATGTCACTGCCCCTGATCATTGACAACCGCCTTTGGGGCCTCATCTCGTGTCACCACATGGCTGCCCTCAACCCGAGCTATGAGCTTAGGTCCGCCCTCGAGCTGCTTTCCGGAATTGTATCAGCCCAGTTGGCCAGCCGCGAGAGGGAGAAAGCCATCCTGCTGCGGGCACAGCTGCGCGGCATACACGGAAAGCTGCTGGAGCAGTTGTACGGCAGCCTCAGCTTAGCCCACGGACTTCTGAATGGCGAAACTAACCTGCAGCACCTGCTCTCGCTGACGGGGGCGGCGGTTATATATGAAGGCACTACACAGACCATCGGTGAGACACCCGGGAGGCAGGAGCTGAAAGAACTGGAAGGATGGCTCCGACGCAACAAGACAGAGAAGCTGCTGGCCACCAACAGCCTGCCGCACCTGTACGCCAGCAGCAAGGATTATAAAGACATTGCCAGCGGCCTGATCGTCCTGCCCATCAACCCGGAGCAGGGAGAGTATATACTCGGTTTCAGGCCGGAGGTGCTGCAAACCGTAACCTGGGGCGGAGACCCCAATAACGCCATCCAACTGGAGCCGGACGGAAAGACGTACCACCCGCGCAACTCCTTTGCAACCTATAAAGAAATTGTCAAGTACACCTCCCCGCCCTGGCAGCCTGAGGAACTGGAGGCGGCAGAGGCCCTGCGCAGCGCTGTGCTGGAGAAAATAATCAAGGAACAGTAATATAGCTGAGAGCCCCGATCCTGCATCGAGGTATGAACAACATGAAAGCACCTAAGCGGACAAAAGCGGAACCCGCACCACCCTCCGATCATTACCTTGTGGGAATAGGCGCCTCTGCAGGCGGCCTGGAGGCTATTCATTTACTTTTTGACCATTTCCCGAATAACTCGAGCTTCTCCTTCGTCATCATTCAGCACCTGTCGCCAGACCACAAGAGTCTGATGGCCGAGCTGCTCTCGAAGCACACCAGCATGCAGGTGCAGGAGGCCGAGGACAAGATGCTCACCAGGCCCAACTGCGTGTATGTGCTTCCGAGCGGCAAGCAGCTTACCCTGGAGCATGGGCGGCTGCGGCTGCATAACAAAGAACGCAACCGCGAGCCCAACTTTGCCATCGACGTGTTCTTTGAGTCCATGGCGAAAGACCTGGGCCGCTATGCCATCGGAGTGGTGCTGTCGGGCACTGGCACCGACGGCACTAAAGGCATAAAAGCCATAAAAGCGGCGGGCGGCATGGTGGTGGTACAGGACCCTGCCTCTGCCAAATTCGATGGGATGCCCCGCAGCGCAATCGAGGGGGGCTTTGCCGACTACGTGCTGCCGCCGGAGCAGATGCCGGAGGAAATAATGGAGTACACGCGCAAAGTGCCGCTGGTGCGGCAGCCTGTCGACACACCTATCGATGGAGACGGGGAAGAGGTGCTGGATGAGATTCTGGACCTTGTTTGCGCCCATACCCAAACCGACTTCAACAACTATAAAAAAGCCACCATCAACCGCAGAATCCGCAAGCGGATGGACTATCTGGGGGTGGGCACGTTGTCGGAATACCTGGAGTACTTGCACGATAACCAAAGCGAGATCAAGCAGCTCTGCCAGGAGTTCTTCATCAATGTCACCAAGTTTTTCAGGGACCGGGAGGCGTTTGAGCTGCTGGAGCAGGAGGTGATACCGAAAATAATTGCCGAGAAGGACGAGAACGAGCCGGTAAAAGTGTGGGTGACCGCCTGCAGCACCGGCGAGGAGGTGTACTCGCTGGCCATCCTTTTCCGGGAGGCTTACGAGCGGCTGGGACGGGAGCCGCTCGTGAAGCTTTTCGCCACCGACATAGACAAGCGCGCCATTGCACAGGCATCGAAGGGAGTTTACCCAGCCGCCATTGCCGGCGACGTAACCGAAGAACGGCTGCAGCGCTTTTTTCACTTCAAGGGCACACGCTACACGGTGAGCGAGGAGATACGGAAGCTGGTGATTTTCGCGCAGCACGACTTGCAGAAGGACCCGCCCTTCAGCCGCATCGATCTGATCACGTGCCGCAACATGCTCATCTACCTGAACCCCGCACTGCAGCAGAAAGTACTGTCCCTCTTCCCCTACGCCCTCAACATGCAGGGATACCTGCTGCTGGGACCCAGTGAGCACATCGGTGAGCTGAAGAGCGTCTTCTCAGAGGAGAACCGGAAATGGAAGCTGTTCCGCAAGATAAAGGAGAGCAATGGCGCCCGGCAGCACTACGGCATCTCAGACTATACGCCCGCCATTACAGCGCCTAGCCGGGCAGGTGCCCCAAAGGCAACGCCTGTAGGGCAGTATCACGACTTCTTCATGGATGCCGTTACCGAGGATTTCAGAGTGACCGGGCTGTACGTTGACGAGCATTACCAACTCCTGCACGGCATCGGCGACATTAACCGCTTTCTGAAGTTCCCGGACAAGCGACTGCACTTCAACCTGCTGAAGATGGTGACCGGGGAACTTGCCGTGTCGCTGAGCGTGGGTATCCGGAAGGCGCTGAAGCAAAACAGGAAAGTGCTGGTGCGTCCGGTGGCCGTTAAAATCAATGGAAAGGAGCTGCTGGTACACATGTCGATGAAGCCTGTTCCGACGGAGGCAAACCTGCCGCGGGTGGTACTGGTGTTGCTGCAGGAGCAGAGCCAAGCCAGCACGCCTTTCAAAGCCGCTGACGCGGCCACGGTATCGGAGGCGGATTTTTACCAGCAGCTGGCCGCCTTGGAACTGGAACTGAAGGAGGCCCGTGAGAGCCTCCATCTGACGGTGCAGGACCTGAGCACTGCCAACGAGGAACTACAATCCAGCAACGAGGAGCTGATGTCGAGCAACGAGGAGCTGCAAAGTTCCAATGAGGAGATGCAGTCGCTGAACGAGGAGCTGCACACCGTGAACTCGGAGCACCAGCTGAAGATAAAGGAACTGCAGGAGCTGAACGAGGACCTCGACAACTATATACGGAGCTCCAACATCGGGCAGCTTTTCGTGGACCACCACCTCGTTATCCGAAAGTTCACGCCCGTCGTCAAGCACATCATCAACATCATCGATGGGGATGTCGGCAGGCCCATACATCACTTGTCGCACAACCTGAGTTATCACCGCCTGATGGAAGACATCCAGCAGGTCAACAACACCTCCACCGAAGTGGAACAGGAGGTGGAAACGAAGGAGGGAAGGTATTACCTCATGCGCATTATCCCCTACCTGAAGCGCGACGGCAACAAGGATGGGGTGGTGCTGTCGTTTGTGGACATTACAACGCTTAAGACGCTCACCAACGTGGTGCAGGGGGTGCTCAACAGCTCCCTGAGCAGCATCATGGCTTTTGTGGCGGTGCGGGACGAGCAGCAGGCAATCATCGATTTCAACTGGAGCCTGTTGAACCGCCGTGCGGAAGAACTCATCGGGAAGCCCTATGCCGAGCTTTTTGGCTCAGGCATGCAACAGGAGATGGGCTTCCTGAAGAAGAGTGGCCTGCTGAAGAAGTTCCAGCAGGTGGTGGAGACGGGGCAGCCCCTGCATATAGAGCAGCAGCTGCACATAAACGGGCAGAGGGCATGGTACGAAGTTGCTGCCGTGAAGATGGGAGACGGCCTGACAGTGACGATGGCCGACATCACAGAGAAGAAAAACAGCGAGGAAAAAATGCTGCTGGCTTACGAGGAGCTGAAGAAAGCGGAGGAAAACCTGATTAAGCTGAACGATGAACTGGAGCGCCGCGTGGAGGAGCGCACAAAGGAGCTGGCTGCCAGCGAAGAACGCTTCAGGATGGTGTCGATGGCGACAAACGACGTGGTCTGGGACTGGAACCTGGTAAGCAATGAACTCTGGTGGAGCGACAGCCTGGGCGCCATCCTAGGCTATCAGGCTGTCGATATGGGAAAGGGGGTGCAGGGCTGGTTTGAGAAAGTACACCCGGAGGATCGCGAGGAGACGATGAAGGGCATCAACAACGCCATCAACTACGGCAAAGATCAGTGGACTTGTGAGTACCGCATCGCCCGTGCCAACGGCTCCTACGCCTACGTGTCGAACAGGGCCTACATCATGCACAACGAGTACGGCATCCCGTACCGCGTGCTGGGCTCTTTCATCGACCTCTCGGACCTGCGGGCCACGCAGGAGAAACTGCAGCGCACCAACGAGCACCTGCTCCGCGTGAATGCCGACCTCGACACGTTTGTATATACCGCCTCGCACGATTTGAAGGCCCCGGTGGCCAACATCGAAGGCCTGGTGCTGCTGCTGGAGGACCAGATAGAGGAGGCGGGGCCGCTGCCGGGCACGCCCACAGAGCCCTTGTTTGACATGGTAAAGGGCTCCATCAGCCGCTTCAAAAACGTGATTAAGGACCTGACAGACATCGCCAAGGTGCAGCGGGATGTGGATGGGAAGGCGGAGCCGGTCCTCTTTGAGGAGGTGCTGGGCAATGTGAAGCTCAACATACAGGATCATATCAAATCGTCAGGGGCCTCCCTCGATGTCAATTTTGAGGAGGCGCCCCGCATCAGCTTCTCCCGGAAGAATCTCTACAGCATTCTCTACAACCTGGTGCTGAACGCTATTAACTACCGCAGCCCGGAGCGGCCGCCGCATATACGCATCCAGACGAAGCGGGAAGGAAAGCAGATCGTCCTCACAGTGCAGGACAACGGCCTGGGCATGAGCGAAGACAACCTATCCAAAATTTTTACGCTTTTCAAGCGCTTCCATTCGCACGTAGACGGCACCGGCATGGGCCTGTATATAGTCAAGCGCATCATGGATAATTCTGGCGGTAGGATAAAGGTGGAGAGCGAGGAAGGAAAAGGCACCACTTTCAATCTCTATTTCCAGGCGGAGAAGGGGAAAACCAAAAAGGAGCGGGCTTAGCAATAGGAGGGGCGTCCTAATATTGTTTGCCAGTGCGCTTCTTGCTGCAGCCCGAGGCAGGCAGGATAACACAGGAAAAAAGAAAATAAAAACGAAGGCTCCCACAGATGGAGAGCCTTCGTTTTTATATTGAAAATCACTTTTCAACTTTTAGCCATTCCTGTTTACGGTTAAATAGGAAGAGGAGTTACAGGATGCTTTAAATCTGTGCAATTTTTTTTGCAGGCCATTCAAGGCTCAGCAGCAGCCTGATTGTGTGCCATCAGCACAGCAAGTGGTGAAAATCGGATGCGACTCTTCAAAAAGAAGGAGACTTGCGCTGAATTAAGTATATTGTTTCTGATGCAGCCGGTGTCTGAGCCTGTATAACCGTAACTTCCCAAAGGCTCCTATAGCTTTTGGGACACCCTGCCAGAGGCTATATAGCTAAAAGGCGGGCTGTTCATATAGCAAATCCTAAAACAATAAATCTATATATGATTCCAAAGTGGTATATGCTATGCCTGATGGCAGCTTTTCTGTGCGCTGCCTTCGCGACGGAGGCGCAACATTTGCGCGTGAGCGACAACCAGCGCTACCTGGTGAAGGCGGACGGCACGCCCTTTTTCTACCTCGGCGACACGGCCTGGGAACTGTTTCACCGCCTGAACCGCGAGGAGGCGGACCTTTACCTGAAAGACCGCGCCGATAAGGGCTTCACGGTGATACAGGCCGTGGCACTGGCAGAACTAAACGGCCTGCGCGACCCCAACCCTTACGGCGATCTGCCGCTGCACAACGAAGACCCCACCCAACCCAACGATGCCTACTTCCGGCACGTGGACTATATCGTGGACAAGGCCGAAGAACTGGGGCTGACCATTGGCATGCTGCCCACCTGGGGCGACAAGGTTTTCAAAAATTCGTGGGGCGTGGGGCCGGAGATTTTCAACCCGGCGAATGCGAAGGTTTATGGTGCGTACATCGGGCGCCGCTACAAAGACAAGCCCATCATCTGGATACTGGGCGGCGACCGCCTGCCGCGCCACGAGCAGGACGAGGCCATCTGGCGGGCCATGGCCGAGGGCATTGTGGCCGGAGCTGGCGACGGGGACCCGGGCAAAGTGATGATGACGTTTCACCCGCAGCCCAAAGAGGGGGGCGGCTCCTCCACCTGGTTCCACAACGACGCGTGGCTGGATTTCAATATGTTCCAGACGGGCCATTGCCGCGATGCAAACGTGTACGACAAAATTACGCACGACTACAACCTGAAGCCCACCAAGCCCACCATGGACGGAGAGCCTATCTACGAGGAGCACCCAATGTGTTTCAATGCAAAGGAGAAGGGATATACCGAGGCCTGGGACGTGCGCCGCTCCGCCTACCAGGACCTGTTTGCCGGGGCCCACGGCCATACCTACGGCTGCCACAACATCTGGCAGATGCACGACACCAACCGGGAAGGCATCAACGGCCCGACGATGACCTGGAAAAAATCGCTTGACCTGCCGGGAGCCCGCCAGATGACGCACGTGAAAAACCTGATAACCTCACGGCCCATTCTGAAGCGGGTGCCCGATCAGACGCTGGTGCAGAAGGCATATGAAGGCACGGAGCGGATTCAGGCCACGCGGGGCGACGACTATGCTTTTATATATACCACCGCGGGCAAGCCGATAGAAGTGAACATGGGCATCATCTCCGGCAAAAAAGTAAATGCCTCCTGGTATGACCCGCGCACCGGCACCACCACCTTCATCGGCGAGTTCAAGAACACCGGCACCCGCACTTTCACGCCGCCCACCAGCGGCCCCGGCAACGACTGGGTGCTGCTGCTGGATGACGTGGAAAAAGATTACAAGGCGCCACAAAAAGGGAAAAAGTAGACCCCGAAGAAGGAAATCAGCAGCATGCCAGCTTCCTTCTTCATAAGTATGATACCAGAATTAACGCATGCTTTTTTGGCATCCTGAAAGGCTCTTGTGGGCAAGCCGCGTCAGCTTAAACTTCCTTCCACCAAGTTTCCCCGAATCAAGTTCGGGATGTGCCACTTCCAGAAGGATTGTTATTTTTATGCTTTAAACTAATAGCGTACTCATATTTATATATAGGCAGAAGCGGCAGCGGTGCATATACCCGCTGCCGCTTCTGCCTCTACCCTCCACACCCGGCGCAGTCGCTATCTTCTAAAAAGCTTGCCTTAGGGATAGGCGGTTGAGTGATCAGTAGATTGTGATGTATCAGCAATTGACGGTGCTTTCCCGCCGCACCACCAGCCGCGGCTCCACAAACCCGATCAGTCTGCACAGCGAGTCTTCGATAGATTCTTCTGCCGTTTGCACCTCCACATCCGGCTCCGCCGGAGCCTCGTAGGGCGCGCTGACACCCGTGAAATCCGGAATCAGCCCTTGTCTTGCCTTGGCATACAAGCCTTTGGTGTCGCGCTGCTCGCAGACGTGCAGCGGGCAGTTTATATATACCTCCGTGAACCTGTCAGCCCCGACCGTTTTTCTGGCCAGCTCCCTTTCTTCCGCGTAGGGAGATATAAACGCGCATATAACCACCAGGCCCGCGTCCAGCATCAGCCGCGCCACCTCGCTCACGCGCCGCACGTTCTCCCGGCGGTCCTCCGCGCTGAAGCCCAGGTCGCTGTTCAGCCCGCTGCGCACGTTGTCGCCGTCCAGCAGGTACACCTTGTAGCCTTTGTGAAACAGGTAGTGCTCGAGGCGCAGGGCCAGCGTGCTTTTGCCGGAGCCCGACAGGCCGGTGAGCCAGACAAGCCGGGGTTCCTGCTGCAGCATGTCCTGCCGCTGGGTGGCGCTTATTTTGGAGTGGAAGGGGTAGAGGTGGTTCTTCGGTTCTTTGCGAATTTGCATGTGCCGCTGCGGGTTTATTGTCACACCTTGTACCGGGAAAGCACGATACAAGTTACCCATTTGCAAAACCTTTGGCAGCTGCCTTCCGTCAGGATGCATTCAGAAACAACAAATCAAAGCATGAAAATCCTGCAAGGCGGAGCACCCAAGTGCGGCAACTTCTGGCTGTACCAGATCATCCAGCACATCCTCACCCAAACCGGCCAGCCTCCCCAAAGCTTCATCCAGCGGCAGCCTATATATGAGCTGGCCAGAACCTGGGACCTGAACTACCCGAGCCAGGCCAGCATCGACGTGCTCGACATAACCGACCTGCAGTACAGCTACCGCATCAGCAGCATTTTCAGGATGCCGGTGGAGGACATCGAGGCCTATCTATCCCGGACCGGCCATATATGGACGCACTCGCCCATCTGCAAGCGAAGCCCTCAACTGCTGAGTCTGGTGGACAAGAAAGTATACATCGTGCGCGACCCGCGTGACCGGGCCATCTCGGCCTCCAAATATTATACCTCGGATTATATGCTGAAGTATTATCCGCAGGAGGAGCGGGATGCGAAGCGTTTCCTGGAGAAAAACTTTGAGCAGCTGCTGCTGGAATGGGTGTGGCACGTGTACGACCACCTGCGCCTGAGCCGGCAGCACAACATCCATATCTGCTTTTACGAGGGCTTTCTGCTCGATTTCCAGGAGGAGCTGGCGCGGCTGCTGGCTTATTTGGGTGTTGATATGAGCGAGGCGCAGCGGGTGGCGCTGCAGGAGGCGGTGCGCTTCGACACTCTCAGAAAGAAAAACCCGAAGCACCTCAAAAAAGGGCAGTCTGGCTACTGGATGGACCAGCTAACGGAGGAGCAGGCTGCGAAAGCCGACATCATAGCCGGTCCGCTGATCCGCTTCCTGAATTATCCCTCCGGTCCGAACGAGCCGATGACCTACTGCAACCAATTGCCGCACGGGGATTTTGAGCGGCTGAAGCAGGAAATCATCGCCTCACAGCAGCCGATGTACCAGTACTGAGGTTCTACCAGACGCCCAGTTGCCGCCCCACCGTTTTAAGCTGGCCAATGTGGTAGCCGTTGTGGTGCAGCAGCGTTAGGGTGGCCCAGGAGATGGTTTTGCCGTTGGCCTGGACTTTAAATAAATCTGTTTCCGGATTTTGCACCAGCGCAATTACCTCGGCCAGTTCGCTTTCGAAGCTGTCGATGGCGCTGTTCCATTCCTGCGCGCTCTGCGGCACGTGGTTTTCCGGCCAGTGCGCGTCCGGCCATATATCCGTATTTTCTTCCGGGTGTTTCATGAAGTGCAGCAGCGTGCGCTGCCGGGCCTGCATGTGGCCGAGCAGCACCCAGGCAGAGAAGTGCAGGCCGTCCAGTATTACGCCTGCTTTTTGGTAGTCGAATTCGCGCAGCAGGATAACATTGGGAGCGAAGCCGCCCTGCAGCAATTCTACAAGCTGGCTCCGAACAAGGGCATCAGTGTCAGGGGTTGAGTTCATCTCTGTTGTCAGTTTATATATAAAGTTCCGGCTTTTGCCTCTATAGGCACCGCTGCCGAAGCTCTGAAACGGTTCGCCCAGGCATAATGTTACTGCCTGTCCACCGCTACTCTTTGCCTTGTTACAAGTAACCAGACAATTCTCAGACGTCTTTTCGGCCATTGGCTTCATATATAAATGCGCTTCAAAGGGAGCGTTTACAGTCGCTTGCGCAGTAATCGCCAGCCTTATTATAAGCACAGACTCCTGTAATGTCATCCTGAAAGGACCTTGTGGGAAAGCCGCAAGTGCTTAACATCAGGGGATAAGGGCTCTCTTCCTCCAAGTCCTGCTAAATTAAGTTCGGGATGATCCGCTTTCAAAAAGACTGGAGCTGTTTGTACACCAGACTGATCCTGTCCAGTTACTTATATATAACCAACCTCACAGTCCGCATTTGTGACGGCTGCCAGAGGTTATATATAGAAGACTGGACTATAATAGTGTGTAAGTGCTCATCTGCTGCGCTTCTACCTGATTTTTCCTGGCTACGGAGAGGGCAGGGGCGTGCTATATCTCTATAGCCGGGTTAAACCGCAACCGCAAAATAAAGCTGCTGTTCGGGCACTTTTCGCATTACTTTTACAGGTGTATAGCGTATTGCTTTAGCTGGCAATGGTGGGTGCTGCAATGCTATAGCCCTTGTGCCAGCCATATAGGTCCAGAATATAGAAGATAAAACTGCGTGCTAGAGACATTAAGAAAGAAAGCGGAGGGCAAAGCGGCTGCGCTGGGTAGCAGTTTGCCCTCCAGTCCTCAGCTTGGGCGGGACCTGCCTTGGGTGCAGGTGGCACCGGATGCGCCTTATTTTATAACAGAGAACGGAGAGAACTGGACACCCATCGGGCAGAACGATGCCATCACCTGGCCTGACTTCGAGGGGCTGTTCCGGCGGAAAAACATGCAGCAGGTGGAGGGGCACCTGGCCTGGCTGGCCGGGCATGGCATTACCTGCCTGCGGCTGATGCTGGAGTACGCGCAGGGAGAGCACCGGTATTTTGAGAAACCTGCAGGCCGCTTCTCACCGAACATGGTCAGGCTCTGGGACGACCTTTTCGTGCTTTGCGCGAAATACAACATCCGCATCCTCCTTACCCCCGTCGACACCTTCTGGATGTGGATCCGGTGGAAAAATCACCCCTACAACCACAAAAACGGCGGCCCCTGCAAAAAGCGCTCGGAGTGGCTGCTCTGCCCCGACACCCTGCGGGCCATCAAGAACAGGTTGACCTTTGCAGCCGAACGCTGGGGCGGGAGCGGCGTGTTGTTTGCCTGGGACCTCTGGAACGAGATACACCCGGCCCATGCCGGGGGCAGAACAGACGTTTTCTCCGAATTTATTGACGAGTTGAGTGGCCACCTGCGGGAGACGGAGCAACGGCTATATGGGCGCAGCCATCCGCAGACGGTGTCGCTGTACGGGCCGGTGCTGGACGAGCACCCGGCGGTGGCCGACGTGATTTTCCGGCACCCGAAGCTCGACTTCGCCAGCACGCACTTCTACGATGCCGCCACCATCAACTTCCCAAAAAACACCGTGGATTCGGCCATCGTCACGGGTAGGCTGGTGCGGGAGGCGCTGGGGCACCTGCAAGTCAACCGGCCCTTCTTCGACAGCGAGCACGGCCCCATCCACCTGTTCAAGGACAGGCGTGTGACCTTGCCGGAGCATTTCGATGACGAGTATTTCCGGCATATGCAATGGGCGCACCTGGCTTCCGGGGGGGCGGGCGGCGGCATGCGCTGGCCCAACCGGCACCCGCACACGCTTACGCACGGCATGCGCCGCGCCCAGCAAAGCCTGGCCGGTTTCGTGCAGCTAATCGACTGGAAGAATTTTCGGAGGAAGAACCTGAATAATGCGGTGCAGGGATGCGAGCCAGCCGTGGCTGTATTTGCCTGTGCCGACCGGCAGCAGGCGGTTGTGTGGCTGCTGCGCACCGATACTATACACAAAAAATCAAGGACCCTGGACGCAGAGGCAGCGCCCGTAGCGGTAAACATCTTGTTACCCGATATGGCGGCAGGCGCTTATGCCGTCACGCACTGGGACACCCTGCAGGGGAAAATCATCGCCGAGACGCATCTAACTCATGCAACTGGTGCCACTCTTGAAATGAAGCAAGTGCCTGTTTCAACCGATATAGCCCTGGCGGTGCGGCGGATACAGTAAACAACGATATGGCAGGTATCCCGTTCCACAAGCAAAAACACTAACTTAGCACTTGCCCTGATTGTTTGAGATTCGGGCCATATACTCCTGCTGTTATTGGTTTGCCAATGCCTTTGTACTTGAAGTTTGCTGCGATTACCCTGCTGCTGCTTATAAACTGCCTGCCTGTGGCCTGTGCGCAGCACGCACATCCGCAGGAGAAGGCGCCCTGGTCGTTTGGGATGAACGGCTATTATGGCGCCCTGTTCCGGTACAAGAGCGGTTTGCCAACCCTTAGTTTCACAAACCCGGTGGGGGTGGAGGCGTATGCCAATCGCCACACGCTCGGAAACCGGCCATGGGAGGTGAAGTACCGGTACCCGCTGCTGGGCTTTGGTTTTTCCTACTACAACTACGGCGTGCCGGACGAACTGGGGGAGGCGTTCTCCCTTACTACTTATCTGGACAATGCACTGGTGCAGGGCCGGAAGAACAGCCTGCGCTTTAACCTCGGGGCAGGACTTGTCTACTCCACCCGCTATTATAAGCCGGAGACAAATGAGGGAAACAAAGCCATCGGCAATCCGCTTGCCTTCGTGCTGCGCGGCACGCTGCGGTATGAGTTTCCATTAAGCCGCAACACCTATATGAATGTGAACTTCGCATTCCGGCACTTCTCCAACGGCGGCTGGGACAAGCCGAACAATGGCATGAACTTCCCTTTGCTGGGGCTGGGGCTGCGCTACCAGAAGCGGGCGGCGGTGCGGCGGATGCCGGCCGAAGGCTTACCGCCGGAAACAGACAGAAGCACGCACCTGAACCTGCGGTTTGGGGCTGGCGTGAAAGAGGTGCTGCTGATAGACACCAAGCATCCGGTGTATAACCTGTCGGTATATGGCAGCAGAAAGCTCACCCGTACCAACACCCTTCTGCTGGGCGCGGACGGCTTTTATGACACCGCCTTGCGGGAAGAGTTTATCAATGTAGGGCGGCCAGTGCCGGACGGGGAACTGGATGCCCGGATGGCAGGCGTCACCGTCGGTCACCAGCTGCACCTGGGGCGGCTGTCGCTGGTGGTGCAGCTGGGGCGCTACCTCTACCAGCCGCTAAAGCTGTTCCCGGACTATTACCAGCGCTATGGGCTGCAATACGATGTGACACAGCACGTTTCGGCCAGTGTGATGCTGCTGGCGCACACGCGTACCGCCAACGTGGTGGAGTGGGGGCTAGGCTTGCAACTGTAGGCGCAGGTGTCCGTTAATATCCATAATCCCGGAAGAGATTTATGCAAAGTCTTCTTTGATAAAAAGCAGGCGCTATTTTTTGATATCGATTTTATATTCATTAAATTCATATAATATTGAATTATCCTATGAGAGAATCTTCAATCCTGCTATCTGATACATCACTGGCTAGTGTTGTTATTACAGCGGCCCTGCTGTTTACCGGAGTTAGTGCACAGGCGCAATCCAAAGCCCCCTCACCCGAGGCCCAGATAAAGGCCGCCGTGCTGGCTGCCCCGGCAGAGAAGCGGGAAGGCGCGGCCGTGCTTGGCTATAACCAACAGGGCGAGTTGGTGGAGCTGCGGAAAGGCACTAACGAGATGATCTGCCTGGCAGATGATCCGAACCAAAAGGGCTTCTCCGCCTCCTGCTACCACCGTGAACTGGAGCCGTTCATGGCCCGGGGCCGTGAACTCAGGAAAGCCGGTAAAGCATCGCAGGAGATTTTCGATACGCGGGAGCAGGAGGCCAAGAGCGGAAAGCTGCCCATGCCGAAGCAAGCCTCCACGCTTTTTGTCTACTCGGCGGAGGAGGATCAGGTAAACCCCACCACCGGCGAGGTGAAGGACGGCTACCTGCGCTATGTGGTCTATATACCTTACGCCACCGCCGAAAGCACCGGTCTGCCGCTGAAGCCCGAGGCACCCGCCATGCCCTGGATCATGCACCCCGGCACCCATGGAGCGCATATCATGATTAGCCCCCCCAGGAAGAAGGAAGCCGAATAACCGGGTATGGCAGGCAGCGGCAAAGCTGAATTTTATCAAGCAGCCTTGCCACTGCCCTTGGTTTTCCTGGGTCCCGGACGCGCTGTTCTGTCGGAGGTGTTTACAACTCCTAGGTACTGGATTCCGCCATGCGTGAGCGGCGGTTACAGGTTTTTCGTCTTGTTCCGGTTCGTCGCGTAGCGCCCCGTGCTCCGGTAGCGCTGAAATCCAATCCAGTAATGCCATGCTATCCCGCCTCTCCCGCTCAGTTGCTGTCTTTATCAGTTTCTGTGTTTTTTTCGTCAGCGGCCTGTCTGCCCAGGACCTGACCTTTGTGAAAGTGCCCCTGTCCCAGAGCAACGGCTTGGGGCTGATCGCGGGGATGACCCAGGACAGGCAGGGCTTCCTGTGGCTGGCCACGCATACGGGGCTGCACCGCTACGACGGCTACGAACAAGTCACCTACATCAACAACAGGTACGATGACAACTCCCTGGGCGACAACCGGCTGGAGTGCGTGCTGGCCGACAGGAACGGCTATATATGGATTGGCGTCTGGACGAAGGGGCTGGACCGGTTCGACCCCAGGACAGGCGTTTTCACACACTTCCGGCACAACCCGCTGGTGCCGAACAGCCTGAGCGACGACGTGGTGACCGCGCTGCTCGAAGACCGGGAGGGGAATATATGGGTGGGCACCCACAAAGGCCTCAACCTGCTGCACCCCGAAACCGGCACTTTCACCCGTTACGAGCACGACCCCTCAAACCCCGGGAGCATCAGCGACAACAAGGTAAGGGCGCTGTACCAGGATCGGCAGGGAGCTATATGGGTAGGCACGGGAAGCCCCTGGGAGTCGAAGCCCGGTGAGGGGGGGCTGAACCGCTTTGACCCGAAGACAGGGACTTTCCAGCGCTTCAAACACGATCCAAACAACCCGAACACGCTGGTATCGAACTGGGTGCGGGCCATTTATGAAGACAGCAGGGGCACGTTTTGGGTGGGCACCTTCGGCGACGGCCTGCACCGGATGAACCGGAAAACAGGTTCTGTTGAGCGTCTGCCCTACGACCCGCAGCGCCTGGACAGGCTGAGCCGCCCGTACGTAGACAAAGAGAAGCAGAACGACGGCGTCAACATCATCCATGAAGACCACGCCGGAGCCATCTGGATCGGCACTTACGACAGCGGGCTGAACCGCTATGACCCCGGGACCGGAAAGGTAAAGCAATACCAGAAAATTTCTGCCAAAACCACCGGACTGGATGATAACAACATCTGGACGGCCTTAAACACCCGGGAGGGCACCCTGTGGTTCGGAACCGCCAACGGCAACCTCTTCCGAACAGATCCGGAGCGCTACCGAATCCCCCACATAGAGACGGGTTCCATCGTGCGCAGCCTCTACGAGGACCCCTCCGGCTATATGCTCATTGGCACCTCTAACGGCCTGATTGTGCGGCATGTCAAAAGCGGCAGGCAGGAGCAGTACGTGCATCATCCGGACGACCCTAACAGCCTAGGCGCTGACACGGTCGCCACCATTTATAAAGACAGCCGGGGAGAATTCTGGCTGGGGCATGCCAGCAGTAAGATTGGCAACGGCTACCTCAGCCGGTTTAACCTGCAGACCCGCACCTTCACCAGCTACAGACACGACGCCAATGACCCCGCCAGCCTGAGCTACGGCTCTATATATGCCATACTCGAAGACAGCCTCCAGCATATATGGATAGCGACCGGCAACGGCTTGGACAGGCTGGACCGGGAGTCCGGAACGTTTGTGCATTACAGGCAGGACCCTGACGACCTCAGCACCTTGAGCCATAACTCCATCGCGTCTATTCTGGAGGGAGAAAAAGGCTATCTGTGGCTGGGCACGCACCATGCGGGCGGAGTAAATTACTTCAACACCCAGACCGGCCGTTCGAAAAAGTACCTGCTGGGCAAAATCATATGGCAGCTGTACCGGGATGCCGCAGGCGTGATTTGGGCGGCAACAGAGAATGCCGGGGTATACCGCTACGACAAGGCGTCTGATGCTTTCCTGCCTTTTCCACTGGAGCTGAACGAGGACGCCATCAATGCCATGGGCGTGGTGGAGGATAACCAGCAGAACCTTTGGTTCAACACGAGGCAGGGGCTCCTGAAGATAGACAGGCAACGCAGCAACGCACAGTTGCTGCGCGAGCCGTATGGGGTGCAGCCGGGTGCGTTGTCTTTTCTCTCCGCCTACAAAGGCCGCGACGGCAGGCTTTATTTCGGGAACAGTTCGGGCTATTATGCGTTTTTCCCGCAGCAGTGGCACCGGAACAACCAGCCGCCGCGCATCACTTTTACAGGGTTGCGCCTGTTCGACGAGCCTGTGGTGCCCGGCCCTAGAAGCCTGCTGAAGGCGCCGCTGAGTGAAATAAGCGGCATTGAGCTAAAACCAGACCAGAACGTTTTCACGATAGACTTTACCGGCATCCACTTCAGCAACCCGGAGCAGAACAGGTTTTTATACAGGCTGGAGAACTATGACCATGACTGGCGCGCCGCCAGGTCCGCGCGCACCGCCTCGTATTACAACGTGCCTCCCGGCCATTATGTCTTTCACGTGAGGGCATCAAACAACGACGGTGTGTGGGCGGAGAAGACACTGTCCATCTATATAAAACCTCCCTGGTGGAATACCTGGTGGGCGTACGTGCTATATGGCGCCCTGCTGCTGGCCCTCGTCCTGACCTTTAACCGGCTGCAGCGCCAGCGCCTGGTGGCGCGGGAGCGTTACCGGGCACGGGGCCGCGAGCTGGAGCAGGCGCGCGAGATTGAAAGAGCCTATCAGGAGCTGAAGCAGACGCAGGCGAAGCTGGTGCAGCAGGAGAAGCTGGCCTCGCTGGGGGAACTCACGGCAGGCATCGCCCACGAAATCCAGAACCCCCTGAATTTTATCAACAATTTTGCGGAGGTGAGCGCCGAACTAACCGATGAGCTGCAGCAGGAGTTGCCTGCACAACCTGAGGGTGAGGCCAAATCTATCATAGCCATGCTCAGGCAAAACCTGGAGAAGATTATATACCATGGCCAGCGCGCCGACAGCATTGTGAAAGGCATGCTGCAACACTCCCGCTCCAGCAGCGGGCAGAAAGAACTGACAGACCTGAACGCGCTCACAAACGAATACCTGCAGCTTTCATACCACGGCCTACGCGCTAAAAACAAGGGGTTTTGCGTAACCATCGAAACGAGTTATGATAAAACATTGGAGAAAGTGGCGGTAGTGCCGCAGGAACTGGGCAGGGTCTTGCTTAACTTGTTCAGCAACGCATTTTACGCCGTGCAGCAGAAACAGAAACTGGCCGGTGCCGGCTACGAGCCTAAAGTGGAGGTGAGCACCTGTCGCAGGGAGGGGCTGGTGGAGATAACGGTGCGCGATAATGGCATCGGGATGCCCGAAAAAGTGAAGAACAAAATATTTCAGCCTTTCTTTACCACCAAACCCACGGGCAGCGGCACGGGGCTGGGGCTCTCGCTCAGCTACGACATCATCGCGAAAGGGCACGGTGGGGAGCTGCGGGTAGATACGGCGGAAGGGGAGTACACGGCATTTACCATTCAGCTGCCAGTTACTGTTGTTTCACCGCTTCAACCCGTGGTTGTCTGATATGGGACGCTAGGCTGGCTGCGGCTGCGGGATGTATTTCACGATGGAGGTGGGACTCACCTTCCGGACTGTCTGCATGGTTTTGCCGTTCAGGAGCTGCACCTTTCCCTGGTCGCGCAGGTGCTCAAGGGCCGCCAGGTAATTATCCAGGGTGTAGGGCGTGTTGAGGCTATGCCATTCATATATCTTCTCCACCGGTTTGAATTTGTACTGCGCCGTACTGTCGGCCAGCGCATCGGCCAGTTTTGCCACCGTGTGCGCCGGGCGGTGCTCAAATAACGCCAACTGGTGCTGCGGCCCTTGGCTGGAAACGAACAGCGGCACTCCGTCCGGCTGGTAGGCTGTATAGGGCAGCAGCAGCTCTTTAAAGCTGTGGTAGGCGGCCGCGTCGGCGGAGGCGAACAGCAGGTAGTGGCTGGCATTGTCGGTGCCGGGCGCGTTAATCCGGAACAGGAGTGTGTACAGGTTTTGCTCCCGGAGCAGGCCCTGCAGGTGCTGCAGGATATAAACTTCCTGCCTGCCCTTCTCCTTTTCTTTCCTGCAGAAAGCGCTGATTTGTTGTAGCCGCGCTCCCAGTAGCGCGCTCATGGCCTGGCTCACCTTTTTTCCGGCCACAGCTTTGCGGAGGTTGCCGGGGTCGAGGAGCAGAAACATATCGGTCTGTGCAGTAGTGAAGGCTTTTAACAGCGTCTCCTGCGCATAGCCATGGCTGAAGGGGTCCATGAAGACCAGGGCGGGCGGACCGGCGGAAAGCATTTCTCCGAGCAGCCTCCTGTTTTCCGCTTCGTGCAGAAAAGCCGGTTGCTTGGCAAACTCTCCATATACCGGCAACTGCTCCGCCTCCTGTGCCAGCCTGGTAAGTTCCGGCCTTGCAGAATCCCCGAAGTAGAACCGCAGCGCCTCGGGCAGCCCGTTACGCCTTAAGGCGCAGCGTAGGAGTTTCTGATGAATTGCCTGCTGTGTCTGCGTATCTTGTCCTGCCGCAGCATTCAGGTCTATAAAAAGAAGCGGCTCTTTGGAGTCGGTCAGTCTTGCAGCCCATTGCCTGTCGCCCCAGGCCCTGAGATACCTGACAAGCAGTTCCTGCTTTACCTCCGCAAAATGGCGCTGTTCCCCGAAAAAATCTGTAGGCACTGTGGCTGGCATAGGTATATAGGAACTACCTCTATATAAGTAAAAGGACACCAGTAACACGACTTTAGACACAAGACTATTTATGCTATACCTAGTTGATATACACAAAGTAGATGTGTAATGATTTTACGAACAGAGCAAGTTAATTTTGTCCTTTTACTGATATATACAGGATGCGTGCTTTCTAAATCAGGTAGATATATAGCATGGCTTTGGTGCAAGCACAGGCCTTACAAAAATACTGCCTGGCGAAACGTCAAGTGCCGCTAATTTACTTAGTATTTTGGAGAGGATACCTAAAATATGTAGTTTTTATTTCTCTTCTGGCGTCTCGTCTCCCGCTTTTATAGAATTTTTAAAGCGTGCAGCGTTGTGCTTCAGCTGTTTAGGTGGTGCCATACTGAACCGCTACCACTTCCAGCACTTCGTCTACTCGGCCAATGCGCAACTTTACGGTTTGCCCCACACGAAGGCCTGTCACGGCCCGTGCGATGGGCGCTAAAAAAGCAACCTTGCCGTCTGCCACCGAGGCTTCGTCTACCCCTACGATGGTGAATTGCTGCACTTTGCCTGGGCGGCTTCCGCTGATGGTGCACAGGGTTACCGTTGCCCCAAAGCGAACTTCGTCGGTGGGCTGCGCCTGCGGGTCAATCACCCTGGCGCTTGCCAGCCGCTGGTTTAGGGCCTGGAGTTGCGCGTGGAGGACGGTGAGACGCCGGGTGCGTTCCGCTTCTTCCTCCCGGTCAGCTTCTGCTTTTGCCCGCTCTGCCTCCAGTGCTGCAAGTTCGGCGCGCAACTGTGCCAGCCCCTGCGGCGTCACATAATTGGGTGTCCCCGGGGGTAGAGGGGCACGCGGCGGAATGATAGGCGGTTCACCTGAATTATCTTCTTTTACAAAAGCACGGCTCATGCCTTGCTAAACGCTCCAGCGCCTGCATGGTTACCTGCGCCACTGGCAGTTGAATCATTGCATGTATGCCGGGAATTACTGAAAGAATAATAGATGGAGCGAGCCGCTACTGTGGCGGGGCCAGGAAGAGCCAGGCAAAGGCATAGCTCAGAA
Organism: Pontibacter russatus; assembly: GCF_009931655.1. Lineage (NCBI taxonomy): Bacteria > Pseudomonadati > Bacteroidota > Cytophagia > Cytophagales > Hymenobacteraceae > Pontibacter > Pontibacter russatus. The sequence continues at coordinate 372,982 of NZ_CP047984.1, read as the reverse complement.
GCACCACGACAAAGCCTACCATAAAAATGGTATAGGAGATTTTGAGCAGGCGGTATTTTTTTGCGAGCACCTTCCCCTGCATGTAAATGTTGCTAATCATGCTGTTGTACAGATCATCGTTCTTGTACATAATGCTCCGGATGCCGTCCTTGTAAGACTCTGGAGTCAACTGCACAAAGTCACCGAAGAAGAGGTAGTCCAGCGTGCCTTCTCCGGCGGTCCTTCTTTTGATGTTGGGGCGGGTGGAGAGCACCGCGAACACAATCGTGAAAACGCAGACCAGCGTGAGCAGGATGGAGGGGATGATCAGGTGCGGCACCTCGTCAAATTTCCGGACAAAGGAGGATATCATGATGGAGGCGATGATGGCGTTGATGGAAATCATCAGGTTAGCCTTGCTGTCGGCCATCACGCTGAGTTGCAGGTGGCTGGCCATGGTGGTCCTGAACATGGTTTCGATACCCTTTCCCGCTTTCTGCGCCCTTTCTTTTTCCAGGCCTCTGCGCAGAGTTAAGTTTTCTTCCCAGAGTGCCTCCAGTTCCTCGTTGTCTTTAGAGAATTCCCTTCGTTTTTTCTTCAGCAGTTTCAGGTTGGCTTCCTTGCCTTCGGTGTAGGTGCGTTTGGCGTACTTGGTAAAGAAAGCGTGCTGCTTCAGCAGCGCCCGCTGGCTTTTTATCCATTCATAGGCGTCTGTTTTTTTTCCAGTGTCAGCATTCATCTGCTTCTCAGCCTGCGCCAGGTAATCCGGGTCTGCCATAAAGCTGGACACCGCATCGCACAGCACCTCTTCTTTTTTGCTCTGCGGGCGCTGGGGGTAGTGGCTGGCGGCAACGCACTGCTGCACGGCTTCGGTTTCTTCGCCTGACAGGCCGTTGAGCTGCAGAAATTCGGAAGCGGGGACCAGGGGCGGTAAGGGGGCTGGTGCCTCCGTCGCTATATAACTGATGTCGTGCAGCCAGGCGGCCAACAGCACCAGCCGCATGTCCTCTTCGCCCAGAGCGCATGCCGCCCCGATTTCCTGAGTCCGAGCCACAAGCGCCTGCGTGTGGGATAAGTTGTGCAGGGCGTTTGCAGCATCGCCTGCGCGGGAGAACTGCTGTGCTACAAAGGCAGGAGCCTTTTCCAGAATATCGGTTTGCGTTATCATGCCCACTTCTTTACATTATTTTCGTGCTTTATCCGGTCTTTTCCCGTCGCTTCTTCTTATGGCCCTGCCATCTTTTGCGGGTATATAATTTAGTAAATTGATTCAAAATATAAGCAGTATAATTAAATTTAAATACCGGAGGCCAGCATGCTTTTTATATATCCACCTGAGCTATATATAATTCAGCCGAGCCAGCAGGAGCAGAAGGTAGTATCGGATTAGTTACTCGTCCTATTCAGCTTTGCTGTTTTAGTGGAATAGTTCCATTGCATGGAAAAATAAAATTTTATGTTTTTATAAAAAATTGCCTTTTATTTATGAATTAAATTTAAACATCAAACAATATAACAAAGCATATATAAAAGAGTAAGCCCCATGCTTTTATAGGAGAAACAGTAAACAAAACGTGCCGCTGTGCAAACATTAAGGTTAGTATATCGTAACGATTATACTTGCCATATACACCCTGGCTGCCGCATCAGGAGAAGATGCAACTGTATCCGGAATGAAAATATACATCCACTTTCTGATTCGCGCTTTTCAGCACCTGCAAAAGCCTGCCTATATAGCCGGTCTTTCTCTGACGCTCCCTTTAGCCGAAATTATGCTGCGGGCAAGGCCTTCTCTCCGGCCTTGTGCCTCAGATGCCGCTTGTTTAACCTGTCGCTGATTCTTTACCTAATTTATTCTCTCTGTATACGCTGTATTCCTCAGGCACTAGACTAGTGAAATTTACATACGAAGGCCGGTTCACCAAAAAAAGATGCTGCTTCGGGTCGTACTGGCAACAGTAAGAAAACTCCGCACGTTACCTGCTATTGTGCCTTTTATATGCCTGAGGATATACACCCCTTTATTCCTTCCAATATGAAAACATTTTACACACACTTCCTGCTTGCATTGGTGTTGCTGGTTTGGGCCGCGCCTGCCATGTCCCAGTCTAAAACGGCTTTAGGCGCCGCAGCCGATGTGGCTGGCCTGTTCAAAGCAAAGTCTGAAATCGGGAAAACAAAAGCGAATAACCGGCTGATCAGCCACCTGGTGCCGGGCCAGGACCCGTTGGTGCTCAAGATCAAGAAAAGCAAAAAGGAAGGCGCGGCTGACGTCTATATAGGCGGGGTGGAAGGCCGGAAGCACAGCACCTTCTTTTTGAAAGTAGATAAAGGAAAACTGGACGGTTACGTTCTATTAAAGGAGCAGAAGAAAGCCTATAAATATGCCTCCGGAGATGACGGTCAGGCCTACCTGCAGGAGGTGGACATAGACAAGGTGGTGTGCGTGGAGTACCAGGAGGCACCGGCGGAGAGCGCCAGCGCCACAGGCGCCAGCGACGGCACGGCACTGGTTTCAACAGACCTGCAGAGCCTGCCCGGCGCGTCGGCAGTCGTGCTGCTGGATTTTAACGGCCAGTACGTGAACGGCACTTACTGGAACGATGGCGGCGAGATCAATGCGGCACCCGCCAACCTGAGCGAAGCAGAAATCATAGAGGCCTGGAAGCTGATCAGCGAGGACTTCAGGCCCTTTACCATCAACATCACCACCAGCGAATCTGTCTATCTCAGCGCCCCCGCCACCAGCAGGATGCGCGTTATCTTTACGCCCACCGATTTCTTTTACCCCGGCGCAGGCGGCGTGGCCTATACCAACTCGTTTACGTGGGGCAACGAAACTCCCTGCTGGGTGTTTAACAGCAGCGCCAAATACGCAGGCGAGGCAGGCTCACACGAAATCGGCCATACGCTCGGCCTGTCGCACGACGGGCGCACGAACCCTTCCGAGGCGTACTTCTACGGGCAGAATTCCTGGGCACCCATCATGGGCGCCGGGTATTACAGCGAGCAGGTGCAGTGGAGCAAAGGGGAATACGCGTATGCCAGCAACCTGGAAGACGACCTTAGCATCATCGCCGGGCAGAATGGCTTTGGCTACAAGGCCGATGACCACGCGAACACCCATGCCAGCGCCACGCCGCTGCCTGCCGATAACACAGGCTCAGCACCGCTAAAAGGCATCATCGGAAGCAGAACGGATGTGGACGTGTTCACTTTCCAGACTTCGGGCGGAAATGTGGAGGTGCGGGTGGATCCTTTTCTGACTTATGCCAACCTGGACGTGCTGCTCACTCTGAAGAATTCAGCTGGAACCGCGGTCGCCGTGTCTGACCCTGCCACCGCCGCCGCCGCTATCACCCAGTCATTGCCCGCTGGCACCTATTTCGTGCATATAAAAGGAGCGAAAGGAGCCCTTGGAGCGAATTCCGACTATAACTCGATGGGAGAGTACACCATCAGCGCGAAATACGACGTTCCGGTGGCCGCCGCCAATGCCTCCCTGTTAAATGCAGGTGGCACAGCCCTTACAGACAGTCAGGCGCGTAAATGGGGAGCAGACGCCTATTTCAACGGCGGAACCGCCTCTTCTAAATCCTTTGATGTGCAGGGGACTGCCGATGATGCGCTGTACCTGGCCTACAGGTATGCCGCGTCCGGAGCGCCGTTCAGCTACCGCATCCCGGTGAGCGCAGATGGAGCCTATACCGTCAGGCTGCATTTCCTGGAGCCTTACTTTGGGGCGCCGGGCGGTAAAACAACGGGCCTGACCGGGGCAAGAGTGTTTCATGTGGACATGGAAGGGACGCGGGTGCTGAGCAACTACGACATATACAAGCAGGACGGCGCGGGCAAAGCCGTGGTAAAAACGTTCGAAAATGTTTCTGTTAGCGGCGGCACCCTCGACCTGAGTTTTATTTCCGTCACCAACAACGCTATTATTTCGGCGATAGAGATTGCGCCGGCAGCCTCCTTTACCTTAACAACCAGCACATCCGGCAGCGGCACCATTGCCAGAAACCCGAACCAGCAAAGCTATGCCAGCGGCAAGGTGGTGGCGCTGACGGCGACACCTGCATCGGGTTACCAGTTCTCGGGCTGGAGCGGCGACGCCACAGGCACCGCCAACCCCCTGTCGGTGACGATGAACGGCAACAAGGCGATAACGGCCAATTTTGTGCCGGTGCAGCAGCCTGCCAGCTTGGTAAGTAACGTATCGGCCACCTCCGGAAGAAGCTATGCCTTGGCAGAGTTGGTTGTAGGCGCTAAAATTTATTCCGACCGTACCTACCAGGCCACCACCGTGCCCGCCTCCCTCAGCAAAGCAACGCTTATCAGGACAGCCAACGACGACAAGCGGAGCACTGCTGCCACCCTTCTCACCTTTAAGCTGAGCCAGCAGGCCACAGTATATGTGGCCTATGACCCACGGGCCACAGCGCTGCCTGCGTGGCTGAGCGGCTGGCAGAAAGTTACGGACAGAGTAGGGGTGAACGATTCGAAGATCAGCTACATGAATCTATATAGCAAAACCTTCGCGGCCGGAACCGTGAGCCTGGGTGGGAATATGGTTAGTCCGGCGGCGGGAGCAGAAAACAACTTTTTTGTGCTAACGCAGGCACAGAGTAGCGCAGCGCTGGCAGTTTCTCAGGTGCAGGATGCACAGTCGGTTGCTGAAAATCGCGCGGCAGGGTTGCATCTCAAGGTATATCCCAATCCAAACACGGGCGACAGGGTACATATAAACCTGGAGAACCTGGGCGATGGCGAGGCTGTGACCATCACGGTACACGATGTGCTGGGGCGACTGGTAAAAACAACAGCCGCAGTGGGCAATCATGCTGGTTCGGCCTCTTTTGAGCTGCCTGCGCAAGAGCGTCTTCAACGCGGCTTATATATCGTCAGCGCCAAGGCCGGTAGCCGGAAGCTGCAGGCGAAACTGCTGGTGGAGTAAGCCGGAACCACTTCTGATGCCACAGCGGCTTTTTATCATACCTATATATGAAAAGCCATGATGCAGGTACTGCGCCACTGCCTGCTAAAGCTGGCTGTAGCGGTAAATAATTGATACACCAGGCTATATATAACCGCCCTGCCGCACCAACCCGCGGCAGGGCGGTTATGTTTGTCACGGTAGCCAATTAAAAAGACTAAGCGCCGGTGGCGTGATACTTGTATCCGTTTGCTACCTTTGCAGCTTTAAAATTCAACCTATGATTTCAGTTGACGCGGTTGCCGTAGAGTTTAACGGTATGGCCCTTTTCAGCAACGTTTCCTTTAACATCAACGAGAACGACCGCATCGCCCTGATGGGCAAGAACGGCGCGGGCAAATCCACGCTCCTAAAAATAATTGCGGGGGCGAGCAAGCCTACCAGGGGGAAAATATCAGCCCCCAAAGAGGCCGTGATTGCCTACCTGCCGCAGCACCTGCTCACCGAAGACAACTGCACCGTGTTTGAGGAAGCCTCCAAGGCCTTTGCCAGTGTGCTGGATATGAAGGCGCAAATGGACGCCCTGAACGCGCAACTCGAAGCCCGCACCGATTACGACTCGGACGATTACTATAAACTGATTGAGCAGGTGTCGGAACTGGGGGAGAAATACTATTCCATCGAGGAAATCAACTTTGATTCGGAGGTGGAGAAAACGCTGAAGGGACTCGGATTCTCCAGAGCCGACTTTGGCAGGCCCACCAACGAGTTCAGCGGGGGCTGGCGCATGCGCATCGAGCTGGCCAAGATACTCCTGCAGAAGCCCGACCTGATCCTGCTCGACGAGCCGACCAATCACCTCGACATTGAGTCCATTCAGTGGCTGGAGGATTTTTTGGTGAACAACGCGAAAGCGGTGATCGTGATCTCCCACGACAAAACCTTCGTGGACAATATCACCAACCGCACCATCGAGGTGACCATGGGCCGCATCTACGACTACAAGGTAAACTACAGCCAGTACCTGCAGTTGCGCAAAGAGCGGCGCGAGCAGCAGCAGAAGCAATTCGAGGACCAGCAGAAGGAAATGGCCGATATACAGGCCTTTATCGATCGCTTCAAAGGCACTTACTCCAAAACGCTTCAGGTGCAGTCGCGGGTGAAGATGCTGGAGAAGATGGAGATCATTGAGGTGGACGAGGTGGATACCTCTGCGCTGAACCTGAAGTTTCCGCCGGCGCCGCGCTCCGGCAACTACCCGGTAATTGTGGAGAACCTCACCAAGCGGTATGGCAATCACACCGTGTTTCAGGACGCCTCGCTCACCATCAACCGGGGAGAGAAAATTGCCTTTGTGGGCAAAAACGGCGAGGGAAAATCGACGCTGGTGAAAGCCATGATGGGTGAACTGGAATACGAGGGCAAGCTGCAACTCGGGCACAACTGTATGATCGGATATTTTGCCCAGAACCAGGCGTCGATGCTGGACGAGGACCTGACGGTTTTCCAGACGATAGATGAGATTGCCATCGGCGACGTGCGCACGCGGGTAAAGGACCTGCTGGGTGCCTTTATGTTCAGCGGCGACACGGTAGAGAAAAAGGTCAAGGTGCTGTCGGGCGGGGAGAAGACGCGCCTGGCGATGATTAAACTGCTGCTGCAGCCCGTGAACCTCCTGATACTGGACGAGCCGACCAACCACCTGGACATCAAAACAAAAGACATTCTGAAAGACGCGTTGAAGGCTTTCGACGGCACCCTCATCCTGGTATCGCACGACCGGGATTTCCTGGATGGGCTGGCCACCAAGGTGTTTGAGTTCGGCAACAAGCGCATCCGGGAGCATTTCGAGGACATTAATGGTTTCCTGAGAAACAAGAAGCTGGAGAACCTGCGGGAAATTGAGCGAAAAGTGGCGAAGTAGGCTCTATATATAAAGCCTTATATAAAGAAGGGCAGGAACTTCTAACAATAACTACAAAACAACTGCAACCATGGATGTAAAAGACAGCAACGGCAATATACTCAGCGAGGGCGATGCCGTCACGCTCACGAAAGACCTGAAAGTGAAGGGTTCCTCTATAACCCTGAAGCGCGGGAAAATGGTCAAAAACATTCGCCTGACAAACAACCCCGAGGAAGTGGACTGCCGCATCGACGGCAGCAACATCGTGTTGAAGACCTCCTTCCTGAAGAAAGCGTAGGCCTCGCAGCGCGCGCGCCTGCCCCGAAGCATTTCGGGGGCTCCTGCGAGTGTCAGGATATAAAAGAGCCGCTCCAACTAATGCTGGAGCGGCTCTTTTATATAGGGCTGTATATGCCGGGCTATTGCTTTGCCTGCTTGTCAAGGAACAGGTAGCGTTCGCGGTTGTTGGCTGGCTCCACGCGGGTGTTCACGTCGATGTGCATCACCTTCACGCCATCACCGCTGTAGGCGGCTGGCCACTTCGGCAGGTTTGGTCCGTTGGGGTCGCCTGTCTTGATGAAGTTGGCGAAATAACCCTGCATCACCTCTGAAACCTTGTAATCTTCCGGCTGCCAGGCATATACCTCGTTAGTGGCCAGGTTGCCCATGGCATACTCTATCTCAGCCGAGTGTACCGCGCCGCGCGCCGGGGGCGCTTTGGGGGTTGCTGCATCCGCATTCTTCACCACACCTCCTGCCAGGCCGGGGGTGGCATTGCCCATTTCGGGCCGCATTTCGGGCCGTGGCCGTGCGTACATATACTGGAACACCGGGCTGCTGCCTGTTTGATGGTGCAGGTCCAGCAGTTTCCAGGTGCTGTAGCCGATAAACAAGTCTCCCGCCAAATCTGTGGCAGACGCTATGACTTCTTCCTGCGTCGTAGCCGGGTATAACTTCAATACCTCTGTCGCGCGCTCACCGAAGCGCTGCTGCACTGCCTTGGCATAATTCTCCGGCGTTGGCTCGTCCTGGCCCAGCAGGTACCTGTAATTCATTTCTTCGGAGTTCCAGCCGGCCAGCAGCGGCACGTGCGCCTGCTCGCCCGCCTCAAAAATCGCCATTGGAGATTTTGGCAGGAAATAACCGTCTACGATTGGCCAGAAGCGCGCCGCTCCGGGTTTACCGGCCTCCTCCAGCAGCTTTTGCGCCGGCAAGGCCCGAAATTCTGCCAGTGAATTGGCGCCGATGCTTTTGGCAAATTTCACGCCTTCCTGCTCTGCCTGGTCCAGCGTAACGGTGGGCTGTAGCGCGAGCATGGAGCCGCTCTCGGCAATGGCGCCGTCAATCAGTTCTTTAGACAGGGGAGAGGCCATCTGCGCACTCACCGAAAACGAGCCCGCGGACTCACCCGCGATGGTCACCCGCTCCGGATCGCCTCCGAAAGCCGCGATGTTCTGCTTTACCCATCGCAGGGCTGCGGCTTGGTCCATCAGGCCGTAATTGCCCGAGGCCTTGTGCGGCGACTCCTTTGTCAGCTCGGGGTGGGCCAGAAAGCCGAACACACCAAGTCTGTAGTTCACGGTTACTGCCACGATGCCTTTGGTGGCCATGCTCTCGCCGTCGTAGCGCGGCTCCGAGCCATCGCCGGCTATAAAGCCCCCGCCATAAAAATAAACCAGCACCGGCAGGCGCTCCTGGCCTGTTTTGGCGGGTGTCCATACGTTCAGGTAGAGGCAGTCTTCGCTCACGCCGTTCGAGCGGAAGTTCATGTCGCCGAACACGGGCAATTGCATGGCGCGCGGGCCGAACTGCTTTGCCGGGCGCACGCTCTGCCAGTCTTTCGCCGGCTGCGGGGCCTTCCAGCGCAGGTCACCGACAGGGGGGGCTGCAAACGGCACGCCCTTGAAACTGCGTATCCCGCTTTTTTCAGTGGTGCCTTCCAGTACGCCATTCGCTGTTTTTACCTGGTTAGCGGCCAGAGTGCCGGAAGCTTTGTTTTTCTTCTGCGCAATAGCCGCCGGTGCCATCAGCACGGCCAGCAGCAGGAGCATGCAAATCGGTTTTAAATGGAGCATAAGCAAGGTTTTAGAGTGTGCGATATGAAAAAAAGATTCATTGTGTTATTATTACATAATAATAAGCATCTTTTCAATATGTCAGGTTAACATATTGAAATTATTTTTCAGATATGTCTCCACAGCAAACTTCCCCTACCGCACAGCATCAGAAAGACGCAGACCTGGTGCCACAACTCACCTCAGACTGCGTCATATTGGGTTTCCATGACAACCAGCTCCGCGTCCTGCTGCTGCGCTGGAAGGACACGCCCTTCTGGAGCCTGCCCGGTGGCCCAGTCCGGCAGAGCGAGTCGGTGGATGCGGCGGCGAACCGGATACTGCAGGAGCGCACGGGCCTGGATGACATTTTTCTGCAGCAGTTTCGTATCTTTGGGGAGGAGGTGCGCTATAACCGAAAAGAGATTCAGGACAAGCTGAAGCACATCATCGCGCCTGACATATGGTACAAGCGCGCCATCTCTATCGGGTACTATGCCCTGGTCGATTATTCAAAAGTGAACCCCGCGCCAGATGCATATACGGACGAGTGCCGCTGGTGGGATATACAGGAAATCCCGTCCCTGCTCTTCGACCACAACTATATGATAGAGGTGGCGCTGGAGTCGCTCCGGCGCCAGCTAAGCTGGCAGCCCATCGGCTACAATCTGCTGCCTGACCCGTTCACCCTGCCCGAACTGCAAAGGCTCTATGAAACCATACTCGGCAGGAACCTGGACCCCCGCAACTTTCAGCGGAAGCTGCTGCGCCTCGGCATACTGGAGCGCCAGGAGGCCAGGCGCAGGGGAGGAGCTTTCCGGTCGCCTTACTTATATAGGTTTATAAAAGAGAAGTACGAGGCAGTGCTGAAAGAAGGGGGCCTGCTGTTCGTCTGATCCCCGGAATCAGCGCCAGGCAGTGTGCCTGCACCGACAAAACATATAAAGAAACTTTTTTGCGATATTATATGTATATACATTAAATACATTTACATATATTTGCATATCCCTGAGACGGCCGCCTGTGGAATACGTTAATGAAGAGCGGAGGCTGAAAGTTCAGCAGGAAGAAAAACGGACACGTAAAGTAGTTACATATAAATTGAAGAAGAACATCATGGAGAACAGTATATTAGGTCTGCATCATATCACGGCCATCGCCGGGGCGGCCAAGAGTAACCTGGATTTTTACACCAAAGTGCTGGGCCTGCGCCTGCTCAAGAAAACCGTCAACTTCGACGACCCCGGCACTTACCACCTCTACTATGGCGATGAACGGGGGAGCGCAGGCTCCATCCTGACGTTCTTCCCATACGAAGGGGCCAGAAGAGGCCGCGCCGGAACAGGGATGGCCACCAACATTGCCTATGCCGTACCCGAAGGAAGCTTCGATTTCTGGGTTGACCGCTTCGAGAAGCATAATGTTATATATAACAAGCCCTCCGAGAAATTCGGGGAGCCTTACCTGACTTTCCTCGACCCCGACGGGCTGAAACTCGAACTGGTGGTGCCGAAAAACGGCGATAACAGAAAGGCCTGGGAAACAGACGAGGTAAAGGCTGATGTGGCTACAAGAGGCTTTCACGGCGTTACGCTCACCCTGCAGCAAATTGCCCCCACGGCGGCTGTTCTGACAGACATTCTCGGGTACAGGCTGCTGGAGCAAAGCGGCAACCGCTACCGCTATATAACTGATGCTGTGGAAAATGCCGCTATTATTGATTTGGTGGAGCTGCCCAACGAGACCCATGGCATTGGCGGCGCCGGCACGAATCACCACATCGCCTTCCGGGTGAAGAACGAGGATGTGCTGATGCAGTTTCATGACAAGGTAGCGCAAAGCGGCCTCAGCATCACCAACAAGATTGACCGGAATTACTTTTACTCGCTTTACTTCCGGGAGCCGGGCGGGGTGCTGTTCGAGATTGCCACCGATAATCCGGGCTTCGGTATAGACGAGCCCTGGGACAAGCTGGGCTCCGGCCTGTTGCTGCCGCCGCAGTACGAGCCGCGCAGGGCAGAGATTGAGTCGGTCCTGCCCAAGCTGGATTAAATGCCACAGGCAGGCACTCTTCCGGAAATTATATATGATTTAGGCAGGATTGAAGAAGCCATGCTCCACTTTAAGAGATAAGACAGATGTATACGCATAAAAAACAGATCATCACGCAGGGCCGCCCGCTTTCTGAGACGGGCAGGGCGCTTGTGATGGTACACGGCCGGGGCGCCACAGCCGAAAGCATTCTTGGGCTCGCCCAGGATCTGCAGGCAACGGACTTTACGCTTTTCGCGCCGCAGGCCACCAACCACAGTTGGTATCCCTTCAGCTTTATGGCCCCGGCCGCGCAAAACCAGCCTGCCCTGGATTCTGCCCTGGAACTGCTGCACGATGTGGTGACCAGCATTGCAGCGCAGGGCATTAGCAGCCGGCATATAGTGCTGGCGGGCTTCTCGCAGGGCGCCTGCCTCACCGCTGAATATGCCACCCGGCATGCCCAGCGCTATGGCGGGCTGCTGATCTTTACCGGAGGTCTGATTGGGCAACAGCTAGACACCAGCAATTACAAAGGAGATTTTGAGGGAACGCCGGTTCTGCTTACTACCGGCGATCCCGATCCGCACGTGCCGGTAAGCCGGGTGGAGGAAACGCACAAGATCATGGAGGCAATGGGTGCTATCGTAACGGAAAGGATATATAAAGGCCGACCCCATACCATTCTGCAGGAAGAGATAAGCCTGGCGCGGGAAATCCTGTCGGGCATATCGGCCAGTGGCTGATGTAACGCCGGTTGTATTAAATGTCTGAGGAAATTTTCCTGCTGAGAGGAGTTGAGACGGGGCCTCAACTATAATTGTTCCATCAACATCGTTTATCGTTACTGTCAGGCCTTGTAAGGGTCACTTCGACTTAAAGTGAGACTATATCTGATTATTCTTTTTTGAGTTCAGATGGCAAGGACCTAATCTGTGTATAAATTGTTAGCTGTCATAACGCTATTTGTAAAAACACAAATTCCTGGCCAGATAGGTCCTATTTAGCTTTTACCTAACTTTTGGTTATGCCTTTTGCCGATTTAAAGCAGTTCCCTATATAGTTACTACTACTTATGATACGAACTGTGCCTCTCCAAACGCACACTGCACTGGCAATTAATTAAACCGAACCACTGTTACTGTATTCTAATCGTTTATGTGCTTTGCTATTTTGTCAATTATGAAATTCCAATCATCAAAATGCAATTCGTGACCTGTGCCTTCAAGAGTAATTAGTTTAGAGCCTTTTATCTTTTCAAGTAGGATACCAGCATTTTTGTAATGCCATATTTTATCCTCCGTTCCGTGTATTATCAGTGTTGGTCTGTTTATTTCGTTTAATCTGTTCCAATAATCGTCACCTCCTCCCAAGGCAGCGTGATTAAACATGCTTAAGTAGTTATTGGCTCTTTTGAACTCCGCTCTTATCAGATTTTCGCTTCTTTGTTTGTCAAATGGTTTTCGGCCACACATCAACTCAGCACCCTGAATTAAATAATTTACAACGCTATCTTCCTGCGTCCAATCAACAGTACCCGATCTACTGTGAAAGTCTATGATTCGCGTGTCCATTTCAGGGATTGTTGGGTCAGAGTCAGCCCAAGGCCCGGTTGCCATCAGTGTCAGTGATTTAACTCTGTCAGGATTTTTTATGGCAGCAATTTGAGAAATTAAACCGCCTAAGGACAAACCAACAAAATGAGCTTTGTCTATATGGTATCCATCTAAAATTGAAATGGCATCATTAGTCAAATCAACAATATCGTAAGGTGTTAAGCCGGGTTCGTAAAAGGTTGATTTTCCTACATCTCTGTTGTCGTAACGAATTACGAAAAATCCATTTCCAGCTAATCGCTGACAAAACTCAGCGTCCCAAAAGAGCATTGAAACTGTCGCTCCTGCAACTAATAATATTGCTGGGTTATTGTTATCCCCAAAACTCTCAGTGTAAATTTCAATGTTGTTTATCTTAATTACTTTTTCTTTCATTTTTAAATTTTTCCTGCTTACAACTGCTCGCTTTTAATATAGAAGCTATTTAGAATTTTCGATTTTAGTGTCAAAACCTGCCGTTGTTGGTGTTTTCACCGACAACTATACTTTCACGAACAAGTTCTTGCCGGTGAAAACACGCAGCAAGGGCATCATGCCTCGATTTTTTGAAAACGCTATCCATTATTTGCTGGCGTCAGTACCTTCCAATCAAGGTAATGAGGTTTATTATGTCTCCCAATAAAACCAATCATGTATAATTTTCCTATGTAGAAAGCTGTAAAGCAGAAAAACCAGCATTACCCGGTTCTCCTGCTTCAAGCGCTTCTGTGAAGCACATGGGGATAACTCCTCACAACCTGGGCTGTACCGGAAAAGTCAATCGGCGGTAGCACTCACGATACACCCCATGGGGCTGCTTTTTTTTAGGAAGTTCTTTATACCAAAAAGTATCTCTTATTCTGCCACAACTTTGCAACTATTGTTTACCATGTCTCAGGCCTATACAAAAGAGATCGACTTAAGCCGACTCCTGGTTGGCCTGCCCGAACTTGGCCTTCAGCGAAGCCAGGTGGGCCTGTTTTATATGCTCTCTGTTCTCTTTGGAATAGCCGGTAAAGTATTGGTGCTTCTCCAGGAAGGATAGCTGCAGGGCATCCCATTCTTCCTCGCCTGCCAGCACCTGAAAGGCCAGCAGTTCGGTGTATAGTTTCTGTGCGATTTCAGTGAAGTCCCCCCGCCCCAGGTAGTCCAGGTCTGCGTCGCATATTATCTGCTCCTGGTGCGACTGCGGGCTTTGCGGAATTTTCGTGGCCATGATCATCCCACAGATGCGGTCTATCTGCGCCCCGCTGAAGCCAAAGCCGGGCAGCTCCTGCTGGGCAATCCTGCAGCCCTGCGCCTCGTGGTCAAAATAATGGTCTATAAAACCGGCATCGTGGTAAAGGGCGGCTACTTTCAGGGTGAGGAGGCCTTCGGGACACGTAAAGCCTTCGGCAAGCGCGATATGCTCGGACTGCCTCAGCACATCAAGCGTGTGCGACAGGTTGTGGTACGTCAGTTGTTGGGGCAGTCTGGCAAGCAGTTTATTCACTACATGCCGTTTCAAGAGCATGAAAGGGATCGGAGCCATGGGCAACGGGTAGATGTGAATAGATGGAAAAAAGCGTAGGTACTAACTGCCAGTTCTGCGGGCAAAGATATATAATACGCTATACGATATACTTTTACTTAAGTATATGGGCCGGAGTTAAAACGACGGCGTCCTTTATATATTATATACCTTGATAGGGCCATGGCACAGCGGGCACCGCAGCGTAACTTGCAAACTGTTGACGGAAAACAATCTACATAGTTTTCCTCAACACCGGAGACACGGAGCGCTTGCCGTTAAGCTATTATAGTTGCACTGGCGGCAGCCCGAAAAGACAGAAGTGTATATAAAATTCATATATTAGCTATGATTTCTTTAGATTGTTACCTGTACCCTTGTGCAGGCCGCAGCACCTGCGGGGCGAAACTAGCTAAGTGCCGGATGGTGAGAGATTTTATAAAGGCCGCAAGTGGCGGTCGCGGTTTTAGCCTTTGGGCTGGCAGAAGAAAATTAACAGCGCATGCTTCATAATCGACAGGTGGAAATGGCGGAAAACAAGCCTTGGTCTTTGGACCGCGCGGCATATATGGCAGCCGTTTCAGACCCGCGGCGGGTGTGGGACGTGCTGGTGATAGGTGGCGGGGCAACAGGCCTGGGCGTGGCGGTGGACGCCTCCGCAAGGGGATATAGCGTGCTGCTGCTGGAGCAGGCCGATTTTGCGAAAGGCACCTCCAGCCGCAGCACCAAACTGGTTCACGGCGGCGTGCGGTACCTGGCACAGGGCAACGTGAAACTGGTGTTCGAGGCCTTGCACGAGCGCGGGCTTCTGCTGAAAAACGCGCCGCACCTCGTAATGGTGCAGTCTTTTGTCATCCCCGCTTACAGCTACTTGACAAAGCTCTTTTATGGGGCCGGGCTCACCCTCTACGATATAATGGCGGGTAGGCAGCGGTTTCGTAAAACAGGCTTACTGGCGAAAGACACGACCGCCCGGCTGCTGCCGTCCATCAGGCAGGAAGGGCTGAAAGGCGGCGTGGAGTATTTCGACGGGCAATTTGACGATGCGCGCCTGGCCGTGAACCTGGCCCAGACTTGTGCCGGGAACGGCGGTGTGCTGCTAAACTATATGGCAGTGACAGGGCTGCTGAAAGACGCGGACGGGAAAACAGCAGGAGTAAAGGCTCTGGACACGGAAAGCGACCGTGTATTTGAACTGAAGAGCAAAGTGGTCGTAAACGCGACCGGGGTTTTTGTGGATACGGTCCTTCAGATGGATGCGCCCGGCCAGCGCCCGCTGGTGCGGCCTAGCCGGGGGGTACACGTGGTGCTTGACAGATCCTTCCTGCCCGGCGACAGCGCCCTGATGATTCCCGAAACCCCGGACGGGCGGGTGCTGTTCGCCGTGCCGTGGCATGCGCACGTGCTGGTGGGCACTACCGATACTCCTCTTGATAAAAGCGACCTGGAACCGACCGCCTCCGATAAAGAGATAGATTTTATATTAGAGACTGCCGGGCAGTACCTCGTGAAAAAGCCCACCCGCCGCGACGTGCGCAGCGTGTTTGCCGGGCTTCGGCCGCTGGCTGCCTCTGCAGCAGGTACCGCTAGCACCAAAGAAATCTCCCGCAGCCATAAATTAGTTGTGTCGCCTTCGGGCCTGGTAACCATCACCGGCGGCAAATGGACCACCTACCGCAGCATGGCTCAGCACACCGTGGACAAAGCTATTGAAGTTGCCGGATTGCCTGCCAAAGCCTGTGTCACGCAGTCTCTGAAAATCCATGGCTATGCAGGCGCAGGCACTATAACTGGGCAGGCTCCGCACCTTGCTATATATGGGAGTGATGCGACAGCCATCCTGGAAGTGGAGCAGGAGCGGCCCGAGCTTGGCCAGCGGCTGCACGCGGCGTTCCCAAACACCGGCGCGGAAGTAGTGTGGGCCGTGCGGAGCGAAATGGCCAGAACCGTGGAAGATGTGCTGGCCCGGCGCCTGCGTGTCCTGTTTCTGGATGCCGGGGCGGCGATTGAGATGGCTCCCAAAGTGGCCTCCATTATGGCAACTGAGTTGGGAAGAGACATGGCGTGGCAGCAGCGCCAGGTGAAAGCGTTTGTGGCCGTGGCGAACGGCTATTTGCTCGAACCTCACCAGCCATCAATCCAGACGACATATGACTAACTCACCTATATAAGACCTACCTATGGCGAAATACATACTTGCTTTTGACCAGGGAACCACCAGCTCGCGGGCTATTTTGTTTGACCAGAGCGGCCACATCAGAGCGCTGGCCCAGAAGGAGTTCACGCAAATTTATCCGCAGCCAGGCTGGGTGGAGCACAGTGCCAGCGAAATATGGTCGACGCAGGTGGGCGTGGCCGCAGAGGCCATCCTAAAGGCTGGTTTGCAGGCAACAGACATCGCGGCCATCGGCATCACGAACCAGCGCGAAACAACCGTGGTGTGGGACAAACGGACCGGAGAAGCTATCTGCAACGCCATCGTGTGGCAGGACCGGCGCACCGCCGCCTACTGCGACGAACTCAAGCGGCAGGGGCACGAGCCGATGATCCGGGAGAAAACAGGGCTGGTGATAGACGCCTACTTCTCGGCCACCAAAATACGCTGGATACTGGACAACGTGGCCGGAGCGAAGGAAAAAGCGGAGGCCGGTCACCTGGCTTTCGGCACCGTAGACTCCTGGCTGATATGGAACCTGACGGCGAGGAAGGTGCATGTAACGGACGTGACCAACGCCTCCCGCACCCTGCTCTATAACATCAACACCCTCACCTGGGATGAGGAGCTCTTAAGCCTGTTCGGGATTCCGGCCAGCATGCTGCCGGAAGTCAAGTCATCGAGCGAGGTGGTGGGGGAGACATCCGCTTCGCTGTTTGCGGCGCGCATTCCCATTGCGGGCATTGCCGGCGACCAGCACGCCGCGCTTTTCGGGCAGATGTGTACCAGGCCCGGCATGGTCAAAAACACCTACGGCACCGGCTGCTTCATGCTCATGAACATCGGGAACAAGCCTATTTTATCTACCCATAAATTAGTGACAACCGTTGCCTGGAAGATAAAGGACGAGGTGCAGTATGCCCTGGAGGGAAGCATTTTTATAGCGGGGGCCGTGGTGCAGTGGCTGCGCGACGGGTTGGGGGTCATTTCAAAATCAGCGGAGGTGGAGCCGCTTGCCCGGCAGGTGAAAAGCAGTGATGGCGTATATTTGGTGCCTGCCTTCGCCGGATTGGGAGCCCCGCACTGGAACCAGCACACGCGCGGCACCATGGTGGGCATGACGCGTGGCACCACCAAAGCCCATATCGCCCGCGCCGCCCTCGAAAGCATCGCTTACCAGACCATGGAGGTGCTGCGGGCCATGGAGGCCGACTCCGGTATAGAAATCAAGGAACTGCGGGTAGACGGGGGCGCAACCGACAATGACCTGCTGATGCAGTTTCAGGCGGACATTCTGAACGCGCGGGTGGTGAAGCCGGAGGTGACGGAAGTGACTGCCATCGGCGCTGCCTACCTGGCGGGCCTGGCCGTTGGCTTCTGGGAGAGCGTGGAGGGCATCCAGCAGCAATGGAGCATCAGCAAACAGTATGACCCCACTGCGTCCGATGCGCACCAGGACCAGATAAAAGGGTGGCTGCGGGCGGTGCGGGCCGCCAAGGCCTGGGCCGACGACAGCGAGTAATCTTCTAATAAAACAACCCTAAAAGCTACCTCTATGTCAGCATTCGCGGCCGAGTTTATCGGCACTATGTTCTTAATCCTGCTCGGTAATGGCGTGGTCGCCAACGTAGTCCTGAAAAACACGAAGGGCAACAGCAGCGGCTGGATGGTGATTGCCACAGGCTGGGCGCTCTCCGTTTTCACGGGGGTGGTGATTGCGGCACCCTACAGCGGCGCGCACCTGAACCCGGCAGTCACGCTGGGGCTGGCCCTGGTGGGTAAGTTTGGCTGGGACCAGGTCGGTTTATATATAGCGGCGCAACTGCTGGGCGCCATGTTAGGTGCTTTGCTGGTGTGGCTGGTATACAAGCCACACTTCGAGACGACGGAGAGTCCGCAGTCGCAACTGGCGGTATTCAGCACCGGCCCTGCTATCCGGCAGCCTGTCTCCAACCTTTTCAGTGAGGCCGTGGGCACATTTGTGTTGATATTCGTGGTGTTTTATTTTACCAACCCGGAAATCGGCGAGGAGAAAACACCTATTGGCATGGGCGCGCTGGGTGCCATTCCCGTTAGCTTCCTGGTCTGGGCCATCGGTCTGTCGCTGGGTGGCACCACAGGCTATGCCATCAACCCCGCCCGCGACCTGGGCCCCCGGATCATCCATGCGCTGCTGCCCATCAAAAACAAGTGCGACAGCGACTGGTCGTATGCCTGGGTGCCGGTGCTGGGCCCTGTGCTTGGCGCTGGCGCGGCCGCTTTGTTATACATGATTTTACAAATTTGACAGATGGACATGAACTATTCCTGCAGTTTTCTTTTATTTACCGGCCTGGCTTTGGTGTGCCTGCTGGGTTGTAATGCAAAAACGCCGTCAACCGTTGTGGCAGAGGAATTCCCTGCCTTTTACATAGAGGGCCACCGCGGCACAAGGGGCCTGATGCCGGAGAACACCATCCCTTCCATGAAAAAAGCGGTGGATGTGGGCGCGAATGTGCTGGAGGTAGACGTGCAGATTAGCAAAGACGGCCAGGTGATGGTTGCGCACGACCCAAAGCTGAACCCGGAAATCACGCTTCTGCCCAACGGGGAGGAAATCACGAAGGAAGATGCCGACAAATACATTCTGCACCAGATGGACTACGCCGACATCCGGAAGTTCGACGTGGGCTCTAAGGTTAACCCCGCTTTCCCACAGCAGCAAAAGCTGAAGGCTTATATCCCTTTGCTGGGAGAATTGATTGACTCCGTGGAGCAGTATGCCGCTGCCAAAGGATTGCCACCCGTTATCTATAACATCGAAATCAAAGCCGACCCCGCGAAAGATGGCGTGTACCAGCCAGCACCCGCAGAACTTGTAAAACGGGTGATGGATGTGGTGCACGAAAAGAAGATAGGCAGCAGGTTCTATCTCCAGTCTTTCGACATCCGGCAGATACAGGAAGCGCACCGGCAGTATCCGCAGGTGGTGACCGGCTTCCTGACGTCGGACAAGAACGCCTCGCTGGAAGAAAACCTCCGCCGCATCGGCTTCCTCCCCGATATATACAGCCCCACTACAAGCTGGTCACCGACAGCCTTGTGGCAGAAAGCCACCGGCGGGGCATGAAACTCATTCCCTGGACAGTGAACACATCCGGGGAAATGGAAGAGCTTAGACAGATGGGCGTAGACGGCATCATCACGGACTACCCGAACCTGCTCACAACTCCTGAATAGCACGAACAACCACAGCAGCAGGCATCTTTCCGAATTTTGTATATGGGAAAGGTGCCTGCTGTTTATATATGGCTGAAGCATCCTTAAACTTGACTTTCAATTCCGCGGCCTCTGACCGGCTATATAAGCTGGCTGTACTATATATAGCGTGAACTCGGGAATTAAGCCAAAGTTCTGGCAGGATTAAATCTTTTGTTTTTGTGGTCGAGAAAGGTGTAGGCGGTCAGGCCGGAGAGGATGTGGACCAGGGCGTTGAGCGGGTTTCGGTGACGGGTGTGGTCGATGTCGCAAACGCTCATCAGAATATCATTGACGGCCTCTATACCTCCCCTCTTCATCAGGTTGAGCTTGTCTGAGAGCGTCAGGAGCATGTTTTTCATGTTCTTCCTTATTTTAGCCACCAGGTGCAGGCCCTTCTCCAGCAGTTCCCCGAGCAGGGAGGAGAGATAGCCTCTGTCCCCGTAGCACTTGCCCTTCAGCCCCTCGAGCAGGCGCCCCAGCACCTGGTGGTTGTTGTCTGCCACGTTAGCCGGTGTGATGAGCAGGCGCGCCAGCTCTCCGTGCTGGTTTATGACCAGGTGCAGCTTGAGGCCGAAGAACCAGCCGGTGGAGCCTTTTCCCCTTGAGGCTATCCCCTCGAAGACCCTGTGGGAGTGAATGCGCAGGTTGTCGCAGACAGGGAGCTTCTTGGAGTCTATGTAGTAGTGGCCGGTGCGGGCGGAGAGGCTGCACCGGCACTGGGCCAGCAGAAAGGCGTGGAAGCAGGCCTGGCGGGCCAGCGAGAGGAACTGCGTGTAGGAGACGGCCCTGGGAAAGAAACTCCTCAGTTCTCCGAGTACCAGGCGCCGGTAGTAGTACTCGAAGCACTTGAAGCCCGAGAGGTGGTAGAGCACCAGGATGGTGAGCACCTCGCTCTCGGAGAGGGAGGGCTTCCTGCCGGCGGGGTGCTTTTCTAAGAGCCCTTTTGGCAGCGGATGGGAAGTGAAATAATCCTCAACCTCCTTACAGAAATCGTCAATGAAGCAGAACACTTCTACCACCCTGGCAGTATCTATGATAAAGTGCATAAGGCTAAGGGTTTAGGTGAAACATAAGGCAATATTTCTACCTGATCCTTAGCCTTTTTTGTTGCGCAAGTACTTGATTTAAAAATATTTAATTCCCGAGTTCACGTTATATATAAACACAGTCCGGAGGACCTGTTATAGTAGACACGAGCGAGAACGCTCCCGACATTGATGTGCCATATATAGCAGGATTGCTCAGAAGGAGACGACATGCTTCGAGAAGGGGAATTATCGCGTTAGCAGTCTTTTCACCTATTCAGCGAAGTTGGGGCGGAGTTAATAATGTGCGTTAATCGTCATTTGTATGACTACTTATCCCCCTTTTCATCCAGTTCGGCCTCACGGCTTACTTCCTGCACCTCTTCTGTAAAGATGAAGCCACTATCGGCGGCATGCTCAGCGGCAGCGGCTGTGTCCTTCACCAGCACCATCTCCACCTCGCCCTGCCGCTTCAGCTCGTCGGCAATGGTGGTGACGGCCTTGGCGCGATCCGCAATGTTCACATCACGGATGTAGATGGCCATGATACGGCCCGGATGGTTCTTCACCACCTCGCGGTAGATAACAGGATCCTGCTGGCCGCTGTCGCCAATCAGGATAAAGTCGAGCTTGGGATAGGTGATTAGGATGTTCTCGATCTCCTTGTACTTGTGGCTCATGTGGTCGGAGTGGCCCAACTTGTTTTCGTCAATGCCGAAGTCGCGGAGCAGGAGCGGGCCCTGCGGAATCTCGTTCAGTTCGAGGAAGTGGAAGAGCAGGTCGTAGTTGTTCCAGGGGCTGCTGGACACGTAGAAAAAAGGGTTGTTACGCTTGCCGTTGCGGCCCAGCTGCAGCGAGCGGTAAAACTGCGACACGCCGTGAAACGGGATGCGCGAGTGCGCGTTGTTCAGCAGCACATTCCTGCCGGTCTCAAGCAGGCTAGTGGCCCCGGTCCGGACGATGGTGTCGTCGATGTCGGAGATGATGCCATATTCCGCGTCCGGGGGCGGCACCAGCACAAAGGCTGTCTCGCACACCTCTTCCACCAGTTTCATGGGCGCGTCAATCAGTTTTATATCGATCGGGTGCCATATATCCTCTAACTGCAGCGGTTCCTTCGGCTCGATATTCAGCACAAAATAACCTTCCACATCCGTAGTGATTTCATGTTGCTGCCCCTGCAGCGTCAGTTGCACCCGGGCGTTGGGCACCTCGTCGCTCTCGAAGCGGCGGTACATGTTCAGAAGGTTCTCCCAAAGTGTGTCGTTCTCCTCAGAGCGCCTGATGCCTTTGTCTACCAGCACGCGCCCTTTCACATACAGTCTTGTGGGGGTGCCGTAGCTCCGGTATGTGACGATCTGCAGTGGGCGGTTCATGCCCAGCCTGTTTTTAAGCTCAAAAGTGAGGTAGTCGATTTTATCTTCTGCCTTTAAGATGCCTTTTGCAGCTTTGTTCTTCAGGTTTTTCATAGTTGCCGCTTTAGGTAGCTGCCCATGGTGTTAAATGTTCAACGCTTTTTTCAGCTGAAGGAAATCCGTGTCAGGGCTGGCGTTCGTTTTGCAGCTTTCCTGCTCCGCCATCTCCTGTATGTTCTGTATACGATTGTCAGAAGCCGGGTGGGTGCTCAGGAACTCGGGCGGAGCGCCGCCCCGCTGCGCGTCCTGCTCCAGCTTGAGGAAGAAACCGGCAGCGCCATCGCAGGCATAGTAGTTGGTGCCTGCCAGATAGGCCACCGAGGCTCTGTCGGCCTCTGCTTCGGCATCGCGGCTAAACTTCAATCCGGTGAGTGTTCCGGTTAGCTGGGCCGCAATCTGCTGCAGCGCGCCGGGGTCGTTGCCGAGCGCAATCGAGAGCAGCAGGGAGATGCCGTAGTTGCGTTGCAGTTGCTTCACGCTGTGGCGCTTGTCGGCATGGGCGATTTCGTGGGCCAGCACCCCGGCGAAATGGTCTTCGTTCTCGAGGTATTTGATGAGGCCCGTATAGACATATATATGGCCCCCCGGCGTGGCGAAGGCATTCAGTGTCTCGTCATCACTTATGATTTTCACCGTCCACGGAAACTCCTCCTGGTACTTAACCTGCCCCGACGTGAGGATGCGGCCCACGATGCGGTCGATGCTCTGGTAGGCCTGCTGCACATCGGGGTCGCCGCTGCCGCGCTCCAGCAGCTTTCCCTCGGCCCGGTAAGTAGAGTCCACCTCGTGGGCCACCTGCTGCCCCAGCTTTAAATCATCCTGTATGGAGAAAATGACTCCGTCCCCGTCGCCGCAGCCGCCGAGCAGGAGCAGGCAAAGCATGGACAGCAAATAGGAATGGTAATTATATGTCTTTTTCATGTATAGCTTTTATATATTATCTGTTAGCGGCAATAGCCATTGTCAGGCTTTCTATTCAGTAAACCACGCAAATTCTAACCCCGGGATTGCACAGTTATCTGCAGTACGAAAGTCTGCTTCTGTAAGGTTATATCCAGACTTGTTCGAAAAGTGCTGCAGACGTTATATAACAAAAAAGCCCCTGAAGTCTCAGGGGCTTTTCGGGGAGCGGCTTCGCTCTATTTCTTTGCTTTGCGTTTCTGCTGCTCTTTTTCAGAGGCTTGGCGCATGGCTTCCTGCATACGCTCTGTAAACGATGGGCCGCCGGTTTTCTTCTTCTCTTTTATCTTATGCTTGTTGTCTTCCAGTTTCGCTCTTATTTTGCCCTCGTCCACGAACTTGCGGATGGCGGCCTGCTGTCCGAAGGTAACGATGTTAGACATGAAGTAATAGAAGGAAAGGCCAGCGGGGTAGGAGTTCAGCACGAACATGAAGATGAACGGCATCAAATAGCTGTAGAACTTCATAGGACCCTGCATCGTGTTCACCTGGTTGTTAGACCAGGTATACAGGATGGTGGAGGCCGTCATCAGGAGCGTGAACATGCTCACGTGGTCGCCATAGAACGGAATGGTGAACGGCAGCTTCATGAAGACGTCGTAGGTAGAGAGGTCTGCCGCCCATAGGAACGGCTCCTGCCGCAGCTCGATGGAGTTCGGGAAGAAGTTGAACATTGCGAACAGGATCGGAATCTGCAGCAGCATCGGGATACAGCCGCTGATGGGGTTTACGCCCATTTCCTGGTAGAGCTTCATCGTCTCCATCTGCGTCTTCTGCATATCGCCGTCGTTGCGCTCCTTGATGGCGTCGATCTCCGGCTTCAGCACCTTCATCTTCGCCATCGACACGTACGACTTGTAAGTGAGCGGGAAGAGAATGGTCTTGATATAAAGCACCAGCAGGATGATGATGATGCCGTAGTTGCCGATGTAGTTTTCAAGGAAATCGAAGGCGGGGATAATGAGCCACTTGTTCACGTACGAGAAAATGCCCCAGCCCAGGTCCAGGTTTTTGTCGAAGTCGTGGCCGATGTGCTTCAGTATCTTGTAGTCGTTCGGGCCGAAGTAGAACGTGAACTCTCCAGCGCCATCCAGCACCTCCTTCGTTGGAATGAGTATCTGCGAGGCCATTGTCTTCACGACGGCCGAGTCGGCGGGGTCGGTGGCGGCCTCCATCCTGGCTCCGGCAAACTGGCTGCCGGCAATGATGCCTGCGGTAAAGAAGTTCTGCTTGTAGGCCACCCACTTCAAAGGTTGCTCCACTGTCTCCGCCACCGTTTCTTCCGCAATGGACAGATTATCATAGCCATCCTCTACCGTGGCGAAATTGATGGTGGACTTGTCCCGGTTCTGTTTCAGGTCGCGCTCCAGCTGCTTCAGCTGGTCGGTCCAGGTAAAGGTGATGTTCTGGCCGCTTACCTGTTGCTCCAGACCTTCAAAATCAAGCTTATAGCCCAGCAGGAAATTCTTATCGAACAGGGTATATACCTGCTCTATGTACTGCCCGTCGCCCAATTGCGCCCGGAAGGACACCGTTTTGCCCGAGGTCCCGCCTTCTCCCTGCACCTCTTTCACTTCGGAGGCCGTGAAGTACAGGTAGGATAGTTTTATCTGCTTCCCGTCGCCGGAGGTGAAGGATATGTCGGTGCTGCTGCTTTCGCTGTCGAACAGCACCAGCGGCTCGCCCTGGTAGGTTTCGTAATTCTTCAGCAGCACTTCCTCCACCTGCCCGCCCTGCGAGTTGAAGGTGACGCGGAGGTTTGCATTCTCGAGGGTGGTAGTGGTCGCCTCGCCGGTGGCGGCAGCGCTAAAAGCGCCCAGAGCGGTTGCTCTGCGGGCCTGGGCCAGCGAGTCGTCTTCCACAACTGCGGCTTGGGGCAGTTGCTCTACCTTGGCTGTTTCCTGTATTGCCGCCTGCCGGGCGGGCTCCTCCTTCGCCGTGAAGAAGAACGAGTAAGCCAGCAGCAGCAAGGCAATCAATCCGAAGCCAATCGCTTGATTTCTATCCATTTACTATATTGTTGAATTGTGTAAGGTGTTTATTTTGATTTTGTGTGGTTGATGGCCGCCTTCACAAACCTCACGAAGAGCGGGTGAGGGTTCAGCGCGGTGCTTTTCAGCTCGGGGTGATACTGCGCCGCCACAAACCAGGGGTGATTCTGCAACTCTATCACCTCCACCAGGCCTGTTTCGGGGTTTATGCCCGAGGCTATCATGCCTGCCTGCTCGAAATCTGGTAAGTACTTGTTATTGAACTCGTAACGGTGTCGGTGGCGCTCCGAGATCTTAGACTTGCCATATACTGAATAAGCCTTTGTCCCGCGTTTTAGTTCACAAGTATAAGAACCTAATCGCATAGTTCCTCCCATTTGGGTCACTTGTTTCTGATCTTCCATCATGTCAATGACCGGGTAAGGCGTGTCGGGGTTAATTTCGGTGGAGGCGGCGCCCGCCATGTCCAGCACGTTGCGGGCAAACTCCACGGCAGCGCACTGCATGCCCAGGCAGATGCCCAGGAACGGGATGTTGCTCTCGCGAACAAACCGGATGGCCTCCAGCTTGCCCTTAAACCCGCGCTCCCCGAAGCCGGGCGCCACCAGCACGCCGTCCATTTGCTGCAGCATGGCCCCCACATTCTCGTTGGTGATGTTCTCGGACTGGAACCACTTGATGTTGACTTTGCACTCGTTGGCAGAGCCCGCGTGTACGAACGACTCGATGATGGACTTGTAGGCGTCAGGCAGCTCCACGTATTTCCCCACCAGGGCGATGTTTACCTCAGCGGTCGGGTTTTTGAGGCGGCCCAGGAACTCCTTCCAACTGTCGAGGTTCGGGTCCATGCGGTGCGGCAGCTTCAGTTTGCTGATCACGCGCTCGTCCAGCTTCTCCTTGCGCATCAGCAGGGGCACGTCATATATAGTTTCCGCGTCCAGCGACTCAATGACGGAGTTGGTCTTCACGTTGCAGAACAGCGCTATTTTCTTGCGCATCTCGGTCGGCAGCGGGTACTCAGAGCGGCACACCAGGATGTCGGGCTGCACACCTGCTTCCGATAGCGCGCGCACCGAGTGCTGTGTAGGCTTTGTCTTCAGCTCGCCGGCGGCCCGCAGGTAAGGCACCAGCGTCAGGTGTATCACGCAGGACTCGTGTACGCCCAGTTCCCAGCGCAGCTGGCGCACCGCCTCGATAAATGGCAGCGATTCGATATCGCCCACGCACCCGCCAATTTCCGTTATCACCACGTCATACTCGCCCGTCTGGCCCAGCAGCAGCATGCGGCGCTTTATCTCGTCGGTGATGTGGGGTATTACCTGTACGGTTTTGCCCAAATAAGCGCCCTCCCGCTCCTGGGTGATGACGTGGTGGTAGATGCGGCCGGTGGTCACGTTGTTGGCCTGCGAGGTGGGGGTGTTGAGGAAGCGCTCGTAATGGCCCAGGTCGAGGTCAGTCTCCGCGCCGTCTTCGGTTACGTAGCACTCGCCGTGCTCGTAGGGATTCAGCGTACCCGGGTCAATGTTAATGTAGGGGTCAAATTTCTGGATGGTTACAGAGAAGCCCCTTGCCTGCAGCAGTTTAGCAAGGGAGGCAGAAATAATGCCTTTGCCAAGGGAGGACGTCACGCCGCCTGTAACAAATATGTATTTAGTAGCCATAAGTTAGGGTAAGTCTTATGGGCTACAAAGGTACGCTTAATTATTTGATTATCCTGAACACAAGCTGGGAGCTTAGGATTTCTTTCTTAAAATTAAAGCTGAACCTGAAACATAGGGCCTGTTTCTAAAGCAAGACAACAACACGCCTGCTTATTGAGCGTGAACTCGGGAATTAAGCCAAAGTTCTGGCAGGATTAAATCTTTTGTTTTTGTGGTCGAGAAAGGTGTAGGCGGTCAGGCCGGAGAGGATGTGGACCAGGGCGTTGAGCGGGTTTCGGTGACGGGTGTGGTCGATGTCGCAAACGCTCATCAGAATATCATTGACGGCCTCTATACCTCCCCTCTTCATCAGGTTGAGCTTGTCTGAGAGCGTCAGGAGCATGTTTTTCATGTTCTTCCTTATTTTAGCCACCAGGTGCAGGCCCTTCTCCAGCAGTTCCCCGAGCAGGGAGGAGAGGTAGCCTCTGTCCCCGTAGCACTTGCCCTTCAGCCCCTCGAGCAGGCGCCCCAGCACCTGGTGGTTGTTGTCTGCCACGTTAGCCGGTGTGATGAGCAGGCGCGCCAGCTCTCCGTGCTGGTTTATGACCAGGTGCAGCTTGAGGCCGAAGAACCAGCCGGTGGAGCCTTTTCCCCTTGAGGCTATCCCCTCGAAGACCCTGTGGGAGTGAATGCGCAGGTTGTCGCAGACAGGGAGCTTCTTGGAGTCTATGTAGTAGTGGCCGGTGCGGGCGGAGAGGCTGCACCGGCACTGGGCCAGCAGAAAGGCGTGGAAGCAGGCCTGGCGGGCCAGCGAGAGGAACTGCGTGTAGGAGACGGCCCTGGGAAAGAAACTCCTCAGTTCTCCGAGTACCAGGCGCCGGTAGTAGTACTCGAAGCACTTGAAGCCCGAGAGGTGGTAGAGCACCAGGATGGTGAGCACCTCGCTCTCGGAGAGGGAGGGCTTCCTGCCGGCGGGGTGCTTTTCTAAGAGCCCTTTTGGCAGCGGATGGGAAGTGAAATAATCCTCAACCTCCTTACAGAAATCGTCAATGAAGCAGAACACTTCTACCACCCTGGCAGTATCTATGATAAAGTGCATAAGGCTAAGGGTTTAGGTGAAACATAAGGCAATATTTCTACCTGATCCTTAGCCTTTTTTGTTGCGCAAGTACTTGATTTAAAAATATTTAATTCCCGAGTTCACGTTTATTGAGTGATTCCTGCACGCCACCCTGGTTGCTGCATGTCTCTCTGACAAGCCCTTCAGAAAAAAATCTAATTCAGTAAAATCATATATATTCATATATAACACCTTGCTTCCTCAAAATTCAATTGTCAGCTGGTAACCTTCCTGCTTGTCGTGCTGGTAGAGGAGGCTGGAGACGGTGATGCCGAGCAGGCGCACCGGGTAGGTCGGGAGTTGGGGCGTGCGCAGCAAGTCGCGGGCGATGGTGAAGATGGCGTCGGCGGAGCTGAACGCGCTGCCATATGTTTTGCTGCGCGTGTTCAGCGTGAAGTCGAAGTATTTGATTTTAAGAGTCACGGTTTTGGCGGTCGCCTGCAGCCGTGCCATGTCCTGGGCCACCTCCTGTGCCAGGTATTGGAGGCGCTCCAGCATGTCCTGCTCCTCCGTCAGGTCCACGTCGAAGGTGCGCTCCGAGCCGATGGATTTGCGGACGCGGTGCGGCTGCACGGCGCGTTCGTCTAGTGCGCGGGAGATGCGGTAGTAGTAGCGACCCACCTTGCCAAAGTGGCGCACCAGTTCCTCCTCCGGCCGTTGCCGCAGGTCGGCCCCCGTCATAATGCCCATGCTTTGCATTTTAGCTGCCGTCACTTTGCCGATGCCGTGGAATTTCTCGATGGCCAGGCTGGCCACCATCTCCTCGGCCCTGTCCGGGGTAATGAGGGTGAAGCCGTTGGGCTTGTCCATGTCCGAGGCAATCTTCGCCAGGAATTTGTTAAAAGACACACCTGCAGAAGCTGTCAGCCCCGTTTCTTCCAGAATGCGCGACTTTATTTCCCGGGCGATGATGCTGGCCGAAGGCATCCCGATCTTGTTTTCCGTCACATCCAGGTATGCCTCGTCCAGCGACAGCGGCTCTACCAGATCGGTGTAGGAGAAGAATATCTCCCGGATTTGCCGCGACACGGCCTTGTATACCTCGAACCGGGGCTTGACGAAAACCAGTTGCGGGCACCGCTGCGCCGCAATTTTAGAGGCCAGCGCAGAGTGTACCCCGAACCTGCGGGCCTCGTAGCTGGCCGCCGCCACCACGCCGCGCTCCCTGGAGCCGCCCACCGCCACCGGCTTTCCGCGCAGCTCCGGGTTGTCGCGCTGCTCCACCGACGCAAAGAAAGCGTCCATGTCCACATGAATGATCTTCCGGATTGTCTGGCTCAAAACAGGCGGGGTTAAGTGGCAAAGGTACAAAACAGGAGCATATCTGTATTTGCCTTGCGGCCGCTGCAGCGCATTTATATATCCCCTCCGGAGGGCAAGGGAGTGGAGCGACTGGGACGCTGCTTCAAAAGCACGGGATTGCCTCGACCTGCAGCACAACTCACCGGCAACGCCTCCCCGTATACCTGATTATATATGGCTGAAGCCGTCAAGCAGCAGCTATATATAAGTACCGAACAGCAACAACAGAAAAACCAATAGCTATGAAAGTACTCTTTGTGTTAACGTCGCATGATAAACTGGGCGACACAGGCCATAAAACTGGGTTCTGGGTGGAGGAGTTCGCCGCGCCCTACTACGTGCTATCCGATGCGGGGGCAGACATCACGCTCGCCTCTCCGGCGGGAGGGAGGCCGCCCATCGATCCCAACAGCGAGGCGCCCGGTGCGCAGATAGACGCCACCAACCGCTACAACGAAGACCGGGAACTGCAGGAAAAGCTGTCGCGCACAGTGAAGCTGAGCGAGGTGAAGGCGGACGATTATGACGCTGTCTTCTATCCGGGAGGCCACGGGCCGCTGTGGGACCTGACGAATAACGAGGATTCTATCCGGCTGCTGGAAGCCTTTGAGAGGCAGCGCAAGCCGATCGCGGCTGTGTGCCACGCGCCGGCGGTTTTTGCCAAGGTGAAAAAAGGAGACGGTGAGCCACTGGTGAAGGGGAAAAACGTGACTGGCTTCACCAACACCGAAGAGGCGGCCGTGAACCTGACCGAGGTAGTGCCTTTTCTGGTGGAGGACAAGCTGAAGGCGCTCGGAGGGCAATACTCCAAAGTGGAGGACTGGCAGCCGCACGTGGTGCGCGACGGCATCCTGATTACGGGCCAGAACCCCGCCTCGTCGGAGGGAGCCGCAGAAGAACTGCTGCGACTCATGTAGAGGTAGCCCCGGATAGATTGTAGGCTTATATAAGAAACGCGCATCAGAATCAATGTCTTTGGTGGGATTTATATGTTAAGCTGGTTTGGCCTGTGCCACCCCTCCTGTATCGCCTTTCTTACTACAGCCGTGTAGCCACCCAAAGCCATGGCGCGGCAATTTTCGTACTATGCATATAAAACTGCTAAATGATGTGGTGGGTATATGCATTGGGTTCGGCTTTTTTTGCGGCCCTGACCGCTGTCTTTGCCAAAATTGGTGTCTCGAACGTAAACTCTGACCTGGCTACGGCTATCCGGACGGTGGTGATTCTGGTGGTCGCGTGGGGCATTACCGTGGCCAGGGGAGAGCTTCAGGGGATTCAGGCCATATCCAGGCACAGCATGTCTTTTCTGATTCTGTCCGGGCTGGCTACGGGACTCTCCTGGATATTCTATTTCAAGGCACTGAAGCTGGGCAAGGTGTCGCAGGTGGCCCCTGTCGATAAACTGAGCGTGGCGCTGACCATTCTGCTATCCATAATTTTCCTGCACGAGGACCTGACGCTGAAAACGGCTGTCGGCGCGCTGCTCATTATCGGGGGTACGCTGGTGCTAATCCTTTGAACGCCGGGAGCGTTTTGTATTCAGCTGTTCTGCCTCCGCCCGGGCCTTTCCGGGTGTTGGCTTTTCGGGCGCCTGCGGCATGGTCGCTATTCGGCTGTAGCCGGGCTTCATTTCTTTGTCCGTTTTACAACAAACCTTTTACATTTGTAGTTAATGGGAACAGTTTTATCACAAAGCGAAACGAATGGCTACCCTACTTGATTTGATAGGCAACACGCCCCTGGTGGAGTTGCAGCATATAAACACCAAACCCGGCGTAAAACTATATGGCAAGCTGGAAGGCAACAACCCCGGCGGCAGCGTGAAAGACCGCGCCGCCTACGGCATGATCAAAGGGGCCCTGGACAGGGGAGAACTGAAGCCGGGGATGAAGCTGATTGAGGCGACCAGCGGCAACACCGGCATCGCCCTGGCTATGATCGCGCGGCTCTTCGGCGTGGAGATAGAACTGGTGATGCCCGACAACGCCACACAGGAGCGCGTGCTCACGATGGAGGCCTACGGCGGAAAGGTTATCCTGACGCCCGCCGAGAAATCGATGGAAGGCTCGATTGACTATGTAAACAAGAAGGTATCGGAGGGTGGTTACCTGCTGCTGAACCAGTTTGCAAACCACGACAACAGCCTGGCGCACTACCACACCACCGGCCCCGAGATCTGGCGCGACACTAAGGGGCAGGTCACCCATTTTGTGTCTTCGATGGGCACCACGGGTACCATCATGGGCGTTTCGCGCTACCTGAAGGAGCAGAACCCGGAGGTGCAGATTGTGGGCACGCAGCCTGTGGAGGGCTCCCAGATACCCGGCATCCGGCGCTGGCCGGAAGCGTACCTGCCAAAGATTTTTGAAAAGGAGCGTGTGGATATCACCATCGACGTGTCGCAGCACGAGGCCACCGTGATGACGCGCCGCCTGGCCAGGGAAGAAGGCGTGTTCGCCGGCATGAGCAGCGGCGGCGCTGTGTTTGCGGCCACCAAACTCATCGAGCAACTGGACGAGGGCGTGGTAGTCTGCATCATCTGCGATCGCGGCGACCGTTACCTTTCCTCCGACCTGTTTGGTTAAGGGAGAAGCAGCGAGCATAACAAAGCCGGAGAAGCTGATGTACACAGCCTCTCCGGCTTTTCTGCTAAAGGCCTCCTGCGCACCTGAAGCTGGACAGGCTTCAAAGCCATATATACCAGCCATATATAAAAGGCAACTTATTTACCCTGTACATTCCCGTGCCGCAAACAACATCTTAGATTGTCCCGGAGGGAACAGGGGCAAATAGTTAGCAGCAACTCATATATAGCTTTTGGAGAACAACAGATGAGTTCCTTTAAACCAAAATTTATATAAGTACCCGGTCAAAATTAACTTGCACTACCCATTAAATCACCACATATATAAGTCAGCCGAAGATCAACGATATAAAGTATAAATACCTTATGTCTTGAGGCATGTGTCCTTTTTCCTATAAACAGATATATGGCAACACGGAAAATAAAGAAAGCTCATAAAGCCATGAGCGCACCCCTTGGCAACCTGGTTACATACCGGGCACTGCCGACGCGGGAAGTGGAATACATTGACCCGTTCCTGTTTCTGAACCACCACGGGCCGCAGACCTACGGCCCCAACAACAGCGGCCTGCCCTTTGGGCCGCACCCACACCGGGGCTTCGAGACGCTGACGTTTATTCTGGAGGGGGACATCATGCACCAGGACACCGGCGGCGGGCGGAGCGTGATACAGAAAGGCGGTGTGCAGTGGATGACAGCGGGCTCCGGCCTGATTCACGCCGAAGTCTCCTCCGACAAATTCAAGCGGGAGGGAGGCCCTCTGGAGATCCTGCAACTCTGGTTTAACCTCCCCGCCAGGTACAAGATGGTCAAGCCAAACTACATCGGGCTGCAGCAGGACGAGATACCGACTGTGACAGAAGACGGAGGCAGGGTGAAGGTAAATGTCATCTCAGGCAAATGGGGCAGCGTGCAGGGGCCCGTCCGTTCGTTGAGCGGCATCGACATGAGCAGCATAGAAATTAAGCAAGGCGGCAGCTTTACAAGGGAAGTCGCGGCCAGCCGCAACATTTTCTTTTATGTGGTGCGGGGGCGGGTAAACGTGAACGGGCAGCCAGTGAGCAAACTGCACCTGGTGGAGTTTGGGAACGAGGGCGAGGAGGTAAAAGTAGCGGCATCGGAAGACGCGGTGGTGTTGTTCGGCCATGCCGAGCCGTTCAACGAGCCAGTGGTGGCGCACGGGCCGTTTGTGATGAACACTGAGCAGGAGATACAGGAGGCTTTCCAAGACTACCAGCAGGGTAAAATGGGCACCTGGCACGAGTAAGCGTTGCGCCCTATATATAGCACGCTCGGTGCTATATATAGGGCGCAACGCTTCATTAAATAAATCGTGGCGGTGGCGGTGGTGGCATGGCACAAAGAAAAAAGCGCCGCCAATGGAACAGGAGTCGCTCTTTCTGAAGGACGGGTTATCGTCAGGGAAGTTTATATAGCAATAGCTTGTAAAGAAACGAAGCGGAAACGCAGCAAGTAGCGGCTCACTTCAAAACGCTTCCACTATATATACTAGTAAGGCAATCCTTAAAATCAGCTCATTTTATATTGAAGAAATTCTATAAGATCTATTTATACGTTAAATAGATAGAACTAAAGGCGCTAAGGTGTTTCTCATCACTATCACGTTTAGCTGTAGCGGATTAGCCATAGTGAGCACTCAACTATATGCAGCATTTTATCCTTATAACTTGCTTATTTTTGAATAAAGCGTTATACTTAACCGTTCATTTCCTGCTCAACTGCATCTGAACAACTTCTCACCGCTTTAACGGCGTGCTCGATAGTGCTGGAGTTTTATACTTAACCTTATTATATATAAATAGCTTATCACCCTGAATTATGGCTGAAAATGTTTATGATGCGATTGTAGTCGGCTCCGGCATCTCCGGTGGCTGGGCTGCCAAAGAGCTGACCCAGAAGGGCCTGAAAACCATTATGCTGGAGCGAGGCCGCAACATTGAGCACATCAAGGATTATACGAACGCAAACAAGCACCCCTGGGAGTTTCCCCACGCCGGCGGCCGCACGCAGGAAATGATCAAGAATTACCCGGTGCTGAAACGCGACTACGTGCTGAACGAGCGCAACCTCGACTACTGGGTAAACGAGAAAGAGAGCCCGTACGTGGAGGTAAAGCGCTTCGACTGGTACCGGGGCTACCATGTGGGGGGCCGCTCCCTGATGTGGGGCCGCCAGAGCTACCGCCTCAGCGACCTTGATTTTGAAGCCAATGCCAAAGACGGTATCGCCACTGACTGGCCGATCCGGTATGCGGATATCGCTCCGTGGTACAGCTACGTGGAGAAGTTCGCAGGCATCAGCGGCTCCAAAGAGAACATCCCGCACCTGCCGGACGGCGAGTTTATGCCCCCCATGGAGCTTAACTGTGTGGAGAAAGACGTGGCCGCCCGCCTGAAGCAGCACTACAACAACACCCGCCACATGATCATTGGCCGTACGGCCAACCTCACGCAGCCCCACCATGACCGCTCCAACTGCCAGTACCGCAACAAATGCTGGCTCGGCTGCCCCTTCGGCGCCTATTTCAGCACGCAGTCGGCCACGCTGCCGGCCGCCATGGCCACCGGCAACCTGACCGTGCGTCCTTTCTCCATCGTGACCAGGGTGCTGTATGACAAGGACACCAAGAAGGCGAGAGGAGTGGAGGTGCTGGACGCTGAAACAAACCAGACTTATGAGTACCTGGCCAAAGTGGTTTTTCTGAACGCCTCGGCACTGAACACCACCTGGGTGCTCATGAACTCTGCCACGGACGTGTGGCCAGAGGGCCTTGGCAGCAGCAGCGGAGAGCTCGGCCACAACCTGATGGACCACCATTTTAAAGTGGGAGCCTCCGGTACCGTGGAAGGCTACGAAGACAAGTACTACTACGGACGCCGACCGAACGGAATCTATATTCCCCGCTTCCGCAACATCGGCGACGACAAGCGCGATTATATACGCGGGTTTGGTTACCAAGGCAGCGCCGGCCGCGAGGGCTGGAGCCGCGAAATTGCCGAGATGAACATCGGCGGCGAATTCAAGGACGCGCTGACCGAGCCGGGCAGCTGGACGATGGGCATCAACGGCTTCGGCGAGACACTGCCTTACCACGAGAACAAGGTGACGCTCGACAAGAACAAGAAAGACAAGTGGGGGCTGCCTGTGCTGGCGATAGATGCAGAGATTAAAGAGAACGAGCGCAAGATGCGCAAGGACATGATGAACGACGCCAAGGAGATGCTGGAGATAGCCGGGGTGAAAAACGTGAATACCTACGATGCGGACTACGGCCTGGGCCAGGGCATACACGAGATGGGAACCGCACGTATGGGCAGGGACCCAAAGAGCTCGGTGCTGAACGCCCACAACCAGGTATGGGACGCGCAGAACGTGTACGTTACGGACGGCGCCGCCATGACGTCTGCCGGCTGCCAGAACCCGTCGCTCACCTATATGGCCCTTACCGCAAGAGCCGTAGACCATGCTGTGAATGAGTTGAAGCGTCAGAACATATAGCGGCACAGGCGTTGCCAAACAAAGAAAGCATTTGTTAAAATTAAATTGTTTTAAAAGTCCTCAACTTATATAGCGGAGGCATATATAAAAACAGCATTATGTCAGAAAAAGAAGCAAACACTTCCTCAGCGGATAGCTCGCGTCGTAAGTTCCTGAAGGCCGGTGCCGTAGCGGCCGCCAGTTTCCTGATTGTACCACGCCATGTGCTCGGCGGCCCGGGCTTTATCGCGCCCAGCGACAAGCTGGTGATTGCCGGCATCGGTGTAGGAGGAAAAGGAGAGAGTGACATTGCCAACTTCCATAAGAGCGGAAAAGCGGAAATCGCCTACCTCTGCGACGTGGACGACCGAAGGGCAGCCAATTCCATCAAGCGATTCCCGAAGGCGAAATACTACAAAGACTACCGCGAGATGCTCGACAAAGAGGCCAAGCATATAGACGCTGTCTCTGTTTCGACCCCCGACCACAACCATGCCGTGCAGGCCATGGCCGCCATGCAGTTGGGCAAGCACGTGTATGTGCAGAAACCCCTCACGCACGATCTCTACGAGGCCCGTGCGCTGACAAACGCCGCTAAAAAATATAAAGTGGTGACGCAGATGGGCAATCAGGGTGCCTCCAACCCCGGCACCCGTCTGATGGCGGAATGGTACGACGCCGGCGAAATAGGCGATGTACACACGATTTACGCCTGGACCGACAGGCCGGTGTGGCCGCAGGGTATTCCGTGGCCTGACGCCACCGCCCAAGTGCCCAAAGAGCTGGACTGGAACCTGTGGCTCGGCACCGCCCCTTACAAAGAGTACGTGGACAAGGTAGTGCCCTTCAACTGGCGCGGCTGGTGGGATTATGGCACCGGCGCCCTCGGCGACATGGGCTGCCACCTGGTGGAGGTGCCGTTCCGGGTGCTGGGCCTAACCTACCCGAAAGATGTGCAGTGCAGCGTAGGCAGCGTGTATGTAGACGAGTTTAAGCGCGGCTATTTCCCTGAGGGCTGCCCGCCCTCCAGCCATGCCATCCTCACCTTCCCGAAAACAGCCAAAACCAAAGGCGATATCACACTGCACTGGATGGACGGCGGCATACAGCCGGCGCGGCCAGAGGAGCTGGGCCCGAACGAGGTGTTCGGCGACGGCGGAAACGGCGTGTTGTTCATCGGCACCAAAGGCAAGATGATGTGCGGCACCTACAGCGAGAACCCGCAACTGCTGCCCACCTCCAAAACCAGCCAGACGAAGGTGAAGCAGAAGTTTGCGCGCGTACCAGGCGACGCAGAAGGCCATTATGCCCAATGGGTGGAAGCGGCCATTGCCGGGTATGGCAAAAAAGAGGTGAGTTCGCCGTTCGATACGGCTGGCCCGCTGACAGAGGCCCTGCTCATGGCAAACCTTGCGATACGTGGGTACGATATCCGCACGCCGAAGGCATCCGGCGAGGGGTATGACTACCCGGGCAGATCTATTAAGTTGCTGTGGGATAACGAGAACATGCGCGTCACCAACTTCGATGCGGTGAACCAGTTTGTGAAGCGGGATTACCGGAAAGGCTGGAGCCTGGGAGTTTAACAGCAGGCTGTTGCCCTGCCCCGCAGTATATATAGGATAATTAGCTGTCATATAAAAAAGACATGAACAGACGAGAAGCAATAACAGCCGTTGCCTGGCTGATGGGAGGCACGTTGATCAGCGCTGAAATGCTGGTTTCCTGCACGACCAAGGCAAAAGACGTCAGCGATCTGTTTAAACCAGAGCAGATTGCTTTTCTGAACGAGGTGGGAGAAACCATTCTGCCCACCACCAGCACGCCTGGCGCGAAGGCGGCCAACGTGGGAGAGTTTGTCGCTGTCATGGTCCGCGACTGCTACACGCCGGAAGATCAGAAGGTATTCCTGGAGGGCATCACGAAACTGAACAAGGCCAGCGACGACAAGTTCGGCAAGGACTTTATGGAGCTGGACGCGAAGCAGCGCACCGCACTGCTGACTGCCCTGGACGCCGAACAGAAAGAGCACCAGCGCTCCAAAGCCCCGGAAGACCCGAACCACTACTTCCGCATGATGAAGGAACTGACGCTGCTGGGTTATTTTTCTTCTGAGATAGGGGCAACGAAGGCCCTGCGCTATGATCCGGTGCCGGGCCGATACGACGGTTGCATGCCTTACAAAAAAGGAGACAGGGCCTGGGCCACCTAAATTGCATCAGAAACGTACACCACTACCAGACATACCAATTACAAGTGCAGAGCCTGTCATGCAGGCTTCTTGCATTTACTTTAACACCCTATAATAGAATATAGCTATTTGTGGAGCGAAGGGAGCCTTGGTTTATACCGCAGCAGGTTCCTTTCGCTTTGGGATGTCAGTTGAATTCTCTATTCGTATATTGACTTTATCATCTAAACATAAACTATGACGACCATACAAGGACCGGCCATTTTCCTGGCACAGTTTCTGGGCGACCAGCCACCATTCGACACTTTAGAGAACATCTGCCGCTGGGCCAAAGGCCTCGGTTACGAAGGGGTGCAGATACCGACCTGGGACAGCAGGTATTTCGACCCTCAGAAGGCCGCCGAGAGCAAGACCTATGCAGACGAGATCAAGGGTACCGTAGAAGGACTGGGTTTGAAGATTACAGAACTTTCGACCCACCTGCAGGGCCAGTTGGTGGCTGTTAACCCGGCCTATGACACGCTCTTTGACGGCTTCGCCCCGGAGAAGTACCACAACAACCCGCAGGCCCGCACCGAATGGGCCGTGCAACAACTAAAATATGCCGCAAAAGCCTCTCAGAATTTAGGCCTCAATGCCCACGCTACTTTCAGCGGCGCGCTGCTCTGGCACACGGTATACCCCTGGCCACAACGCCCTGCCGGCTTGGTAGAGGCCGGTTTTAAGGAGTTAGGCAGACGCTGGACGCCGATCCTCAACGCCTTTGACGAAGCCGGCGTAGACCTCTGCTACGAAATTCACCCGGGAGAGGACCTGCACGACGGAGCCTCCTATGAGATGTTTCTGGAGGAAGTGAACAACCACCCGCGGGCCTGCCTGCTCTACGACCCGTCGCATTTCGTGCTGCAGTGCCTGGACTACCTCGAGTACATCGATATTTACCACGAGCGCATCCGGATGTTCCATGTGAAGGACGCTGAGTTCAACCCTACAGGCCGGCAAGGAGTATATGGAGGTTACCAGAACTGGGTGAACCGCGCCGGGCGCTTCCGTTCGCTTGGCGACGGACAGGTAGATTTTAAATCTGTTTTCAGCAAACTTACCGCCTATGATTACAAAGGATGGGCCGTGCTGGAGTGGGAGTGCGCACTGAAGCACCCCGAAGACGGAGCCCGCGAGGGAGCCATCTTCATTAAAGATCACATTATCAGGGTGACAGAGAAAGCCTTCGATGATTTTGCTGCCACAGGTATAGATGACGCGAAAAATCGTACTATATTGGGCCTTTAATTATTATTTAAACAAAACAACATTATGAAAAAAGTATTATTCGTATTCAGCTGCTGCGCCCTTTTTGCTGCTTGCAGCAATTCTGAAACGCAGCTGGAAGGGGAAGAGTATTATAATAACTCTACCTCAGAGGCAGAAGTAAGCGCCGCCACGCGCCAGTCTGAAGTGGATACCAGCATCAATGACATCGGCACTGACCGCACAGCCACCGTGCCTGCTGCTACCGAAGAAACTGCCGCCACCGAGGATGCCGCCGCTGCTGAACCCGCTGCCACAGAGCAGCCTGCCGCTGCCCAGCAAACCCCCGCGAAGGAGGACTATGAGAAAGGCAAGAACCTGATAGCTATGTCTGACTGCCTTGCCTGCCACCAGGTAGACAAGAAACTGGTGGGCCCTGCCTACGAGGAAGTAGCAGCCAAATATGAGATGAACGAGAAGAATGTGGCGTACCTGGCTGACAAGATCATCAAGGGTGGAGCCGGTGTTTGGGGGCAGATCCCGATGACTCCGCACCCCGACCTGAGCAAAGAAGATGCCCAGGAAATGGCCAAATATGTTCTATCTCTAAGAAAATAAAACGATGACCCGTAATTTTGTCGCCTTTTGCTCACTGGCAGCGCTTCTCTCCTGCCAGTCATCCACATCAGAAACTGAAACAACCATGACGGAGGAGCCTGCCGCTGAAACAACTGCAGCAAATGAAGAATGGACGCCGCTTTTTGATGGCACCACAACCGAAGGCTGGCACACCTATGGCTCCGACAGCGTAGGCCAGGCCTGGACAATTGCGGACGGAGCGCTTTACCTCGATCCGTCTGCGAAGCAGGACGGACAGGGTGGGGGCGACCTGGTGACCGACGAGGAGTACGATGATTTCCACCTGAAGCTCGACTGGAAGATTTCGGAGAACGGAAACAGCGGCATCATCTTCTATGTGGAGGAGGACACCGCCAAATACGCCAACACCTATAACACCGGCCTTGAAATGCAGGTGCTCGACAACGAAGGGCACCCCGACGCCAAAATCAACAAGCACCGTGCTGGCGACCTGTATGACCTGATTGCGAGTGACCCGGAGACCGTGAAACCGGCTGGCGAGTGGAACCATGTGGAGATCATCAGCAAGGATGGAAACCTGGAACTGTACCAGAACGGGGAGAAAGTTGTGACCACCACCCTTTGGGATGATAACTGGAAGACCATGGTTGCGGGAAGCAAGTTTGCGGACATGGAAGACTTCGGCACCTTCAAGTCGGGCAAAATCGCGCTGCAGGACCATGGCGACGCGGTGTGGTACAAGGATATCATGATCAAGGAGTTATAGTGATATAGTCAAGTATGGCTTCAGGTGATAATCTATATATGACTGTTCCTGTGGCCTGCCTGCTTTTCAAGTTTCAGCACCCAGCGACTGATATATAGCAGCGAAGGCTGCCCGCGCATTGGCGTGGGCAGCCATTGCTGTAAATACGTTTCATAGCCTAACTCTACAAGCATGCACCTGGTCACCCGCATCAAACTGTCGTTCATGATGTTCCTGGAGTTTTTTATCTGGGGGGCGTGGTTTGTGACACTGGGCACCTATTTACTTTCTGAACTGGAAACCTCCGCCACGCAGGTGGGGGTAGCCTTTCTGACGCAGTC